>NZ_JBYISM010000025.1:0-134226 GCF_057708605.1 Nocardia sp. bgisy118 | reverse complement strand
TAATCTGACCGCTGACCCGGAGTTGAGGTTCACGCCCGCAGGAGCGGCAGTAGCGAATTTCACCGTCGCCTCGACGCCTCGAGTTTTCGATCGGAATGCGAACGAGTGGAAAGACGGCGACGCCCTGTTCTTGCGTTGCAACGTTTGGCGCGAGGCTGCGGAGAATGCCGCGGAGAGCCTGACCAGGGGCTCACGTGTAATAGTGAGTGGGCGATTGAAGCAGCGTTCGTATGAGACCCGCGAGGGCGAGAAGCGCACCGTTGTTGAGCTCGATATCGATGAGATCGGTCCGTCCTTGCGCTACGCGACGGCGAAAGTGTCTCGGGTCAATCGCAACAGTCGCGGCACTGCGCCCGCCGCTGGCGGCGGTTTCACCAGCAAGGGTGGAAGTGACGATCCGTGGGGCTCTGCCGTTGCCAGCGGGGATAGCGCGTTCGCCGGCGCGGGGGGCGGGTTTCAACGGCGACGAACCCGGGTTCTGACGCCCTCGGCGACGTCGCGCTCGGCTAGAACGGCTCGGCCTGGACCGTTCGCTCGCTGACAGGACTGCCACCCAGAAGCGAGATGAACCGGTCGAGATCCGACCGCAACTCCTCGACGGAATATCCGTCGGAGCCGACGAACTGTGAAAAGGACTGCGTCACCCCCGGACCTGCCCCTGCCAGCCAATCGTCGAGGAAGGTCAGCATCTCGGCCAGCTCGATCGAATCATCGACAGCAAGACGGAATTCAGCCATGAGCGACCACGATGCCATCCGCACTGGACCGCGTTCAAACACCGGTCCGGTGCGAGCGGCTCGTCGGGGCTCGGGAAACGGTCAGTGCGGCTGTGCGTTGCGTAGCGCGCGGATCTCGCCGTAGGCGACTTCGAGTTGTTCGGTGAGTTGGGCGATCTGATGACGCAGTTGCTTGTTGCGTTTGTCGGCTGCTTCCAGGCGCGTCCGCAACGATTCCGCCGACGCTCGGTTCGTGTGACAGGCTGTATCGCGTTGGCGGAGAGTGTCTATCGCGTCGACGAGGTCGGTCTGGGTGTAGAGCCACGATCGTGAGACGCCAGCGGTCTTGGCGATGCCCGCGACGGTGGCCGCTCGGTCTTTGTGCCGGGCTGCGGAGGTGATCGCGGCTTCGGCGCGGCGGCGGGCGTCGTCGCTGCGGCGCTGGGTCGCTTCCAGGAGGTATCGGGTGTTGTCAGCCGGTGGCATCGAGGTCTTGGACCTTTCCGCCGGCCAGGATCTGGCCGGTCTCGACGGATTCGAGCGCGCCGATGATGGCGTCGAGCTTGTTCAGGGTGCGGGTGTTCTTCTCCACCACCCTCGCCAGGCCGGCGGCCTGGGCGTCGTTGATCATGCGGTGGGTGTCCTGGCGTTGGCGGCGGTGTTGATCGAGGAAGTCGGTGGTGGTGATGAAGAACCGGCAGTCCAGGCACGGATTGGCGTATTCGCAGTCGGTTTGCACCGGAGCGCCGCAATAGCCGTTGGGCAGAGTGACTTTCGCGCGCACCATGCTCAGCTTCGCCCATGCCGCGTCTGCGAGTGGATGATCGGTGGCGATCGTCGCCGGGCGCCCGTCCGCGTCGACTTTGACGGCTTTGAGCCAGTGCTCGCGCAACGTGTCGTTGTGCAGTCGGGCATAGACCGCGGTCATGTCCGGTGACATGTGATCCAGCAGCGCCTGGACGACCGGTTGGGGGACGTCGGCGTTGATCAGCCTGGTGCCCAGTGTGTGCCGGAATTGATGGAAGGTCACTCGGATCGGCCGCTGGTGTTCATCGACGAGCGCCAATTGTTGCAACCAGCGATCCAGCTGGTCGCGTAGTCGAGTGCTACTGGCATATCGGCTGCCGTCGATGTTGCTGTGGACCGCGGGGAACAACCACGGCGATCCGGCCGGGAACCGTTCGAGCACTGCCCGCTGCTGAGCAACGATCTTGCCTGCCAGATCGTCGGAAAGCGGGAAGAACGCGGGCCGGTCGGCCATCTTGCGGTTGAGCCAGGCCAGGTAGGGGTTGCCGTCCTCGTCACGGACGACGCACTCGAACGGCAGGGTCCGCGCGTCCTTGAGCCGCAGTCCGCAGTTGATGAGGATCTCGACGATCAGGCGGCCGTCCGGCGACGGGAACTGCTCCAGGGACTGCGGGGATTCGATCTGGCGCATGATGTGTTCGGCGATGAAGCGCGGCTTGGGGTGGGGACGTTCGGGCATGTCGTCGTAGATGAGCGCGTTGCGCGGCAACTCCAGCTGCCACTCGTGACGGTGGACATCGGCGAGGAACGCACTGATCGAGGCGATCATCGCGCCCCGGGTCACCGGATCGGGGACCTTGGTCTGCAACTGGGCCAACCACCCCTCGAGGCGAGCGCGGGTCAACTCCGCCGGTGCCGCCCCCTCGCCGACCGCGTCGACGAGGTATTCCGACAGCAGTTGGCAGCCTCGGAGGTTGATCGCGATCGTCGCGGGATTCAGCTCACGGGTCAGCCGCCATCGGCACCAACGCCGAACCAATTCGTTGAGCCAGCCCAGAGTGATGCCGCCGAACCGCAGGCGCCGGACGTCGGCGGTGTTCAGTCCGAGGTGTTTGAGGTCCCATTGTTGGCGAGGATATTGATCGGCCCATGGATCCGGCCTCGATCAGCAACGCCCGCAACTCGAATCGGGTGTCCTTGATGAACGCCAGCGACAAGGTGTCGTAGTTCGCGGGCTTCGGGCGGCAGAACGCCTTCCACTGCACGCCTTCCACTGCGCATCGTCCCAATCCAGCAGACTGTGCACTCCGGCAGGCGGGCGATATGGTCGCGATCCGAACCGGCAGGTGAGCAGAGCCCATAACAGCAGGGGCTCTCGCTGCCGACTTCTACCGGCTCTTCCCTCGGCTCACCCCCACGCGTGTGAGACGACACCACGGGAGCCGAGAATCCGTTGACGAAGCCGGGCTCACCCCCACGCGTGTGGGGACGACCAGCGTCATCGTCTTGCGCAGCGCTGCAATGTGGGCTCACCCCCACTCGTGTGGGGACGACACTTCCTGACCAGCGGGTTCGCTACGCACCGGCCGGATTTTCATTCACTTTCATTCGACCTTCCTGTGCGCAACCGAGCCGCGGCCGTCGGGCGGACATCACCTGCACTTCACTACAGCACCTGCTACCGACACAGGGATAGACACCCACGCCGTCAGCCCCGCACCACGCCAGTCAGGCCGAGTTGACCCATGAGCCGGTCGACGGTGCAAAACGCCACGTCGAATCCCTGTCTTCGCAAGTAGTGCACCATCTTCCGTCTCCCATACACCGCTTCTGGGCAGTTCTGCAGATCCCGCAGGGCGTCGTGCAGATGAGCGTCGGCGACAACGCGGTCCGACGGCGGCCGGTGACGAAAGCGGCAAGTGGTGACCGCGGTGGCGACGCGGACCTGCAACAAGACTAATGGCCCGGTCGTTGACCAAGCCATTTTCGAGTGGAGCTAAGGGGACTCGAACCTCCGACGGAAGGTCGGACACCAGCGGGTCGTTGCGCCAACACAGAAGTTCAGGTTTCATGGATTGGGGTGATCAGGCTAGACGGGCAGAAAGTGAACGTCCCGTGCCTTCGATCCCTCCAGTCCAGCCACAGCCCGACCACCAAGCGTCGACGCGCGACCACCGGACGCCGACGTCTCGCCCTACGAGCAAGAACTGCGGCCTCCTTTCCTCGGCGTCCACGACCGCTGAACCACGGTCTGGCCCACAGGTGCCGGATCACTTTGCGGTCCAGGACATTCGGCGCGAACCCGACCGGGACAGAGACTCACTCCTCCAGTTCGACGGTTTGCTCCATAGCCCGGCGCGACATGCTAGGACGGCCAGTGCAGCTGTCAGCTTCCCAGCAGAATCCTGGAGCCCAGAAAGATGAGGGACAACGGCGGGCGAACCCAGCCCGATGATCGTCGTCTTGGACGGGCAGCACCCGGGACCGGCGGGAGCAAGAATCGATCAGCTCAAATCACGAGCCGCTACGTGTCGATCAAGTTCGCAGCCGAGCGGGCGAGTGTGAGCAAGGACACGATCAGGCGGATGATTGCCGATGGCAACCTGCCAGCCTACAGGTTCAGGGGGCAGATACGCATTGCGGTCGAAGACGTCGACAAAGCTATGCGTCCGCTGCGTTGAAAGACGGCGCGAGATCCCCCTCGCGATCGACCGCGCTGGTGCCCTCGAAGCTCGAAGTGCCTCCGCCCTACGCAGCGAAAGCAAGCAACTGCGCGCCTGCATAGCTATGACAAGAGTCACATTCGATGATGTCGATAGGGAACGCCAGCCCGAGTCGAGCGCGAGAATCTCGTAAAACTTGTCGCACGTTTATTGCACGCAGGCCACGCCATTCTCTCGAAATAGCGCTGACCTGCGGCTTTTGAGTGGTCCCAGCTGGGATCGAACCAGCGACCTTCCGCGTGTGAGGCGGACGCTCTCCCGCTGAGCTATGAGACCGAACTCTCCGTTCGAGCGGCGACTCGGTGCCGTCCGAACGAGATGGAACATTAGCACGCTCTACCGGTCAGCCACCAAATCGCCACCTGGACAGCACCGATTCGTCGTGTTGCGGA
The DNA here is from genome assembly GCF_057708605.1 of Nocardia sp. bgisy118. Classification (NCBI taxonomy): domain Bacteria; kingdom Bacillati; phylum Actinomycetota; class Actinomycetes; order Mycobacteriales; family Nocardiaceae; genus Nocardia; species Nocardia sp. bgisy118. The sequence goes on along the minus strand of NZ_JBYISM010000025.1, from coordinate 129,648 downwards.
TGAGACTCGTGAGACTTGGCGCGGCCCCGTACCGCCCCCGCGGCTCTACGTCGAGGCGACCGACCGAATCCCGAGTGTCCGTCCCGAAGGGAATTCTCGCCGCCCGGTAGAGGCCCGCCGCCCTTCGAACCGACAGCCGCGAGTCGGCAGGCACCTGGAGAGCTCCGGCCCGCCCGATGACACTCGCGATGACCGTCGGTGGGAGCGTTCGGAACGCGGCGCACACACCTCCCCAGTCCCCCACACCCCACCGGCCGCACCCGCCACACTCGCAACTTCGCCGTTTCCAGGCGTTCTACCAGCGGATTTGTACCTTTCACCGGGCGTCGGCTAATGTTCTGTCTCGCACCGAGGAGGCCAGAACGAAAGCCCCCGAGATGCAAATGCGGATGTAGCGCAGCTGGTAGCGCATCACCTTGCCAAGGTGAGGGTCGCGGGTTCGAATCCCGTCATCCGCTCGAGAGGTAGGGCCAGGCAGTGTAAACAGCCTTCCCCCTTTGCGCGGTGGAGTGGCCGAGTGGTGAGGCAACGGCCTGCAAAGCCGTGCACACGGGTTCGATTCCCGTCTCCACCTCGCGCGATTAGCTCAGCGGGAGAGCGCTTCCCTGACACGGAAGAGGTCACTGGTTCAATCCCAGTATCGCGCACCACCGTCTCACGAGGTCAGACCCGGTTTCCACCGGGTCTGATTTTGTTTGTGCCCAGCGAGTACGCCCAAACACCCCCCAGCACGCAAGGCATTGCCCTTCGGCGCCACCGAAACCTATGGCCCACCGCCACCAGCAACACCGCCAGCTGGAGCCCTGCTACGGCCATCAGCGACGCGCGCAGCGCGAAGAACCCGGCCGACAAGCTCCACGTTCCTACCAGGGAGCCGGAGGCTGACCCGACACACGTCCAGGGCCAGCAGGTGGTGTCGACCCGCAATGTCGATCACCTACTGGGCCTGGCCCCGTCGGTTCGGTCGGTCGTTTCGCTGAGCGCCGGGTGGGCGAGAGCGATGACCCGTAACAGGCCCCGGACCTCCGGGTTTGCCTCCAAATGAGCAGTTGTCGGTGGCACCGGATGTTGAGAATCGATCGATTTTCAGCCACTGGTGTCCCGGAGAGGCCCGCCTGGAGAGTGCGAACTAGCGGGTGGGATAGCGCGGTTTCGAGCAGAATCGAGCGATGCTCGGGTGGGTGAGCGCCATTGGCGCGCAAGCACGTACGAAGTCGACCGCGCTGCGGGCGCGGATGGACACCAGCAGCAAGGGCGCGGGTCGCTGGGCGGGTCGGATCCGGTTGTTTCCCGCGGTCGGTCTTGCGCTGGCCGCCGGGCTGGTCGTGGCCTTCGCCGCCTACGGGTTCCTGCGCTGGATCACCCCGGTAGACGCGAGCAAGGCCGCAGCCGAGATCGACGTCACCCGGGTCGCGTTGACCGTCGTCGCCGGAGTCGGTGGTGTGGTCGCGTTGGTCATCGCCTACCGGCGCCAGCGTGATCTCGAGCAGAGCCGGTTCGTCGAACGCTTCGGCGCCGCGGCCGCCCAACTCGGTGCCACCGATGTCGCGGTTCGCATCGCCGGGGTGTACGCGATGGCCGGTGTCGCCGACGAATCCGACGGGCTACACCGCCAGCAGTGCATCGACGTTTTGTGCGGCTACTTGCGGCTGCCCTACAGCCCCGAACTCGGCGGCAACCACCAGACCAAACACGTGCAGAAACGCATAGTCGGAGGAGATGCTGGAGAAGACGAGGACCACTTCGAGTACCGGCAGAACGATCATGAGGTGCGCGCAACCATCGTCCGCGTCATCGCAGACCACCTGCGCCCTGATGCCGAATACCGCTGGTCGACAAGCAACTTCGACACGCGGTGGATCTGAGCGAAGAGTCGTTGCAGGAGGCGGAAATTGCCGCCGGTGATGCGGGCGACCGCGGCGACGGCCTGTGCGTCGGTGAAGTCGTCGGGGTCGAGTTCGAGGCCGAGTTTGTGCCAGTGCCGGGACAGTACGAAGGTGAGTTCTTCACCGGACAGGGGCCGGTAGTGGTGGGCGAATCCGACGCGGCTGTAGAGCTGCGGGTAGCGGGAGAAGGTCTTCTCGATGCCGGTCATGCCGATGAACAGCAGCCCGTGATCCCCGCGGTCGTAGCGGTCACGCAGGTGTTCGATGGCGTTGGCCGAGCGTTCGGACTCGTCGATGACGACCAGCTCGATGTAGTCGACCGTCTCGTGTACGCGCCGGCCGGGGGCTATATGCTGGTCGATGCAGATGTTGACGCGGCTGTAGAGCTGTTGATGTCGTCGCGTAGTTCGCGCAGGGGTCCGGCGACGGTGGGTGTGTAGAACACGGTGCGCGAGCGGGACAGGGCGGCGTAGACGTCTTTGTCGGATTCCTCGCGCGGCCCCCAGCTGGTGAGCAGGTGTTCGGCCTTGTCCCAGCGTGCGTAGCGGGTTGCCGAGAGTGTCTTCCCGATTCCTGCTGCGCCGTAGCAGATTCCGATGGTCCGGTCGCGTCTGACGGTGTCGGCGAACTCGACGAAGCGGCGGTGTTCCTTGGTGGCGATGAACGGCCAGTTCCGTGGCGCGGGCATAGTCAGTCCTCGCGGTAGGCGCGCAGCGGCGGTGCTGGAGGAGGTTTCGCCGGTTTCGATGGCACAGGCGGGCGATCGGGTGCAGGCAGGTAGTCGGTGACCACAGCGATGCGTTCGTTGATCTGGTCGCGGATCCGGCGTCGGTAGGCGCGGCGGGCGGCCTGAATGTCTTTGAGCCCGATGGTGTCTCCGGTGTGGTCGGGGCTGACGGCCTTACACAGGAACCGGTTTTTGTGGAAGACCCGGATCTCGGTGATGTCGCGCGGGTCGTAGCGGATGGTGACCGATTCGCGGACGTAGGCGGCCAAGGCGGGATGCAGGTAGCGCAGACCCTGGAAGTGGATGCCGTCGCGGTGCACGACACGCGCTGCGGCGACCCGCACCAGCAGCAGATCGAGCTGCTCGAGATCCTCGGGCATACGCGGCAACCAGCCGTGTCCGACCCAGCAATCCTGTGGAGTGACACCGATTTCGGAGTGGACGCGCCGGTGATAGGTGGTGATGAACGCCCCGATCGCCTCGTCGAGCTGACGCAGCGACAGCGCCGGCGGGGTAACCGGCTTGCCGCCCACGAGGTGACCGGGCAGCTCGGTCAGCAGTTCGGTGTTGATGCTGCCGAAGAACCGCTCGACCTTCCCGCGTCCCTGGGGTCGCGCCACGGCCGAGTGCACGATCTGGAACTTCAGGTCGGCGGCGACCTGAGCGAGATGATCGCTGACGAAGTCGCCGCCGTGATCGACGTAGAGGATCTCGGGAATCCCGCACATCGGCCACGTGGGATCGGGTTTGGTCCAGATCGCTTGGCGCAGTGCCAGGGATGTGTTCAACGCCGAGGGTGCGCCCAGGGTGACGGTGTAGCCGGGCACTGCCCGCGAGCAGTCGTCGAGGACCGCTGTCAGCCAGGGCCGCTTCGCAGTCCCGCTGTCGTCGATGAGGATGTCGAGCTGGGTGTGGTCGACCTGCCACATCGCGTTCGGGTGGTCGGCGCGGCGGCGGTAGACCAGTTCGCAGGTGTCGCGGAAGGCGGCGGCGCCGTCGTGTGCCAGGGTCGTCATCGCCGGGTCGATCGCGGTGACGATCGATCGGACAGTGTTGTAGGACACCGGTTTCCACCCCTGTGCCGCGGCGACGCGCGCGGCGCGGCGGGTGATCGTCGCCAGCGACGGGCACGGTCGGTGCAGCGCCATGCCCTCGATCAGCCGCACCAACTCCGGGTCGGTGCGCCGGCCGGTCGCCCGTCGTCGGGCCGGGGCAAGCCCGGCCAGGCCGGCCGGCAGTTCGGTAGCGCTGCAGCCACCGCTGCGCGGTCCGGGCGGCACGCCCGCCTGTCCCGCCGCGCGGATCAGTGGAACCCCGTCCTCGATATGAGGCCGCAGTACCTCGAAGCGGCTCATCGCCTGCCGACGAGCCGCGTCGGTCAGTTCGGCCAACCCGACCGCAGTCACGCCTCCATTTTCGCTGTGGCAGCGGTGAGATGCCGGTAAATGGTGGGGCGGGTGACACCGAACTCGGCCGCGATCTGCTCGACGGTGTAGCGGCGCTTGCCGCGCTCGTCGTACATCTGCCGCGCCAGATCCACCTGTCGGGGTCCGAGTTTGGGTTTCTGTCCGCCGGTGCGGCCGCGGGCGCGGGCGGCGGCCAGGCCGTCACGGGTGCGTTCGGACATCAGGGCGTGCTCGAATTCGGCGATGGCGCCGAGGATCTGGAAGAACATGCGCCCGACAGCGGTGGAGGTGTCGATGCCTTGGTCGAGGACCACCAGATCCACACCGCGGTCCTGCAGGGTCTTCGACAGTTCGATCAGGTGCTCGAGGGAGCGGCCGGGCCGGTCGAGTTTGGTGACCACCAGTTGGTCTCCGGGCCGGTTGGCCACCAGCAGCGCCTTGCTCAGCTCAGGCCGCGAGGCCAGCTTCCCCGACGCCTTGTCGAGGAAGATCTGCTCGCAGCCGGCCGCGGTGAGTGCGTCGTGCTGGGCCTCCGGATGCTGATCGCGGGTCGAGACCCGTCCATAGCCGATTCGCATGCGGCGCAGTGTATTGCGAACCCCCGACATGTTGACATTGCCGCGTACACGGCAACCTTTACAGATTCGGCGGCATCCGACCTGCGGGAATCTTCAGCACCCCAGAGTGTCTCGTGACGTTCGTATCCGGACGCTGATGGCAGTTGTCCGAACCGTCGCACTTTCTCACCCGTTGACGTGAACCTCCATAAGTAGCCGATTGCAGGACGGTCTGCGCGTCAGGCACCTCTAGTTCAGGGCAGCAGCTGCCCCGTCACTGCGGACCAACGTCACTTTGGGGACGTCACCGGGCCCGGAGGCCATCGAGGACAAGTGAGACGACCGCAGCGGATTCGGCTTCGGTCTCGGGAAAGTCCCATTCCGCAGCGTGTTTCGGATCATGGAAGCGGCTCGTCGCGTTCAGGACGGCCCGTGCGATCATCTCCGGTTCGTCCGTAACGAAGTCGCCGGCGGCGACACCGTCGATGATGATGTCCCGCAGTTGGGCGACCAGAAAGCCGACATGGTCGCTGGACACGGCGCTGTGCTCGACCGCCAGCACTCGGAAGGTGGCGAACAGCTCCGGGTCCGCCCCGGCTTTCGCCCACTTCATGGCGAACATGGTGGTGAGCAGTGCTCGCAACCGCTCGGCCGGAGGCAGTTCGGAGTTCTGCGCAATGATGGCGAGTTCGTTCCGCACCTGGTCGAGCCAGCGCCGGATCACGGCCTCGCGGAGCGCGGCCTTGGATGCGAAGTGCCGGTACACGCTGCCGTGGCTCACGCCCAGCTGCCGTGCGACGTCGAGCACCGTCGTCTTGTCCGGACCGTGTCGGCGCAGCAGCTCCTCGGTGGCCGACACAATCGTCTCCGCGTCGAGCGGCTCCCCGCGCATCGGGTCTCCTTGTCTCCTTGTCGGCTGGTCGCGTCACCAGCGTCGCGGACCTATGTCGCGACGAGTCATCGGTCAATATTCTCGCATGGCTGACAATTATTGAAATCTGTCATTACAATTCTATAAGGTGGGGTATCGCGCTACCACCGACTGAGGAGACTCGTCATCAACACATCCACTGCTTCCATCGCCGGTCGCTCCGTGTTTCGGATCGGCTACGGCGCGGCCCAACTCTCGCGGCTGCATGACCGCCACGACGAGGCCGTCGCCTTGCTCCGGCGTGCCGTCGAGCTGGGCGTCAATCATGTCGACACCGCCGAGTTCTATGGCTTCAGCTTCGCCAACACCGTGATCCGCCAGGCCCTGCGCCCCGAGGACGACGTGCTGGTCGTCACCAAAATCGGCGCCGACCCCAACCCGGTCGGGCCTGTGCCGCTACGGATCGCGCAGCAGCCCGAACAGCTGCGGGCCAGCGTCGAGGACAACCTGCGCAGCCTTGGCCTCGACCAACTCCCGGTGGTCAACCTGCGACGCCTGGATACCGGCCCCGGACTGCGTCCGGAAGGCGACCAGGTAGTCGACCTCGACGACCAGCTGGCGACCATGACCGCCCTGCGTGACGAGGGCAAGATCGGCGCAATCGGCCTGAGTAGCGTCACCCTCGACGGCCTGCGCCGCGCCCTGCCGGCTGGCATCGCCTGCGTGCAGAACGCCTACAGCCTCGTTTCCCGTGACGACGAGGACACGCTGCGACTGTGCATGGCCGAGGGCATCGCGTGGGTGCCGTTCTTCCCGCTCGGCGGAGGATTCCCCAGCTTGCCGAAGGTCGGTGACGAGCCAGCTGTGCACGCCGTGGCCGAATCCCTGGAGGTGACCCCATCCCAGGTCGCTCTCGCTTGGCTGCTGCACCATGCGCCGAATATCCTGCTCATTCCCGGCACCGTCGACCCCGCCCACATGGAGGTCAATATGGCGGTCGGCGAGATCACCTTCGACGCGCACACACTGGCCTTCCTCGACGCCGTCGAGTCCCGCTCCAACAACGTCGCGATCGGCGCGGCGTCGTGAAGGCCGTGGTCTACCGCGACAACGGAGGTCCAGACGTTCTCCACCTGGTCGACCGCGAACCGCCCGTGCCCGGCCCCGGCGAGGTCCGCGTCCGAGTGGCCGTGTCCGGGGTCAACCCCACCGACTGGCAGGCCCGCGCCGGCCAGGCCATGGCGTTCCCGGAGATCACGCCGCACCTCGACGGCGCCGGTGTGATCGACGCCGTCGGCGAAAGGGGCGATACGAGTGTGGTCGGCCAGCGGGTGTGGCTGTTCATGGCCGCAGCGGGCCGGCCCACCGGCACCGCCGCGGAATTCACCGTCGTACCGGCCGGGCAGGCCGTGCCACTGCCGGACGAGGCCAGTTTCGATGTCGGCGCAGCCCTCGGTGTTCCCGCACTGACCGCGCACCGCGCACTCACCGTCGCCGAAGACGGGCCGCGCCGGCTGCGGCCCGGCGCACTGGCGGACAAGGTGGTACTCGCTGCGGGCGGGGCCGGGGCGGTCGGGCACGCGGTGATCCAGCTCGCCCGCTGGGCCGGTGCCACCGTGATCAGCACAGTCAGCAACACCGAGAAGGCCCGGCTGGCCGCCGCCGCCGGGGCCCACCACGTGGTCAACTACCGCGAGGGCGACCCGGCCGCCGAGATTCGCGCGATCGCTGCTGACGGCGTGGACATCGTCGCCGAGGTAGCACTCGGCACGAACCTCCCCCTGGACCTGGCCGTGCTGCGTCCGCGCGGCACGATCTCGATCTACGCCAACGACGGCGGCAAACCGGTCGAACTGAACGTTGCGCAGAACATGGTGCGCAACACCCGCCTGCAGTTCATAGTGCTCTACACCGCCGGTCCTGACGTCCGCGCCGCTGCCGTCGCAGATGTCTCCGCCGCCGTCCGCGACGGCGCCCTGCCGGTCGGCGAGCAACACGGCCTGCCCCTGGTCCGCTTTCCCCTCCACCGCATCGCGGATGCCCATCGGGCAGTCGAAGGCGGCGCGGTCGGCAAGGTCCTGGTCGACGTCACGTCGTGACGGTCCTCGTCATCGGCGCGCCATCCAACGGTGCGAGAACACCGCCACATATCGCTGCGAGTCACACCCAGGTCGCACGAACCGGTCATGTGTCGATAAAACATGTCGAAAAAGATTGGTGTCCAACAATTCTTGTCGGCCCTTTCTCATACACTCCGTGACATGGCCACCGCTGCACGTGATCTCGACATCCCCGCTCCGCTCACTCTCGACGGCGACGCCCTCGATCCGATCGGTGGAGGCGCGGCCCTGGTCGGCTACGGCCGTGTCTCCACCAAGGATCAGAACCTGGATCGTCAGATCCACGCGCTCACCGCTGCCGGGTGCCAGCGGATCTTCACCGACAAGAAGTCCGGGAAGAACGCCGAGCGCGAAGAGCTGGTGGCGTGCCTGGAGTACCTGCGTCCCGGCGACACCCTCGTCGTGCCGTCGCTGGATCGGCTCGGCCGATCCCTACAGGACCTGATCTCGATCGTGGCTGGACTCCGCAAGCGCGGCATCGGATTCCGTAGCCTGCACGAAGCCCTCGACACCACCACCCCCGGCGGTCGGCTGGTCTTCCACGTCTTCGCCGCCCTGGCCGAGTTCATCCGTGAGCTGATTGTCCAAGGCACCAAAGAGGGCCTGGCTGCTGCCCGCGCCCGCGGGCAACGACTCGGCCGGCCGCCAGCTATGAGCGCCGAACAGATCCGACAGGCCCGCGCGATCTTGACTCGGCCGGAGGAGACCGTTTCGTCGGTGGCCCGGCTGCTCGGTGTCTCGCGCTCGACGATCTACAAGCATCTGCCTGAGCTCAGCAGGGGTGACCAGCAGCTGCTTACCTGATGATGTCTGCTTCCGTGACGAGTTGACCTAGATCCTTCTGCGGACTCGGCGGCGACCCTCGCTGCGACGCTGCAAGCGCTGGCGACGCCGAGTCGGCTGCGGATACTGACGCGGCTACGGCACGGGCCGTGCTCGGTCGGCGACCTGGTCGAGGCGGTCGAGACGGAACAATCCGCCATATCGCATCAACTTCGGCTGTTACGGGCCGTGGGCCTGGTCACCGGCACACGCAACGGACGCAGCGTGATCTACAGCCGGTACGACAATCACGTCGCGCTACTGCTCGACGAAGCCGTCTACCACATCGAACACCTCGGACTGGACTTGACGGATCCGGAGTGAGCGACGTCGATCTTCTGCGATAACGCTGATTGCGGCAAAAAGACACCCGACGGGAACCGGACTGCGACAATCTGATTCGCCGCTGCCGAACAATCACGATCAGCGGTGCATCGCGTTGGCGGTCACACCCTCTGCGCGCCCACGATATCTATCGTGCGGCGGCGATCTCGGCGACCTTCTCCCGTGCGCGTTCGGCCGCATACTTCTCATCGGCGTACAGCAGGCCGAAGGTGAAGCCGTTCTCGCCGACGGTCGTGCCTGCGGATGTCGCAGTGCGCCAGAGGAATTCGGCCGATACAACGCCGTCATTGTAATCGCCGAGCACGCGTTGCAATTTCTTGTAAAACGCGATGTTCGACTTCGCGCGGCCGGACTTTCGCACCGGCTTATGCAATTCGGCGGCGTAGCGGGCCCGTTTGGCGGCTTTGCGTGCGCGGTGCAATGACGCGGCTCGCTGATCGTCGAGGGCGGTCGCGAGGCGGCGATCGGCTTTGCGCGCGGCTTTGTGGGCGCGGGTGACCAGTTCGCGTCGACGAATCCGAGGACCGAACGGCGGCTCCGACTGCCACGCCTGCAGGGTTGCGAGCAACTTCAGGTAGCGGGGCGTATTCATGGCCTCGGCGAGCGCGTTGCGGCTCGGCAGCTGCCGCTCCAGCAACGTCGCGTCGATACGCGCCGCCACCGGACCCAAGACGAGTTCGGGCGGCAACTTCCCGAGCCGGTCGGCGAGGCGGCGACGCTGGACGTGGCAGTCACGTACTTCGCCGAGCAGGCCCGCGAACCACCTCAGCTCGTTCTCCGTATCGCCGACGGCGCGGGGATCCAACAGCTTGCCGAACACCCGCAGCGTGCTGCGCAGTCGTCGCGCCGCGACGCGGGTGTCGTGGATCGGATCCCGGCCCCGGCGCAGCTCTACGTCGCCGGTGAAGATCGCGTCGATCTGGGTGCAGAGATATGCGCGTATCGCACCTTCCGCCGCGGAGTCGCCGACGGCGGGCTCGGACCGGTCGGGCATAGCGCGCGAGAGTTTGGACGGATAGTGCGCCGAGTGCGCGCCCGCCTCGGCGAGACTGTCCACCAGCACCGTCGGGACCTTGTTCGTATGCGGGCCCAGTTCGATCTCGACCTCGCGCCAGGCAAGGACGTTCGCGGGCCCGTCGGCCGGTGTCGCTCGCACGGTGTCGTCGTCGACCTCGACAATCAGTTCACCATCCGACCCGAGGACACGGTGCCGGCTGCGCTGGGTGTCGATCCGCGTGACCGCTCGCAGCTTCTTTCCCAAGCAGACTCCGGTGACGATCTCGGTGAGATCGTCGGGCAGATCCTTCGACAGCGGGGCGAGTAGTTCGAGGCGACCGCGTGGGTGCGGGATCTTCAGCTGCCATCCCGATTCGTCCTCGCCCTCACGGCGGCGCAGGGTGACGTTGTGCGAGAGCAGATCGTGCTCGGCGGTGTCGAAATAGGTGCTGGTGAGTTCGACCGACGTTTCCTCGACGCGACTATCGGGGACGAAGTCGTCGAGCATCGGAAGAATGAAGACCTGGTCGACCTCCCATTTGCTTTCACGTTCCAATTCGTCCTTCACCGATACTGCGTTCCCCGCTCAGAGCACATAAAACCGTCAGTGTCGGCGGCCGGACTCGTCGGCGGTGGTCCCAGCAGCCCAGCCCTGGCCACGGCGGGTCTTGATCCACGATTCGATGGTGCGCCACTGCCAGCCGACCCGGTCGCCCAGCTCCATATCCGGCTCCGGCAGCATCCCTTTGTGCCGGTAGGAGCGGACCGTAGCCACGTCCACGCCGATGCGCTCGGCGACATGATCAACCGCGAGGTACAGCGGCGTGTAACCGCGGCCGTCAGCGCGGCGGACAACCTTGTCGATCTCGTCGTCGGACAGGGCGATCTCGAGGTCGTCGACGGGGACATAGCCCCAGTCGACGACACGCTCGTCGGCCGGTCTGGCGGTCCTGAGCGTCGACCCGCAGCAACTGAAGCGCGGGCAGTCCTACCGGGTCGACCACGAACGGAAGACGCTGGTGGCCGTGGAACGGGGACGCTGACACGCCGACCGGCGGCACCGGCCGCCCGAGCACGAGCGCCGGTCTGGGCCGCGGCTGAGCCCTGCCGGACCGAAGCGTCAGCTGACCACGTCGAATGGACCGGTTGGACACGATCACCGTGCCCAACCGCCGCCAAGCTGGCCGCAATCGATCACCCGGTGGCGGTGCACGCCAGAAGCTTTCACACCGAGGTGCGGGCCGACAACGAGCGCAGTCTCACCGCAATGGCGAAGATCCCCGGAGCCCAGATGATCGGTACATCGGTTGCCCACGGGCACCAGTGGCTGTAGTTCCGATGGCATCGATCTAACGCTTCGTTCGATGCCCCCGGAATCTCCGGTCAGCTGACTGTTCACGCCCGGACTGTCTACGGCGCCGCGGCGCTCCAGTGCGCATGTCTCACTGACATTTTCGTGCGGCCTGACGGCTGACATTTTCGTGCGGGCTCGCGCCCTGCCGCAGCGCTGCACCGACCGCCGCCCCGCCCCCTTCCCTCCCCGATTTGGTCCCCCGCTGTCCTTGGTTTCTGTCCCGGCCCGTCCCGCATCGGCCTCGGAAGATCCACGGCTTCCGAAGTCCCGCAGAGGTTTACGCCGCGCACCTCGGCGACGGGCGATCCTCTTCTCGTCATTCCGCAGGAGGGGGTGCGATTCATACCGGCGGGTGACGTCCGCTTCAATCGCCTGAAGATAGCGTCGCTTCATGAGCGAAGCGCGGGGGGCATCGGCAGCGAGGTCACACCTCGACCGGTGGAACAGAGCACATCTCATCTTTGCGGTGTCAGGAGCAGCCATCGCGCTGACCGGTTGCAGCTCCAGTAGCCCGTCGACTGGCCCGGGCGGCTCGTCGACCATCGAGCGCCCTATCGAATGCGGTGCCCTTGTGACACCACCGCGCAGCTTGGATCCCGTTGAAGCCGCTGAGTATGCCCGCCGCCTGCAGGAGCAACGACGTATATGCGGTTCACCATCCTCGGCACCATAGGAGCACAAGTTCCAACCAACCCGACGAGGCAAGCCGCCTGGGCCGCATCGGTCTACGCTGAGCATCTCAGCAGCGGTGATGCGCTGACCATTTGAGCGCAGCACCGTTACCGAGACACCCTCAACCCGTTGGCCTGATTATCAAAGTCTGCGCATCGTCGGCCACATGACCGACCACGGCTGCTTCGGGCCGGTGCATTCCCAGATCGTGATGTCGCTGGTGATGCCGGGAATCCCGAGCGGATAGTCCATTCGGCGCACTGGGACAACGGAAGTGAACCAGCGGCTCAGATCCGCGTCGGTACTGCCGACGTAGAGAACCGTGTCGGCTGTGTCCGGCGGGGCACCGAAATAGCCGAAGCCGCGATTCGGACTGAAAACCGACGGCAGACCCGCACCCGCCCGACCGTGATCGAGAGCGGCCGCCTGCACGTACCACTCTGTGACGACTGCGGCGGTGCGTTGCTGTTGCGGTGTCAACGTGCGGTAGGCATCTGCCGTCGCATCTACCAGTTCTGACCAACCGAGCTCGCTGTAGGCCGACGGGCTGAGCGCCGCAGCGCGATTGGGCGCGGGGGTGTACTGTGACGCGGCCCGCCACGGCGTCGCATACACCACGGCTGCCAGCACCGACAGCACCACCGTCGGTACCGCGGCGATCGTCAGCCAACGCTTGCGCGCGGCGGTCAGTCCCACGGCGCCGGCCGCCATCACCATCGGGTAGGCACCGGCACCGTAGGCGCTGCGCCCGCCACTGATCGCGAAGACCGCCACCGTCAGCAGGAACGCCACACCCAAGAACCGGTAGGGACGAAGGCGTGGCGACCGAAGCAGCTGCCACACACCGCACGCGATTACCACCGCGCCCAGCAGCCCCCACCATTGCAATGTCAACGGGACGAACCACAACGTGCCGGTGAAACCACCGGTCTGGCCGCGGACCACCGACCCCATCCCCAGGTGCGGCCAGCCGTGGCGAGCCTGCCAGATCAGGCCCGGCGTCGCCGCCAACACCACGATGCCCGCACTCCACCACAGTGCCGGTCGTCGCAACAACACCCTCGGCCCCAACCAGCCCGCGGCGATGATCACCGCGATCCAGAACACCGGGACAAGCCATTTGACCTGCACTGCCACTGCGGTCACCAGCCCGGCTGTCAGCAGCAGCGCGTCGTGACGAGTCCGCACCCAACGCACCAGCAGCCACGCCAGCACTGCCCACAAGAGGGTGTCGATGCCGTTGGTCGACAACGTCTGCGCCTGGCCCAGGACGAACGCCGACGTCGCGCAAGCCGTCGCTGTCAGCGCCTGCGCTGCGCGCCCGCCACCCAGCTCGCGGGTGATGACCGCGCCCAACACCACCACCGCTACCGACGCCGCGACTGCCGGAATACGCAATGCCGCAAATGATCCGGGAAACAACCAGTCCATCGCGCGCGCCAGCAACGGCACCAGCGGACCTTGGTCGACATATCCGAACGACGGCCGCTTCCCGGCGGCAATGAAATACAGCTCGTCGTAGTAGTAGCCGTACCGCATCGCGGACAATGCCGCCACGACGCCGAAGACCGCCGCTACCGCTGCGACCGTGCCCACCGCGAACGGCGGGCACCGGTCATCGGTCGTAGAACAAGATTCAGCTGAGACGATATCCACCCCTGTCACGGTGCTCGACGCTACCGGCCTAGCCGCGAAATGGTGAGCAATGGAAACAATCCAGACCTGGCCTGCGCCAATCGCTTCGGGATCGCGGGCCCACAGTTGGCGCCGAGCGTCGATCAGAACAAGGTGTCGCGGACCCGGAGCGGTCGGTAGCCGGTGGGGCCCAGCCGGCCCAGTTCGGCGTCGATGTCGACCTCGATCGCGCCGAAGAGCTGATGTTCTCGCTGCGCCCAGGCGAAACGTGTGCGAGCACCTCGTCGTCGATGCGCCGCCCTTCCTGGCGCATCTGTTCCACCGCCACCCCGTAATACTCTGCGGTCCAGGCGATCACGGCGTTGGTGGCCAAGGTCGAACACCATGCCTGTTCGGTCTGGGACTCCAGATGCCGGGCGCGGATCATGCCTTCGTGGGCGTAGAGCAAGTCGCGCCGCCAGGCGTGCAGGGATTCGCGCTTGTTGAGCTGGCGAGAGATCTTGCGCCGATAGTCCGGATCCGACAGGTACTCGCGGCGTAGATCGTTCTGCGCAGTGCCCCGTATTCCTTCGCTCGCCGAGGGCCTCGTGCAATTCGTCGGTGGCGGCCGCCAGCGCGTGGGCCGGATCAGCGGATTTGCCGACCAGGCGGCAGAATTCGACGCGCTGCGGCTCCCATGATCTCCGGGAATTCCCGAAGCCGCTGCAACTCCTCGTCCGCGAATACCCGCGTTGCCACGAACCCAGCCCTCCGGCACCCCGACCAACCTCATCGGCAGCCAAGCCATGCACCAACCACCCCACGCCGCACCCGGAACTGTCGAATCACCCTCTACCAGTGCACATCCCGAACTTCGTTGGATTTTCGTCGACTCCGAGACCCCCGCCGGCCGCTGCGCGACCCGGACACCCCCAACCAGGACGACTGACATCGGCGGTTCGAAGACAGCGAGCGGTTCTAGTCCGAGTGACTCGACGACACCCTGCGCACCTCTGAAGCTATCCGGCACCGTCGTCGTCCCCCGCCAGAGCTACCGCCATCGCCCCCTCCAGCGTGATGTCACGGTGGGCGCCGGCTGCCTACTGTCGGTTGCGCCGTCCGTGGCCATCGCGAAAACCTCCAGCAGACAGGGATCGGAATCATGAGACCCATAGATCGTGCGGGCAGCGCGCTCCCCCACGCTGAACTGTCCACCGGCCGGCGCCGGTTGCGCAGGTTCCGGTCCCCCGTCCTGGTGCTGGTGTTGCTCGGCGTGATCGCGGCGTTCGCCGGGATCGACCGGCTCGTCGCGCCCGTCCCGGCGCTCGCGCTGCCGGTGGGGATCGGTCTGGCCGGCGCCGGGGTGGTCGGCTACCGCTGGCTGTCGCGAACCGTCGAGTCGCGCCCGAGCGTCCCCGAACTCGCGACCGCGGGCACGTGGTCCTGGTTGTGGCGTGGGATGTTGCTGGGGTCCGGCCTGTTCACCGCGGTGATGCTGCTCATCGCGGCGTTCGGTGGCTGGCAGGGCCTGTCCTGGGGCTCGGTCGGCGGGTTCCTCGCGACCGCTGGCGCGATGGCAGCCGTTGCGGTCGCCGAGGAGACCCTGTTCCGCGGGATCGTGTTCCGCATCGTGGAGGAACGTACCGGCACCGTGGTGGCGCTGGTCGTGTCCGCGCTGCTGTTCGGCGCGGCACACCTGGTCAATGTCGACGCCACGCTGCTGGGCACGCTCTCGATCGCCGTGACCGGCGGAACCCTGACCGCCGCCGCCTACGTCGCGACCCGCTCACTGTGGCTGCCGATCGGCCTGCACTTCGGCTGGAACTTCATCCAGGCCGGTGTCTTCGGTGTCACGGTGTCCGGCTCGGGCACCGCGTCCCACGGCCTGCTGCAAACCACACTGTCCGGGTCCTCCCTGCTGACCGGCGGCGCATTCGGGCCGGAGACCAGCCTATTCGCGCTGCTGGTCTGCCTGGTGCCCACCGCCGTCCTGCTGCGTAAGGCCTGCGCGACTGCGCAGTTGGAACTCCACGGACGTCGAAGCCGCTCCGGTCGGCACTGCGGCCCCTGAGGTGCCGCAGGGGCCCGGGCGCCGCACGTGGGATCCACTCAGGTGAGGGACTGGCTCGCCGCTCGCAGGTCTTCCAGGGCGGCCAGGGTGTACGGCGCCAGCGCGGCGTCATGGTCGGCTTCCAGCCACTGGGCATAGCCCCGTTTGAATGCGAGCACGCCCAGCTCGCCCGCGAGGTGTGCGAGGGGGTCCGGCACACCTCGGGCGACCAGGGCGTCGGTCATGGCTGCCGCGAGACCGACGCTCTTGAGGGCGTCGCGCTCCTGGAGTTCGACGTTGGCGGCGATCGCGGCCTTCAGGCGGGGGCCGAGTTCGCGGTTCATCGGGCCCATCGCGCTCGAGGCGCGCTCGAGCCCGGCCGCGACGGCCTCGAGCGGGGTAGCTCTCTCGGGTGCCGCGGCGATCCCCTCGGCCAGCAGCCGGCTCAGCGCTTCTTGTCCGGCCACCAGCAGGTCGCGCTTGTCGGGAAAGTACCGAAAGAAGGTGCTCTTGGTGACTCCGGCGCGCTCGGCGATCTGCGTCACCGTCGTGGCGTCGTATCCCTGCTCGGTGAACAGATCCACCGCAGCCACGACGAGCCGCTCACGTGCTCCAGGTTCCCATCGCGCCATGGGGTCATCGTAATTGATGGGACTGTTGTCTCATCACTCTGCTACGGTGATGAGACAACAGTCCCATCACTTTCGAGGGAGAGAACGTGCACGTCTTCATCACCGGTGGAACCGGCCTGATCGGCTCCGCTGTCGTTGCCGAACTGCTCGACAACGGTCACACCGTCCTCGCGCTCGCCCGCTCCGACTCCTCCGCGACGGCCCTCGAGACCGCCGGTGCCGAGCCGATTCGTGGCGACCTTGCCGATCTGCCCATACTCCGCGCGGCTGCCGCCCGGTCCGACGGCGTGATCCACCTGGCCTTCACCCACGACTTCAGCACCCACGCCGCAGTCGCGGAGGCGGTCGCCGAGGAGAGCGCCGCTCTGGCGGCTCTGGGCCAGGAACTCGTCGACAGCGACCGTCCGTTCGTCACTGTCTCGGGCACGCCGCTCGTGCCGGGCCGCGTCTCCACCGAGGCTGATCCGCTGTCGACCGACGGACTCGTCGGCGGGCGCAGCCACTCGGTCATGTCGGTGCTGGACCTGGCCTCACGCGGCGTCCGCAGCGCGGCCGTCCGCATGCCGCGCACGGTGCACAACGAGGGCAAAGGCGGATTCGCCGGCCTGCTGACCGACGCCGCGCGCCGCAATGGAGTGGCCGGTTACCCGGGCGACGGCACCCAGCGCTGGCCCGCCGTGCATGCGCTCGACGCGGCCGTACTCCTCCGGCTGGCCCTGGAGAAGGCACCGGCCGGGACCGCGTGGCACGCCGTGGCCGACAACGGCGACGCCGTGCGTGACATCGCGACGGTCATCGGTCGCAGGCTCGGGCTTGCCGTGGAAGCCGTGCCGCAACAGGTGTTCGGCCCTCTCGGACCGATCTTCGCCACCGATCAGCCCTCGTCGAGCGCCCACACCCGACAGGCACTCGGTTGGCAGCCCAGGCACCCGAGCCTTCTCGAAGATTTGGAAAACATCCAGCCCTGATCGGCCGGTGGCAGCCGGGCGCTCTCAGTGAGCGGCAAGCCCATCGACACAAGGTGTCCAGCGTGGACTACGGCGTCGGTACGGGGAACGACTGAGGCGACGGCCGCGGAGGTTTCCGCGCGGTCGGGACGGCGCACGGGAATTCGGCGATGTCCCGACCGGGCTGCGTGGAGTGCCACGGGTTGTCGGGGGCCCTCGTTAGGCTGCCGGTTGTGGCTGGTGAGTCAGGGGTTGCGGTAGGGGGTGGCGAGGTGGCGTTTCCGGATGACATTCGGGAGGAGGTGTCGCTCGGGCTCGAAGAGGTGAACGAGGTGTTGGCGGGGCTGGTGGGGGCGCATGCGGAGCGGCGGAAGCGGGATGCCGAGATCGTGGGGTATCGGCTGGGGATCGGCGGGGAGGGACCGGAGACGTTGGCGCGAATCGGGGCGCGATTCGATCTGGCGCGGGATCGGGTGCGGCAGTTGCACACTCGGGCGGTCGGGCAGATGCTGCGGGAGGCGGCGCTGATCGGAGGCCGGGAGGCGGAGGTGTTCGCGGGGCGCTATCCGGTGGACGGGCGGGATTCGGCGCTGGTGCGAGCGCTGCTCGTGGAGACGTACGCGACCGATACGGATTTGGCGGCCAACGAGTTGTCGTATCTGAAGCTGCGGCTCGCGGGGCACGCTCCCGAGGACGCGAAGCGGATCGCGGGCTACGTCATGCAGCGGATCATGGCGTGGCAGAAGAAGACGAACCGGCAGTTGGCGAAGCTGCGCGACGCCGAGCCCGCGGCCGCGACCGAGATCGGCGAATGGGCCGCGCGGGTCGAATGGCCCGCGGGCTCGCCCGCCGCGCTGCCGACGAGCTCCGCCCGCACGGTCGACGGCGACGACGAGGGACGCGGCCGGTTCTACCTGGACAAGGTCGGTCGCGACGTCGGCTTCGATTCCGCGCTGCAGGCCCGGCTGCTGCGCACGCTCAACGCGGCGGACACCGTCGAGACGTTTCAGGAACATCCGATCGCGGTGCGCTACGACATCGACGGCTCGGAGCGCGTCCACTATCCGAGCGTCGCAGCGCGTTTCACCGACGGCAGGGTGGCGCTGATCGACGTGCAACCACTCGGCCATGTCGCCTTCCACGTCAACCGCGTCAGGTCCGCGGCGGCGCGCAGCCGGGCGCATGCCGCGGGCTGGGGCTGGCTGGTGTGGACGGGAAGCCGCCTCGGCCTACCGGAGCTCGCCCGCCGCGAGGTGGACGCCCGCTGCGAAGACGGTCTGGGCGAACTCGTCGAGCGCGGGTCGGTGACGTGGCGCGAGGTGCGGCGGCTCCGCGAGGAGTCCGGCCTCGAACTGCTCGACTTCGCCGCGCTGGTGCTGCGCAACGAATGGCGCTGGGACCGCGGCCCCTTCCGCCTGACGCGCAGCTGACTCGCTCAGCGCACCACCATGGCCGCCGCGAGGAATGTCACGATCAGCAACATCGCGCAGTAGGTGATCAACTGCCAGTGGCTCACGGTCTGCTGGAGCCCGGCGATGGTGGCGCGCAGGCTGTTGTCCACCCGGTGGTGGTCGGCCAGCTTGCGATTCACCTCGGCCAGCGCGTCCGCCTGCGCCTGCGCGTCGTGTTCGGCGCGTTCCAGCCGCGCGGTCAGCTTCATCACCTGTTTCTGCTTGTCCCTGACCGACTTCCGGGACAGCGCAAGGGAGGTGCGCTGGTTGACGAGTTCCTGCCGCTGCCGGGCGATCACCGCGGCCTGCGTTCTCGTGTGATGCTCCCAGTCGGTCACGGTGGCCCATCCTCCCGTCATCTCGTCGCGAAAACCCCAGGCGATCTCGCCGGACACCCAGCCGCGCAGGAACTCGCGCAACTCGAACCGCTCGCGCCGCGGCACCGCGACCGCGCTGTGCTCGGCGTCCAGCATGCCCACGTCGATCAGGTAATCGCAGGCGGGAGGGGCGAAGTCGGCCATGCCGAGCGCAGGCAGGTGGGCCACCCAGTAGCCGGGCTGGCACAGCCACAGCACGCCGTCGCATCCCGCCGCGCGCAGCCGGGCCGTGTGTTCGTGGGCGAGCGTCCGGTCCAGCGGGCCACCGCGCACCTCGATGGCGTAGGTCCGCTCGCCGATCCGCCACAGAATGTCGACGCGGATGCCGCCGACGCGCCGATCCACATCGGCCTCGTCGGCGCCGAACGCCACCAGCCTGCCGCACAGCCAGTACTTGAGTCGCTGGATATCCCATTGGGCGTCTGCGCATCCCGGGCAACGGCAGCTGTACCGGGATCGATCGCCCACCGCGGTGCGGACCTCGTCCGGCACCTCGGCGATGCCCAATTCGGCGAGCATCGCCCGACGTCCGCAAGCCTGCTCCACGCGCTGCGTCGTTCTCACGCGATCACTCCCCTGCCCAACACCGCACGGTCTCTCGACCTACTCCATAGATCAAGAGTGCGCCTATCTTCGGCCGCCCGCCAGCCCCCTTTACCCCGCGCTCGGGTGCGCCGCCGTCGGCGCGACACCTCCCATCAGGCGATGTGCGCTGCGTCACAAGGGATTTCGCAGCGACATGCGCGAGAAACGACACAGAAGTTTCGGGTGATTGATTTTTGCCGCCAATTCGGCGACGCGGCCGGGCGCGCCGGATCGTCCGCCCGCCGCCGGAGCCGCGCGGGCGGTGCTCGCCCCGCACCTCGGAAAGGCTGTGGATAGAATCGCCAGGCCACGCGCAGTTCGGGCATCGACGGGGAAGAGGGTACGTATGGAGCACGGCCAGCAGGGCGCCGAGTCGGTCGGCGCGATCTTGTCGGGCATCGCGGAGCTCCTGCGCGAGGTGAGCGACAAACTCGACAGTGTCGCCGCCCGGGTCGGCGAGGACAACGGCGTCGAGGCGCGCCTGAAGAAGCTGGAGGCCTGGGCCTTTCGAACCGAGCAGAATGTCTCGACGCTGGAGACGCGGCTGGACGGCGTGACGTCCGGCGCGTCCGTCGGACGCACCGAGGCCGCGCCACTGCCCCGCGCCGCACGCCGCGCACCGGCCGCGCCGACGACGCGTCTCGAAGAGCCGCGGCCGGAATCCTTACGCGCCGAAACCCTACGCACCGAAACCCCGCGCGCCGAGACTTCTCGCCTCGAGGCCCCCCGCACCGAGAACTCCCGCCTCGAAACCCCGCGCGCCGAGAACTCCCGCCTCGAAACCCCGCGCACCGAGAACTCCCGCCTCGAAACCCCGCGCACCGAGAGCTCCCGCCCCGAAAACCTGCGCACCGACGCTCCTCGCGCCGAAGCCCCGCGCTCCGAAAACCTGCGAGCCGAGACCTCTCACGCCG
This sequence comes from Nocardia sp. bgisy118, assembly GCF_057708605.1. Lineage (NCBI taxonomy): Bacteria > Bacillati > Actinomycetota > Actinomycetes > Mycobacteriales > Nocardiaceae > Nocardia > Nocardia sp. bgisy118. The sequence continues at coordinate 109,322 of NZ_JBYISM010000025.1, read as the reverse complement.
AGACTCCGCGCCCCGAAGCTCCTCGCGCCGAGCGCCTTCGACCGCCCGCGTCGCCGCGCCCGGAGGCCGCCCCCGAGTCACCGCGCACCGACAGTCTCGAAGCGGCCGCCATCGTGGCGCGCGTCGAGCAGCAGACGCCTGCGCCGAACTCGTTGCCGCGCAGGGACCCCGGCGCCGTCCCGCCCGCGCTGCACGATTGGGTCGAGCCCAACGTCTCGCGTGGCGCACCCTACGACGCCGCGCCCGAACCGGTCTCGAACGCGCACGCCGAGCCCGTGGAGATCGCGCCGCGGACCGAAACACCGCAGGAGCGACTGGGCTTCGGCACCGTCGGCACGCCTGTCGTCGACACCGCGCCGCGGCTGAACGGCCGCCTGGAGGCGCCGACGCTCACCAGCCGCGCCGACACCACCCTGACCACGCCGCGCGACGAGCAGGCCGCCACGCCCACCCAGCACCACGCGACCATCGACGACAATTCGCACGTCGACAAGCTCCAGGCCATGCTCGACGAACTCAAGCGCAACCCGGCGGGCCCTTTCGGCAGGCCCCTCAGCAGTCCGCCGGGCGACCCCTCCGCGCAGTAGTCACTCGGTGTCGCTCCGATCCGGCGGGGCGAGCAGCGCGCGGATCGTTTCGCGCAACCAGCGATGCCCGCTGTCGGCGGTGTTGCGCGGATGCCACGCCATGCCGACCGTCACCTCCGGCAGCGGCAGCGGAATGTCGAAGGCGCGCAGTCCCATGGCCTGCAACGCGTCGCGGGTCAACCGAGCGGGCGCGGGACAGACGAGTTCGCCGGAGCGCACCGCCAACAGCGCGGTACTGAGATCGGGGACGATCGCCACCACCCGGCGGGTGCGGCCGTGCAGGGCCAGCCGGTCGTCTATCGGGCCGCGGGGGCGACCCTGCCGGGAGATCGCGAGGTGGGCCGCGGCGGCGTAGGCGGCCACGGTGACCCGGTCGGTGATCAGCGGATGGTCCGGCGCGGCGACGCCGACGAGACGATCCCCGAGCACACGCTGCACGGTGATCTCGGGATCGCCGCGTTCCAGGACGCCGACGGCGATGTCGGCGCGCCCCTCACGCAACCCCGCCGTGGCCTCGGGACCGTCGGGCAGGAAATGCACGGTGACGCCGGGAGCCCGGCGCCGCACGGCGGCCAGCAGCGGGGCGGCGAGATGGGCACGGACCGTGTCGTCGGCCTGCACGGTGAAGCCGCGCCGCAGACCGGCGGGGTCGGCCTCCGTGCGAATGTCGAGCAGCGCGCGCCCGCGTTCGACCAACGCGGAGACCTCGTAACGCAATTCGAGGGCGCGCGGTGTCGGAACCAGGTTTCGCCCGGCCCGGACCAGCAGCGGGTCGTCCAGCGTCCGGCGCAACCGGGCGAGCGTCCGGCTCATGGCGGGGGTCGAGGTGCCCAGGCGTTCGGCAGCCTTGGTGACGCTGTTCGTGTCGAGCAGCGCATCCAGGGCAACCAGCAGATTCAGGTCGAGGGCATCCACTCGCGGATTATCACAGACGCAAGATCAGGGCGTTGGCGTTGCGCCGGTGACAATCCGCGAGCCCTCGGCGTCACCTCTGCGACGGGTATCGGTCGCGCCACCCCGCTGGGTACCTTCCAGCTGGTGCCGGGTGCGTTTCAGCCGACCCCGGGCGAACCCCGGCCGGCCCCGGGTGAACCTCGGCCGACCCCGGGTGAACCTCGGCCGACCCCAGATGAACTTCGGCCGACCCCAGATGAACTTCGGCCGACCCCGGGCGAACTTCGGCTGTCGCCGGGCGAACTTCGGCTGTCGCCGGGTGCATTTCGGCCGTCGGCGGATACATCTCGGCGGTGGCCGGGCGTGTCTCCGCCGGAGCCGGGGCCACCTCGGCGGGCGGTTCGGGTGGAGTCGGCTCCGCCGGGCGCTGTCCGCGCTCCCAGAGCCCGCGGTACGCGGCCGGTTTCACGGGCCGGAACCACTGGGCGAGCCGGGTGCCCAGCGGTAGTCGGAGCTTCAGGTCGGCCAGCATCTCGTCGATGTTGTGCAGGGCGAACGGCGTGATGGTCGTGCCGTGCGCGTGGTGACCGCCGGTGCCCGCCGACATCCATTGCAGGCGCGTGTCGATCTGCTCGCTGCGCTCCTCCGGCGACGGCAGCGCGAGACGGCCGCGCAGCAGCGCGGCGGTCCAGTGCGCGCCGACCTCGGCGCTCAGCGCGCCGAGCAGCGAGGAGTTGTAGCCCGCGAAGGTCAGGTTCGGCACCTCGGTCGGCAGAATGTGCCGGTAGAGGCGGAAATTGCCGTCGTCGTCGGTGAGCCTGCGCTGGATGTACGGGGTCAGGAACGGCACCCGCTGCTGGAAGCCGGTGGCGCACACCACGATGTCGGCGGGGACGACCTGACCGTCGGACAGCCACACGGCACAACCGGCGGGTGTGCCGGACAGCTCGGTGACGGTGGTGTCGCGCAGCACGGTGATCCGCCCGTCGCGGACCTGCTCGAAGAATCCCTCGGTGGCGATGCTCGCGGTGCTCTGGGCGATCTCCTCGAAGCGGCCCTCCGGGACCAGATCCAGGTCGCGCAGGCCCAGCTTCTTGGTGGCGAGTTCCTGGAGCACGTCGAAATCGGTGTCGCGGAAGCTGTGCCCGGCGCCGTGCAGGAAGCGTTCGAAGCCGCGCGGGCTGTGATAGCGGAAGTGCGCTTCACCGAGCCGGGTGAGGAACAGCCGCTCGAAGTCCAGACCGGTGCTGAGTTTGCGGGGCATCTTCCACAGCAAACGACGAGCCACCACCGTGGTCGCGGCCGCGACGTGGCTGACAGCCTCGGCGATGTCGCAGGCGGACTGGCCGTACCCGACCACCAGCACGGACTTCCCGCGCGCCTGCTCGATGTCGAGGAACTCCGAGGAGTGATAGAGCTGTCCGCCGCGCGCGAGATAGGTCTCAGCGCCGCGATAGTCGGGCATCTCGGGTTCGCTGAACACACCGTTGGCCACGACCAGGTGATCGCAGGAGGTGCGATGCACGCCCGTCTCGTCGCGGATCTCCAGCAGCCAGCCGCTGTCCACCGGATCGGCGGCCACCACCTCGGTGCCGAGCCGGAGGTTCTCGCGCAGCCCGAACTGGTGCACGTATCCCTCCAGGTAGGCCTGCATCTGCGCGCCGTCGGGCACCCGCGGGTAGTCCTCGGGCATGGCGTAGTCCGAGAAGCGGTAGGTGTACTTACTGTTCAGCGTGCGCAACCCGGGATAACGCCTGGTCGCACTCCAGACACCACCGACATCGGGCGCACGGTCGAACACCTCGACCGGAAAACCTTCTCGGCTCAACACCTTCGCGGAGGACAGGCCTGCAATGCCCGCGCCTACGATCGCGATGCGGTTCCCGCTCGTCATGGCCACCGAGATTACCCGCCCGCGGCGCGCGGTAAAGCTCGCGGGCACAGATTCATCGGATCTCGCGCGGAGTGACCATGATTCTGGCCTTTCCGCGCGGCACGGTGGTGATGTTGCGCACCCGCCCGCGCTCGGGTCGCGGGTCGGCCGGGGCCAGCGTGTGCCGGGTGAGAATCTCGCGCAGCACCGCCGTCCCTTCCATGAGCGCGAACCCGGCGCCTAGGCAGCGGCGCACGCCGCCGCCGAACGGCAGCCACGTGTTCGGCTCGACCTCACCGTCCAGGAACCGGGCCGGGCGGAACGTCGCGACGTCGGGAAAGTTCTCCGCGCGACGGTGCGCGAGGACGATCGAGCAGCTGACGGTGGTGCCGACGGGCAGCCGCCATTCGCCGATGGTGGTCTCCTTCGTGAGTTTGCGCACTGCGCCGGGGATCACCGTGTGCAGGCGCATGGCCTCCTTCAGCACGGCCTCCACGGCCTTGTCGTCGTCGGCGCGCGCGGCTTCGTACGTCCCCTGCTGGAGAGCGGGGTCGGCGGCGAGCTCGTAGAGCGCCCAGGACAGCGCGGCCGCCGTGGTCTCGTGTCCGGCCAGCAGCAGGGTGACCAGCTGATCGCGCAGTTCCGCGTCCGTCGACGGCGCTTCGCCGCCGACCTGGAGCAGACGGGAGAGCACGTCGGCGCGGTCGGCCAGATCGGGCGCCGCGCGGCGCTCGGCGATCTCGCGGTAGAGCAGGTCGTCGATGGCGCGGAGGGTTTCGCGGAAGGACCGCCACGGCCAGAATCGCTGCAACCGTGGCATGCGCAGCCCCGCGTATTGCAGCGGACCGACGGTCACGATGCGGTGCAGTCGCGGCGCCAGCTCCGCGCGGGTGCGTTCGTCGGTGACACCGAAGACCACCCGCATGATCACCTCGAGGGTCAGCGCGTTCATCCGGTCCAGCGTGACCACGGTCGACCCCGGCCGCCAGCGTCCGGTCTCCGCCGCGGCGATCTCGGACACCAGTTCCCGATAGCCGCGCAGCGGGGCGCCGTTGAACGCGGGCATCAGCAGTTTGCGCGCCCTGGCGTGCTCGGCCTCGTCGGTCAGCAACACCGAATGCGGGCCCATCACCGGGCGGAGGATGTTGTTGGCCTCTCCCGCGTGCATATCGCGCGGGTCGCCCGCGAAGATCTCCTTCAGATGCTCGGGACGGGAGAACACCACCAGCCGGTCGGCGAACGGCGGAATGCGCAGCGAGAAGACCTCGCCGTAGCGGCGGCGCAGTACAGGCAGCAGGTCGGCGCGGTGCCGGAGGTAGAGATAGGTCTGCGCGAACGCAGGCAGCGCCGGGCCCGGCGGGTACTCCGTCGATGCGTGCCCTCGACTCATCGGTCCTCCTCCCGGGGTGTCCGTGCGGGTGCGCCGAGCTCAGCCTGGCACACCCGCGCGGTCCCCGGAACCCTCGTCGGCGGCGCTGTGGAGAAACGGCGGCCTGTGGATGATCCGGCCCGGCGAACCGCGGGACGGAAATCAGCGCAGCGCGGGCGCTTTGGTCACCTCGACCGGCAGATCCTGCACACCGCGGAACAGGACGCTCTCCCGCCACAGGATCTCGTCGGCGTCCACCGCGAGCCGCAGGTCCGGATAGCGGTCCAGCATCCGCGAGATCGCGATGCGCGCCTCCAGCCTGGCCAGCCCCGCGCCGAGGCAGAAGTGGATGCCGTGTCCGAAAGCGAGGTGGCCGTTGGGGTTTCGTTCGGCGTCGAAGTTCTCCGGCGCGACGAAGTGTTTCTCGTCGTGGTTGGCCGAACCCAGCGCCACCAGGACGAGTTCCCCGGCCGGGACCTCGGTCTCGCCGATGACGGTGGGCACCGTCGTGTAGCGCAGCGTCGCCATGTTGACCGGGCCCTCGAAGCGCAGCATCTCCTCGACCAACGCGGGCACCCTGTCCAGATCCTCCCGCAGCGCCGCGTACCTCGACGGATCGGACAGCAGGGTGAGCATCGTGTTGCCGATCAGGTTGACCGTGGTCTCGTGGCCCGCGATGAGGATGAGGAAAGCCATGGAGATGATCTCGTCGTCGGTGAGCCGGTCTTCCGCACCGCCCGCGGTGACGAGGTCCGAGAACAGATCGGCCCCAGGGCCCTCCGCGCGGCGACGGGCGAGCAGGTCCTCGAAGTACGCCACGACGGCTTCGGTGGCCGAGCGCATCCGCACCGGGTCGGCCAGCGTGATGTCGGAGACCACCGCCGACCATTCCTTGAACTGGGCGCGGTCGCCGGTCGGCACGCCGAGCATTTCGCAGATCACGGTGATGGGCAGCGGGAACGCGAACTCCGCCATCAGATCCACCGGCCCCTCCGCCCGCGCGAGACCGTCGAGCAGCTCGTCGGTGATGGCGGTGATGCGCGAGGTGAGCGCCTCGATACGGGCGGGGGCGAACGCGGGCACCACCAGCTTGCGCAGGCGGGCGTGCTGCGGCGGATCCATGTTGAGCAGGTGGTGGCTGAGGCGGGCGTTCACGGCCCGGACGCCGCTCTCGCCCGCACTCTCGCGGCGGGCCTCTGCGCCGGTGTCGGTGTGCGGGTCCTTGCGGATCGTCGGATTGCGCAGCGCCTCGCGCGCCGCGTCGTAGTCGACGATCACCCAGGCGCGCACCCCCGTGCGCAGTTGGATCTGATGCACCGGGCCCTCGGCCCGGAGCTGCTCGTAGAAGGCATACGGCGTACGAAAGAAGTCCGGTGGCAGCTGTCTCATGATCGAATGGCCTTCCCCAGTCGCGAGTTATGTTGCGCCCCTTCGATAGTGGCACGGGCCACGAGGTTCGGCCACTGTCGCTCCTGATCACCAGGGCCGTCGGCCGCGCCCCTCCCTTCGGCCGACAGGCGCGAGAAACGCCCCCGAAGACCGGTGGCCGACGCACCACACCGGACGGCGTGAGTACGGATCGCCGGTACCGCGGCGGCGTGACCGTGCTCTACTGGACGTATGAGCAACATCCCAGTCATCGTGGACCGGGCCGGTTTGTGGGACGCCGAAGCCCTCAGTGACGTTGCGGCCGTGACCTTTCCGCTCGCCTGCCCGCCCGGCGCCACCGCGGACGACATCGAGATCTACCTGACCGAGGCACTGTCCGGCGAACGATTCGGCGAATACCTGACCGATCCCGAACGGATCGTGCTCAAGGCGGTGGCGGGTGGCGACATCGTCGGGTACGCGATGCTGCACGCGGGCGAGCCCGCCGACCCGGAGGTGGCGAGGGCGGTCGACCTGCGCCCCGTGGTCGAGATCAGCAAGATGTACGTGCTACCCGGCCACCACGGCACCGGGGTGTCGACGGCGCTCATGCTCGCCGCGCTCGAGCACGCGCGCGAGGGCGGCTACGCGGGCGTGTGGCTCGGCGTCAATCAGGCGAACACTCGCGCGCAGCGCTTCTATGCCAAACACGGCTTCGAGGTCGTCGGCACCAAGACCTTCCCCGTCGGCCATCAGCTCCACGACGATTACGTGATGCGCCTGGTCTTCTGATCGCGCGAAGGGCCGGTCACCGCACGAATTCGACCAGGGCGGCCTTGAACTCGGCATGCATCACGGCCAGCATGTGGTCGCCGGGCACGACGACGGAGCGACCGTCCGGCAACGCGGCGGCGAGACGGTCGGGTTCGGCGGCGAACGGATCCCCGGAGCCTGCCAGCACCAGCGCGGGAACGGTGATGTCGTCCAGGCCGGCGATCGGGCGGTCGTCCAAACCCACGACGACGGCCCGGATTGCAGCCAGGTCGGCACGAACGGCGTCGGCGAGAACGCGGAACATCCTGGCCACCGGGGGCGCGCCGGCACCGTCGCCGTTCATCGCCAGCAGAATCGCCTCCGGCTCCACCACCCTCCTGTCGACGCCGCCGCAGTCGATCACGCCCGAACCGATGCCGCCCACAGCGAGTTTCGCGACCCGCTCGTCGGCCGCGGCGACCAGCAGCGAGATCACCCCGCCCATCGAATAGCCCACCTGCGCGACGTCTTCCAGGCCGAGTTCGTCGTAGAGCGCGCGCACGTCACGGGCCATGGCGTCCCACGAATACCGCGCCGCGTCGTGCGGCTTCTCCGAGCGCCCGTGGCCGCGCGCGTCGAGCGAGACGACCCGGTGTCCTGCGGCTTGCAGCGCGGCCACCACACCCATGCTCATCCAGTTGGCGTTGGTGTCGGCGACGACACCGTGCTGCAGCACCACCGTGCGGCCGTCGCCCTCCCACACGCGGTAGCTGAGCTCCAGCCCGTCCCAGGTCTTGAACTTCGACATAGCCCGGATCGTAGCCAGCGTCGCCCCTAGGGTTGACATGTTCTATATGTTCAGTCTTTACTGAACTCATCAGTTCTTACAGAACTCGACGAGATGGAAACCTCGAAGGAGCATCATGTCCGCCGCGATCCTGGCCGAAGGCCTCACCAAGCGCTATGGCAAGCACGTCGCACTCACCGACCTCGACCTGGAGGTCGCCCAGGGCGAGGTGTTCGGTTTCCTCGGCCCCAACGGCGCGGGCAAGTCCACCACCATCCGGATCCTGCTCGACCTGATCCGCCCCACCGCGGGCCGCGTCGAGGTGCTCGGCATGGATCCCCGCGTCGGCGGAGCCGAACTGCGCGCGCACATCGGCTACCTGCCCGGCGAACTGGAGATCGAGGGCCGCAACACCGCCGGTGATCTGCTCGGCTTCCTCGCCGACCAGCGCGGCGCCGTCGAGCCGGGCCGGATCACCGAACTGGCCGACCTGCTCGACCTCGACCTGTCCAGGAAGGTCGGCGCGATGTCCAAAGGCAACAAGCAGAAGGTCGGCATCATCGCCGCGTTCATGCACCGGCCGCACCTGCTGATCCTGGACGAACCCACCTCCGGCCTGGATCCGTTGCTGCAACAACGCTTTCTGGGCTTGGTGAGCGAGGCGAAGGCGAACGGCCAGACGGTCTTCATGTCCTCGCACATCCTGAGCGAGGTGCAGCAGACCGCCGACCGCGCCGTGATCATGCGGGCGGGCAAGCTGCTCGGCACCGAGAACGTCGAGGATCTGCGCCGCCGCTCCCCACGCGCGGTGGAACTGGTCTTCGACGAGGACGTGTTCGCCGACGACTTCGCCGGCCTGCCCGGCGTGCGCGACCTGTCGGTGACCGACAGGACGGTGCGCTGCACCACCGAGGGCGAGGTCGACGAGCTGTTCAAAAAGGCGGCCAAATACCGGCTGGTGAGCGTGCTGTCCACCGAACCGGACCTGGAGCAGATCTTCTTCAGCCTCTACGGCCGCTGAGCCGACCAGACGAAACAATCACTCGCACAGGAGAACTCGAACATGTCACGCTCGGTCTTCACCCAGACGCTGAAGGAACAGCGTCGCGGTCTGATCGGCTGGTCGATCGGCCTCGCCGTCGTCCCGATGATGTATCTGCCGTCCTACCAGTCGCTGCGCGACCAGGGCTCGCTCGACATCGCGCAGAACACGATGTACGAGGCCATGGGGCTCAGCGATTTCGCCAGCGCCACCGGCTATCTCAACGCCACGGTGTTCTCGCTGATGGGACTGCTGCTCATGGTGATCTTCGCGGTCACCTTCGCCACCCGGTCGGTGACGCAGGAGGAGAACGGCATGCTCGATCTGCTGCTCGCCCAGCCGGTCGACCGGAAGAGCCTGCTGGCGCAGCGGTTCGCGGCGCTGGCGGTGCAGATCGCGGTGGTCACCTCGGTGCTCACGTTGAGCGTTCTGGCGGGCGCGAACAGCGGCGGCTTGGACATCGCCGCCGGGCACATCGTGGCCGCGAGCGCGGGCCTGGGTCTGCTGTCTCTGCTGATCGGGGCGATCACCCTGCTGTTCGGTGCGGCGACCGGAAAGCGGTCGCTGACACTGGGTTTCGCGGCGCTGGTCGCGGTCGCGGGCTACCTGGCCAACAACCTCGGCGGGATGTTCGACGGGGGCGAATGGCTGCGCAGGCTCTCGCCGTTCTACTACGCGAACGGCCACTCGCCGCTGGTGAACGGGGCCGACCTCGGCCACCTCGCGGTGCTGGTGGCGCTGGCGGCCGTGGCGGTCGCCGCAGCGCTGGCCCTCTTCGAGCGCCGCGACCTGGCGGTGTAACCGCACCGCACGGGGCGGGCCGACACGGCCCGCCCCGTTTTCCCGTTTCTTCCGCACGAAAGGGATACTCGACCGATGACCAGCACGGAACACGACCAGGCGGCGCCCACTCCCGAACAGTTGGCCTTCGTCGAGGATTTCGCGCTCGTGCTCGAACGCATGGGTCTGGTCCGGATGACCGGTCGCGCGGCGGGCTGGCTGCTGATCTGCGATCCGCCCGAGCAGACCTTCGCCCAGATCGCCGAGGCGCTGCAGGCGTCCAAGGGCTCGATCTCCAACTCGCTCAAGCAGTTGACCACCATGCGCTGGGTCGACAAGAGCTCCAAACCCGGCGACCGCAAGGACTACTACTCGATCCGGCCCGGCATCATGCCGGAGCTCATCCGCGCGCAGAGCAGCCAGTACACCGACCTGACCGCGATGACCGCGCGCGGGCTCGCCCTGTTCGACGACCCGCGCAGCGAACAGGCCGCGCGGGTCCTCGACATTCACGAGTTCTTCGTCTGGCTGGGCAAGGAGCTGCCCGCCCTGGTCGACCGGTGGTACGCCGAGCACAGGTCGTGAACCGGCGCGGCAGGCGAACGCTCAGGCCAGCATCTTGGTCTTCAGGGCCGCGAGGTCGGCGTCGGTGAGGCCGAGGCCCTCGCGCGCATAGGCGTCGAAGCCGCCGTAGGTCCGGTTCACCTGATCGAACGCGGCGTCCAGCCACTCGGCTCGCACGCCGTTGAGCGGGTCGTCCGGACCGGCGTTGCGGTACCGGTTGGACAGCAGGTAGTCCTCGGTGACCGTGGCGCGGTCGACGCCGAGCAGGGTCAGCAGCACGGCCGTGGCCCATCCGGTGCGGTCCTTGCCCGCGGTGCAGTGGTAGAGCACGGCGCCGTCGCGGGTCTCGATGACGTCGCGCAACACCGCGGCGAAGGCCGCGCTCGCGCCCGGGGCGGTGACGAAGGCGCGATAGAGGTCGTCGCCGCCGGTGAGGGTGGTGATCAGCGCCTGCGGCGGAGCATGGCCGATGACGTCGTCCCAGTTCTCGACGGCGCCCGCGGGGACGCGGTCGGGGGCGACCGCCCGCTCGTAGCCGGTGCGCAGATCGTCGACGACCCGGACGCCGCGCTCGCCGAGCACGGCTAAGCCGGCAGGGGTCGCCTTGTCGAGCTGGCCGGTGCGGTACACCAGTCCGGTGCGTACGAGGCGACCGTCGACGGTGCGGTAACCGCCCACGTCCCTGGCGTTCTGGACAGTCTGGAGGCCGACGGAACGGTCGAACGCGGTGTCGACGGCGACGGCCGGGTCGGCCATGGCGACGCCCGCCACCGGGCCGAACACGAGGGCCAAGCCGGTGGCAGCGGTGATCGAAGCGCGCAGCGCGCGATCCGGGGTCACGTCGTCGGGCTCCCTTCCTGGCGCCCGCCGAGGTCCGGCGGGCGATTCGTGCGGACTGCCTAGGCCGGAGCGGCCTCGAAGCGGGACAGCGCGAGCAGGCGCGAGATGGCGCGCAGGTACTTCTTCCGGTAGCCACCGTCGAGCATCTCCTGGGAGAAGATCTCGTCCAGTTTGGCGCCCGAGACGGTGACCGGGACGCTGGCGTCGTAGAGGCGGTCGGCCAGCACCACGACGCGCAGCGCGACGGCCTGGTCGGTCACAGGGTGCACGCCGGAGATGAACACCGCCGAGAGTCCGGAGATCAGCGCGCCGTACTTGGAGGGGTGCAGCGTGCTCAGGTGCTTCAGCAGGTCGTCGAAGTCGTCGAGCGTGGAACCTGGTGTGGCGGAGGCCCGTTCGTAGAGCTCCTCGGCCGAGGTCGGCTCCGGCGCAGGCGGCAGGTCGCGGTGCCGGTAGTCGGGGCCGTCGACGCGCACGGCCTCGAAGATCGCGCCGAGCTTCTTGATCTCGCGCATGAAATCCTGTGCGGCGAAACGCCCCTCGCCCAGCTGGCCGGGCAGCGTGTTGGAGGTGGCGGCGATCGAGACGCCGCGGGCGGACAGCTCGGTCAGCAGGCGCGAGACCAGCATGGTGTCGCCCGGATCGTCGAGCTCGAACTCGTCGATGCAGAGCACGCTGTTGCCCGCGAGCCGCTCCACGGCGTTGTTGAAGCCGAGCGCGCCGACCAGGTTGGTCAGCTCGCCGAAGGTGCCGAAGGATTTCGGCGTGGGCGCGCTGTGGAAGATCGAGGCCAGCAGGTGCGTCTTGCCGACGCCGAAGCCGCCGTCGAGGTACAGGCCCGCGCCGCTGACCGGCTTCTTCTTGCCGAACAGCCCCTTCTTGCTCGCGGCCTTGTGGATCTTGGCCACCTGCCCCGAGAACTCCTCGGCCTTGCGCACGGCCGCGGCCTGGCTGGGCTCCTTGGGATCCGGGATGTAGGAAGCGAAACTGACCTCGTCGAACATGGGCGGCGGCACCATTTGAGCGACGAGCTGGTCCGCCGGAACCTCCGGATGGCGATCGACAAGGCGTTCTTGCATGGACGAAGCCTAATGACGTGGTGTGATCTGACTTCATGCAGCGTATCCACAATGCGATCCAGCTCACAGAGCTGAGCCGGGACGAACTGGCCGAGCTCTACGCCTACCCCCTCGAACTCGACGCGCCCTGGGTGCGGGCGAATTTCGTCGCCAGCATCGACGGCGCCGCGACCAGCGACGACGTGACGGCAGGCCTCGGCACCCCGGCCGACAAGACAGTCTTCATGCTCCTGCGCGAACTCGCCGACGTGGTGCTGGTCGGCGCGGGCACCGTCCGCACCGAGAACTACGGCGGCGCGCGCACCAGCGCCACCCGCCGCAGGGCGCTCTACGACCGCGGGCTCGGCGGGCACCGGGACGGCGCGCCGCCGCCGATCGCGGTGGTCACCGCGAGCGCCGCGCTCGAACCGGGCTGCCGTCTGTTCACCGACACCGCGGTGCCGCCGCTGATCATCACCACCAGCACCGCGCCCGCAGATCGCAAGCAAGCGCTGGCCGAGGCGGGCGGCGTGGTGATCGAGGCGGGTGGCGTCGCGGTGACGCCGAAGGGTCTGCTGGCCGCGCTGGCGGAACGCGGGCTCACGCGTGTGCTGTGCGAGGGCGGCCCGCACCTGTTCGGCGAACTGCTGGAGGCGGACGCGATCGACGAGCTGTGCCTGACCACCGCGCCGGTGCTGGTCGGCGGCACGGCGCGGCGAATCTCGCTGTCCGCGCACGAGTTCCGAATGCCGATGGAGCGCAGGCACATCCTGCTCGACAAGGACGGCACGATCCTGACCCGGTGGGCCCGTCGATGAAACGCGCGTCCGAACCTGGCAGGCTGTAGCGCATGCGCTGGACTCGAGCCGCCGTGCTGGCCTCGGCATTGTCGATGATGATCGCCGGATGCGGTGCGGGCCCGTCCGATCGTCCCGTCGTCGCGGTCGAGCACCCGGCCGTCGGCGGCGGCGAGCCGTCGGTGTCGACGCCGCCCCCTCCGCCCGTGGCCGAGCTGCCCAAGACCGACCTGAGCTGGCGCGATTGCACCAAACCGACCCTCGATCTGCTCGGCCTCGGACCGGCGCCCGACGGTCTGGTGCTGGACTGCGCGGAGTACTCCACGCCGATCGATGCGGGCGGCAACGTGCTCGGCAGTTTCCGCACCGGTGCGATGCGGGCCCGGCTCGCGCAGACACCGGCCGATGTCGCGCCGCTGGTCCTCACCTCGGGCACGGACCGCTCCTCCACCGCGACACTGGCCGGCCTGGCCGTCGGACCGGCGAGCTCGCTGCTCAGCGCGCGTCCGATCGTCGCGGTGGACCGGCGCGGCCTCGGCACCTCGCAGCCGATCGATTGTCTGCCGCCCGACATCCGGCGTGGTCTGGCCGACAACGCCCAGTTCGGCCCCGGCGCGGCGGATCCGGTGCAGGCGGTGGCCGCGCTGAGCCGCGAGGCGACCATCTCCTGCCGCGATTTCCTGCAGCCGTACGAGGGCACCTTCGACGCGCCGCACGCGGCCGACGACATCGAACAGCTACGCAAGCAATGGCAGGTCGAGCACATCGACCTGCTCGGCACGGGCAACGGCGCGCGGGTCGCGCTCAGCTACGCGCGCAAGTTCGGCGATCACCTGGCCCGGTTGGTGCTCGACTCCCCCGAAGCCGCGGGCGCCGACGCCGTGACCGCCGAGGATCAGCGCCTGCAGGGCGCGGAGGCGGCGCTCACGGCGTTCGCCCAACGCTGCGTCGGGCTCGGCTGCTCGCTCGGTCCCGATCCACGCGCGGCGATCACCGACCTGGTGCGCCGGGCGGGCCAGGGCGGGCTCGGCGACATCTCCGCCAACGCGCTGCTCACCACGATCAGCGGTTTCCTCGGCGGTCCGCGCGCGGACCAGGCTAATCGGATCGCCGAACTGGCCGACGCGCTCTCGGCGGCCGGTCGCGGCGACCGCACCGCGCTGGGCAACCTGGTGCTGCGGGAATCGGCCGCCACCGCGAGCGACGGCCAGTTCGTCAACCGCTGCACCGACATCCAGCAGCCGCCGACCCCGACCAAGGCCGCCGAGCTGATGGACACGTGGGGGCAGAAGTATCCGGTGTTCGGCAGGAACGCGGCGATCGCGCTGATGGACTGCTCGGCGTGGCCGGTCGCGGGCGCCCCGCCGCTGCCGGAGAAGTTCACCCTTCCGGTGCTGGTGCTCGGCGGCATCGCCGACCCGGTGGTGGGCAACGGCGGTCAGGCATCGGTGACGGGCGCGCTCGGCGCGGCGGGCGCGCGGCACGCGTCGGTGAACTGGCAGGGCTGGGGGCATCCGGTGTTCACCCATTCGGGATGCGCGCAGCGTCTGCTGCTGGACTATCTGAAAGAGGCGCGGCTGCCGCAGGACGGCAGCGCCTGCCCCGCCTGACCGGGGGCTTCATAGCCGTTTCACATGGGCGAGCCAGGCACGCCGAGACATATCCCGGCAACCTGCGCGCCGCCGATCCGGTGTACCGTGCCCCAGTGTTACTTCGACAGCTCGAGCCCCGCACCGCTCGCACCACCGCCGAGGTGATCAAGTTCGCACTCTGGCCCCTCGCGGTCATGACGGTGCTGAATAGGGTATTCATCAAGGCTGTCAACGGGTTCATCACCGACGACTACAAGCCGGTTTACAACGCTTCGCTGGCCTTCCTCAACGGCCGCCCGGTATACACCGCCAACTTCGACTCCGTCGACCCGCACTACCTCTACCCGCCGGGCGGCACGCTGCTCATTGCACCCATCGCGCTGATCGATCCCGAGAAATCGCGCTGGCTGTTCATCCTGATCAACGCCGCCGCCATTCTGCTGGCCTGGTACCTGCTGCTGCGGCTGTTCAAGTACTCGGTGAAGTCCGTGGCCGCGCCCGCGCTGCTGCTGGCCATGTTCATGTCCGAGACGGTCATCAACACGCTGGTCTTCACCAACGTGAACGGCTGCATCCTGCTGGCCGAGCTGCTGTTCCTGCACTTGTTGCTAGCGCGGCGCGATCTGTGGGCGGGCGCCGTACTCGGAGTGAGCATCACGGTGAAACCCACGCTGGCGCCGCTGGTGCTGATCGCGGCGGCGCGCGGACAGTGGAAGGTTTTCCTCACCGCCATCGGCGTGCCGGTGGCGTTCACCGCGGCCGCCTGGCCGCTGCTGAAGGACCCCGAGCAGTTCTTCAGCAGAACGCTCCCCTACATCCTGGAGACCAGGGACTACTTCAACAGCGCGATCGCGGGCAACGCCGCCTACTACGGCCTGCCGGACGCGCTGACCTGGGGTATCCGCCTGACGATGGCCGCCCTGGTCGCGATCTCGCTGTGGCTGCTCTACCGGTACTACCGCGACGACGAGCTGTTCTTCGTCACCACGGCGTCCGGCGTACTGCTCACCGCGGAGTTCCTGCTGTCCGGTCTGGGCCAGATGTACTACTCGATGATGCTGTTCCCATTCCTGATGACGGTGGTGCTGCGCAATTCCGTTCTGCGCAACTGGCCCGCCTGGCTGGCGATCTTCGGATTCATGTCCTACGACAAGTGGCTGTCGGACCGCTTTCAGAGCCTGGGACGCAACCTCGAATACCTGCGTATCACGTTCGGCTGGAGCCTGCTGCTCATCGTGGCGTTCTGCGTGCTCGGCGACCGGTACCTGGCCGCCCGGCGCGAAGGCCGCCTGCCGTTCGGCATCGACCCCGTCTGGATGAAGAACGCGCCGGACAGCCGCGACAGCGCCGAGCCCGTCACGCCCGCGACCGGTCCGCTTCCGGATTCGCCCACGTCACGCAATGGTTCGGAGCCCGTGGAGGAGAAACGTATTAGCGTGGAGCAATGAGTTCCGACGCCGAAACGTCTTTACCCGCGCCACGACTCCAGCTGACGCCGCAGCAGTGGCGGGCCAAGCTGAACCCCGAGGAGTACGCGGTGCTGCGCGAGGCCGCGACCGAACGTCCCTTCACCGGGGAGTACACCGACACCAAGACCGAGGGCGTGTACAGCTGCCGCGCCTGCGACGCCGAATTATTCCGCAGCACAGAGAAATTCGAGTCGCACTGCGGCTGGCCGTCGTTCTTCGATCCGGCCAAGTCGGACGCGGTGATCCTGCTTCCCGACGATTCGCTGGGTATGCACCGGGTCGAAGTGCTGTGCGCGAATTGCCACAGCCACCTCGGCCACGTGTTCGAGGGCGAGGGGTATCCCACACCCACCGACCAGCGCTATTGCATCAACTCCATCTCACTGCGGCTGCACCCCTCGGACAGCGCAGCCGGATAGCCGACCGAACGCTCAGCGCAGAATACGGGCCCGTCGACACGCCCAGCATGCCCCGAAAACCCGGGGCATGCAGGGTGTTTTTCGATCAGGGCAGCTTTTCGATCAAGGCAGCGCCGCGATGAGCTTGTCGACCTCCACCCGCGGGCCGGTGAAGAACGGCACCTCTTCGCGGACGTGCAGCCGCGCTTCGGTGGCGCGCAGATCGCGCATGAGATCCACGATCCGGTGCAGTTCCGGCGCCTCGAAAGCGAGAATCCACTCGTAGTCGCCGAGCGCGAACGAGCTCACGGTGTTGGCGCGCACGTCGGGGTAGCCGCGGGCGGCCTTGCCGTGGTCGGCCAGCATCTTGCGGCGATCCTCGTCGGGCAGCAGGTACCACTCGTAGGACCGCACGAACGGGTAGACGCAGATGTAGTTGCCCGGGTCCTCGCCGGCCAGGAAGGCCGGGATGTGGCTCTTGTTGAACTCCGCGGGGCGATGCAGCGCGACGTTGCTCCACACCGGGGCGCTGGCCCGGCCCAGCTCGGTGGTCCTGCGGAAGTCCGCGTACGCGGCCTGCAGGTCCTCCACGCGCTCGGCGTGCGTCCAGATCATGAAGTCGGCGTCGGCGCGCATGCCCGCCACGTCGTAGATGCCGCGCACCACCACGTCGCGCTCGGCCAGTCCGTCGAAGAACGCGCGCGCCTCCTTGACGGCCGCCTCGCGGTCCTCGCCAAGCACACCCGGCTCCACCTGGAACACCGAGAACATCAGGTAACGGATCGTGGAGTTGAGAGCTTGATAGTCGAGTCGCGCCATGATTCCTATCGTGCCACTGCGACCGGGACGCTCCGCCGCGTGGGGCACGCCTAGGACGGCGCGGGCGCGGACAGGGACTCGGCGATGCGGCGTGCGGCGGTTTCCCCGGAAGCGACGCAGGCCGGGACGCCGACGCCGTGCAGGTACGCGCCCGCCAGCGCGATCCCGTCGAGTTCGGCTGTGGCGGACTCGATCTCGGCGATGCGGTCGACGTGGCCGACGGCGTACTGGGCCAGGCCGCCCGGCCAGCGCTGCACGATCGCTTCGACCGGGTCGATGACGGCGCCCGTGACCGTGGCCAGGTCCTCGGTCGCGGCGGCGATCAGGTCGGCGTCGGACCAGGACAGCGGCGCGGCGTCGCCGAACTTGCCGAACGAGGCGCGCACCAGCGCCGTCTCACGCTCGGCGAGATGCGGCCATTTGCGACTGGAGAGAGTGAAGGCCTTGGCGCGCAAGGACTCTCCGGTGGCGACCAGGATGCCGGAGTTGTCCGGTAGCGCGGTGTCCCTCGGCAGCGACAGCGCGACGACGACGGAGGAGGACAGTTCGATCCCGGCGGCCGCGTCCGCCGCCTCGGGCGCGACGTAGCGGAGCAGCCGGGCGGTGACCGGCGCCGGGGTGGCCAGCACGACGGCGTCGACGAGCCCGAGGGGGTCGAGCACCCAGCCGCGGGAGGCGCGCGCGAGCCGGGTGGCCGGCGTCGCGGTGACGAACCGTGCGGCCGCCGCGTCGGCCAGCGCGTCGAGCAGCACCCGGTACCCGTCGCGGATGCCGCCGAACACCGGGGCGTCGGACGGCGGCGGCAGCGCGGCCGCGACGGCGTGGGTGAGACTCGGCGCGCCCGCGTCGAGGGCGGCGGCGACACCGGGCAGTGCGGCGCGCACGCCGATGGAGCGCGAGCTGCCCGCGTACACACCGCCCAGCAGCGGGTCCACGCTGCGCTCGGCGACCTGGGCGCCGAAACGGTCGGCGACCAGGCTGTACACGTCCAGGTCGGCGTCCGGGTACCAGGTGAGAGCGCGGTCGGGTTCGGCGGCGATGCGGGCCAGCGTGTCGACGTCGACCAGGCCGCGCATCGATTCGGCGTCGGAGGGAATGCCCATGAGGGTGCCCGACGGCAGCGGATGCGCCTCGCCGCCTGCCCACACCAGCGGACGTCGGCCTGCGGGCGTCACGAGCTGATCCGTCAGGCCGAGTTCGCCCAGCAGGGCGGGCACCTCGGGCCTGCGCCCGACGAACGCCTCCGCCCCCAGATCCAGCGGTTCCCCGCCGACGTCGCCGGTGTAGAGAATGCCGCCCAGCCGTTCGGCGCGGTCGAGCACCACGATGTCGGCGTCGGCGCCCAACCGCGTGCGCAGCCGGTAGGCCGCGACGAGACCACTGATTCCACCGCCGACAATCGCGATCCTCATGTCTGCGACGGTATCCCGCCCGCCGATCACGACTGCCCGCGCCCCGCCCGTTGTGCGGAACAGCACCTCGCTCCCCCGATCCGCGGGCTCCGACAGAGCCCGCGGAATCTCGGCGGCGGTCTCAGAGTTCGTGAACGAGTTCGACCAAGGCGGTGAGGACGCCAGGGTCGGTGTCCGGGAGAACGCCGTGTCCGAGGTTGAAGATATGACCCGCAGCGCCCATCGTGACGGCCTCGTCGGCCTCCGCCGCGATGCGGCGTGCCTCGGCCTCGACGGCCTCGGGGCCCGCGAAGAGGATGGCCGGATCCAGGTTGCCCTGCAAGGCTTTTCCGGCACCGACGCGGCGCACCGCCTCGGTCAGCGGGACGCGCCAGTCGACGCCCACCACGTCGGCGCCCGCCTCGCCCATCGCGCCGAGCAGTTCGCCGGTGCCGACGCCGAAGTGGATGCGCGGCACGCCCGCGTCGGCGATCTCGGCGAACACCCGCTCGGAATGCGGCAGCACGAAGGTGCGGTAGTCGGCGAGCGAGAGCGCACCCGCCCAGGAGTCGAACAGCTGCACCGCGTCCACACCTGCCGCCAGCTGCGCCTGGAGGAACACGATCGTGATGTCGGTGAGCACGCCGAGCAGTTCGTGCCAGGTCTTGGGGTCGGCGTGCATCATCGCCTTGGTGCGCTCGTGATTCTTGCTCGGCCCGCCCTCGACCAGGTACGAGGCGAGGGTGAACGGGGCGCCCGCGAAACCGATCAGCGGCGTCTGGCCCAGCGCGTCGGTGAGCAGGCGCACGCCCTCGGTGACCGCGCCGACTTCCTCCGGCCGCAGCCGGGGCAACGCGCGCACGTCGTCCGTGGTGCGCACCGGAGCGGCCACCACCGGGCCGACGCCGGGCACGATGTCGAGGTCGATCCCGGCCGCTTTGAGCGGAACGACGATGTCGGAGAACAGGATCGCCGCGTCCACGCCGTGCCTGCGGATCGGCTGCATGGTGATCTCGCACACCAGTTCCGGGTCGAAGCAGGACTCCAGCATGCCGATGCCCGCGCGCAGTTCGCGGTACTCGGGCAGCGAACGTCCGGCCTGGCGCATGAACCACACCGGGCGCCTGCTCGGGGCGGCGCTGGTAGCGGCGGCCAGGAACGGGGCGTCGGTCAAGCGGCGGCGAGTGTAGGTGCTCATCACCGCTATCGTATGCGCGCCCGGCGGTGGCTCCGGAGCCGGAGTGCGGCAGCGGCGGACCGGACGAAACAGGCCGTCGTGCGGCCGTAGCGGCGCGCCTCCGCCCGCGCCGGGGGCACAAGGTCTACCGTCGCTTTTGTGACACCGCTCGACTTCCGCGACGGCGCCGCACCGACCGAAGACCCCCAAGGCGAACCAGCTCCGTTTCGCGCCGCGGTCGAGGCGATGGGCACCGCAACCGTGCATCCTCGGATCGAGCTCGCGCCCATCCGGCCGCCGCAACGCCTGGCACCCTTCTCCTACGCCCTCGGCGCCGAAGTCAAACATCCCGAAACCCCGGTCGTTCCGGTCGATTCCGAGGGTGACGCGTTCGGCAGGCTGATCCTGCTGCACGACCCGGACGGCGACGACGCCTGGCACGGGATATTCCGTCTGGTCGCCTACATCCAGGCCGACATCGACGCCACGCTGGCCACCGACCCGCTGCTTCCCGAGGTGGCCTGGAGCTGGCTGGTGGACGCGCTCGAGTCGCGGACCGAGCCGTTCACCGCGCTCGGCGGCACCGTCACGTCGACCAGTTCGGTGCGCTACGGCGACATCGCGGGCCCGCCCCGCGCCCACCAATTGGAGCTGCGCGCGTCGTGGACCGCGCTCACCACGGAGATGCGTCCGCACGTCGAGGCGTTCTGCGAGGTACTGGCCTATTCGGCGGGTCTGCCGCCCGCCGGGATCACCCATCTGCGTCCACAGTCGTATACCAGCAACGACCACAACTGACCACAACGTAAAGTTCAGGTCTATGCCGGTAGGAGACCAGCCCGAGGACGGGCGCGCGGGAGACAGCACAGCGGAACCTCTGCTCGCCCCCGTCGATGGAGTGCCGCCGGTCCTCGCCACCGCGGAGGAGGTCGCCGCGGCGGCCGCGACGCTGGCGGGCGGCAGCGGGCCGCTCGCGGTCGACGCCGAGCGCGCCTCGGGATTCCGCTACTCCGCGCGCGCCTACCTGATCCAGCTGCGCCGCGCGGGTGCCGGCACGTTCCTGATCGACCCGATCCCGGTGACCGACGGGCTCGCGCCGCTGGCCGAGGCGATCAACGATCTGGAGTGGGTGCTGCATTCGGCCGATCAGGATCTGCCGGGTCTGGCGGAACTGGGGCTGCGTCCCGCGCGACTGTTCGACACCGAGCTCGGCGGCAGGCTAGCCGGATACGAGCGGGTCGGGCTGGCCGCGATGGTCGAGCGGCTGCTCGGCCGGGCGCTGCGCAAGGGCCACGGCGCCGCCGACTGGTCGACCCGGCCGCTGCCCGCCGACTGGCTCAACTACGCCGCACTGGACGTGGAGCTCCTGCTCGAGCTGCGCGCCACGGTCGCCGCCGATCTCGAGGCGCAAGGCAAGACCGATTGGGCGGCACAGGAATTCGAGCACATCAGGACCACGGAACCGCCCGCACCCAAGGCCGACCGGTGGCGGCGCACCTCCGGCATCCATACGCTGCGCCGCGCGCGGCAGCTGGCCGTCGTGCGCGAGCTCTGGACGACGCGAGACGGGCTGGCCCGCGCCCGCGACGTGGCGCCCGCGCGCATCCTGCCGGACGCCGCCATCGTCTCCGCCGCGACCGCCGACCCGCGCACCATCGCCCAGCTGCGCACCCTCCCGGTCTTCGGCGGGCCGCGCCAGCGCCGGTATTCGCGCGAGTGGCTCGGCGCCGTCGACCGCGCCCGGGCGCTGCCGGACAGCGAACTGCCCCCGCTCACCCAGCCGTTCGACGGCCCGCCCCCGCCGAACCGCTGGGAGCGCCGCGACCCGATCGCCGCCGCCCGCCTCGCCCGCGCCCGCGCCGCGATGGGCGAACTCTCGCTCGAGCACTCGGTCCCGGTCGAGAACCTGCTCTCCCCCGACCTGGTCCGCAGACTGTGCTGGGACGGGCTGCCGGAATACGACCGCACCGACACCGCCGAGCTCGCGGCCGCGATCGACGGTTTCCTGAAGTCCGGCGGTGCCCGTCCTTGGCAGCGGGAACTGGCCGTGCCCCGGCTCACCGTCGCGCTGGCGCCCACACCCGCCTGACCCGACGTCCGCGCCCGGGGGACCCGACGCCGGCCTGAGAACGACACGCGCCCCGGCGCTCGGAGGATCCGAGC
Source organism: Nocardia sp. bgisy118 (assembly GCF_057708605.1). Classification (NCBI taxonomy): domain Bacteria; kingdom Bacillati; phylum Actinomycetota; class Actinomycetes; order Mycobacteriales; family Nocardiaceae; genus Nocardia; species Nocardia sp. bgisy118. The sequence continues at coordinate 87,601 of NZ_JBYISM010000025.1, read as the reverse complement.
CTGCCGGGGCGTGTGGTCGAGTGGGGTCGTCTCAGCTCGCGCTGAGCCAGCCGGTGATGCGCCGGGCGATATCTTCGGCGGTGAGGCCGAGTTCCTCGTGGACCTGGTTGCGGGAGGCGTGGTCGAGGAACTGCTGCGGCACGCCGAGGTCGCGGGTGGGGACGTCGAGGCCCGCGGAGCGCAGGCGGGCCGAGACGGTGGAGCCGATGCCGCCGTGCAGGCCGCCGTCCTCGAGGGTGACCACCAGGCGGTAGTTCTCCGCGAGCTTGACCACGGTGTCCGAGACCGGCAGCACCCAGCGCGGGTCGATGACGGTGACCGCGACGCCTTCCGGCGTCAGCAGATCCGCGACACCCAGCGCCGTCTCGGCGAACGAACCGACGGCGACGATCAGCACATCACCGCGCTGCGCCCGCGCCGAACCGCCCTCGGCGTCCGGAAAGCGCAGCACGTCCACACCGTCGAGTCGTTCGACGGCCGGAATGTCCTCGATCACACTGCCCTTCGGGAACCGCAGCGCGGTGGGCCCGTCGTTCACGGCCAGCGCCTCTCCCAGTTCCTCGCGCAGGGTGGCCGCGTCGCGCGGAGCCGCCACCCGGATGCCGGGGACGATGCCGAGCACCGACAGGTCCCACATGCCGTTGTGGCTGGCGCCGTCGGACCCGGTGATGCCCGCGCGGTCCAGCACCACGGTGACGGGCTGCTTCAGCAGAGCCACGTCCATCAACAGCTGATCGAAGGCGCGGTTGAGGAAGGTCGAGTAGATCGCGACCACGGGGTGCAGACCGCCGAGCGCGAGACCGGCCGCCGACGCCATGGCGTGCTGCTCGGCGATGCCGACGTCGAACATCCGGTCGGGGAACCGCTCGCCGAACGCGGCGAGACCGGTCGGGCCCGGCATCGCGGCGGTGATGGCGACGATGTCGTCGCGCTGGTGGGCGTGCGCGATCAGTTCCTCGGAGAACACCGAGGTCCAGCCGATCGCCTTCGGACCGCCGACGGGGCGGCCGGTCAGCGGGTCGATGGGGTCGCAGGCGTGCATCTGGTCGGCGACGTGGTTCTCCGCGGGCGCGTAGCCGCGGCCCTTCTGGGTGACCGCGTGCACCACCACCGGACCACCGAAGTCCTTGGCGCGGCGCAGCGCCGCCTCCATGGCGGCGACGTCGTGGCCGTCCACCGGGCCGACGTACTTGAGCCCGAGATCGCTGAACAGCTCCTGCGGGTTCACCGCGTCCTTGATGCCCGCCTTCACCGCGTGCACCATCGAGTAGGCCGATTCGCCCACCCGCGGAATGCTCTTCAGGATCCGCTTGCCCGCGTCCAGCGCGTGCTCGTAGAAGGGCTGGGTGCGCAGCGCGGTGAGCCGGTCGGCCAGTCCGCCGATGGTCGGCGCGTAGGAGCGGCCGTTGTCGTTGACGACGATCACCACCGAGCGGTCCGGCGCGGCGGCGATGTTGTTCAGCGCCTCCCAGCACATGCCGCCGGTGAGCGCGCCGTCGCCGACGATCGCGACGACGTGCCTGCCCTGCCCGGTGAGCTGGAAGGCCTTGGCCAGGCCGTCGGCGTAGGACAGCGCCGCGGAGGCGTGCGAGGACTCGACCCAGTCGTGGGCGCTCTCCGCGCGGCTCGGGTAGCCCGACAGTCCGCCCTGCTTGCGCAGGCCGTCGAACTGGTCCTTGCGGCCGGTGAGGATCTTGTGCACGTAGGCCTGGTGGCCGGTGTCGAAGATCAATGGATCGGCAGGCGAATCGAAGACCCGATGCAGCGCGATGGTCAGCTCCACCACGCCGAGGTTCGGTCCGAGGTGGCCGCCGGTGGCGGCGACCTTCCGCACCAGGAACTCACGGATCTCCTCCGCCAGCTCCCGCAACTCGGCCACGTTCAGCCGGCGCAAGTCTTCGGGCGTGTCGACCCGGGAAAGCACTCCCACCTGAACTCGCTCCCTCCGGATAGCGCTTCTGATCCGATCAGTCTACTGAGCGGTGACAGTGCCGCTTTCCGACAAGTGCCTGTCACCAACCGACTTCGTCGCGAAATGTGAGACTGGGCACGCGCGCGGCCGGACGAAAACATCCGGCCGTCGGTCCCTACCGTACCTGTCGCGCGAACGTGGCCCGACAGTGTCCGGGCAAACTTCGCGCCCCGGGCGCGGCGAACGCCCATAGAGTGGTCGTGTGGCCGAGCCCCAGCACGAGGTTCCCCGACCAGCCGATGCCGGCGTGGTGGCGCGCATCGTCGCCGACGTATACGCCGGGTGCGTGACCGATCGATCCGGCGAGCTGGCCGACTACATTCCCGAACTCGCTGCGGTGCAACCCGATTCGTTCGGCCTGTGCCTGGCCACCGCGGACGGGCGGGTCTACGGCGCCGGTGACGTGCACGCGGCCTTCACGATCCAGTCGATCTCCAAGCCGTTCACCTACGCGCTCGCGCTGGCCGATCGCGGGCCCGCCGCGGTGGCCGAGCGCATCGATGTGGAACCCTCCGGCGAACCGTTCAACGAGATCAGCCTCGACCCGGTGACCGAACGTCCGCGCAACCCGATGATCAACGCGGGCGCCATCACCGCCGCCTCGTTGATCGCAGGCCGTGACGCCGCCGACAAGTTCGACCGGGTGCGCCGCTGCTACTCCCGTTTCGCCGGGCGCGAGCTGCGCCTGAACGACGCCGTGTACGCCTCCGAGGCGCGCACCGGTTATCGCAACCGCGCCATCGGCTACATGCTGCGCTCGTTCGGCATCATCGACTCCGATCCGGACGAGGCGGTGGACCGCTACTTCCGGCAGTGCTCGATCGACGTCACCTGCCACGACCTCGCGGTGATGGCCGCGACCATGGCCAACAACGGCGTCAACCCGCTGACCAGGGAGCGGGCCCTGTCCAGCGCGCTCACCGAGCAGGTGCTGAGCGTGATGACGACCTGCGGGATGTACAACGCGGCGGGCGACTGGGTGAGCACCGTCGGCCTGCCCGCCAAGAGCGGCGTCGGCGGCGGCATTCTCGCGGTGCTGCCCGGACAGATCGGGATCGCGGTGTACTCGCCGCGCCTGGATCGGCAGGGCAACAGCGTGCGCGGGGTCGCGGCGTGCCGGGAGCTCTCGCGGCGGCTGGAACTGCACTTCCTGCACGTCACGCGGTCGGCGCGCACAGCGATCCGCGCCGAGTACACGATGGCGGAGGCTCCGTCCCGGATGCGGCGCAGCACCGAGGAGATCGCGGTGCTCGACGAGCACGGACACCGGGCCAGGGTCTACGAACTACACGGCGACCTGTTGTTCGCGGGCGCGGAGAGCGCGGTGCGGGCGATCGAGGCGAGGGCCGGAGAGCTGGACGCGCTGCTGATCGACCTGCGCCGAGTCGGTGAGGTCAGCGCGATCGCGGTCACCATGCTCGACGACCTGCACCGCGAGCTCGCCGCGACCGACTGCCTGGTCGCGCTGGTGGACCCGGACGCCAAGCTGGGGCGCTCGGTGTCGAGCCTGGACCCGGCCGACCCGCGCGGGCGGATCTTCATCGACCGCGACACCGCCACCGAGTGGTGCGAGGACATCGTGCTGGCCAGGCACCGGCCCGCCGACGAACCGGCGTGCACGTCGATTTCGATCGAGGAGCACCCCGTGCTCGCCGCGCTCACCCCCGAGGACAGAGACCGGCTGGCGAAGGAGTTCGAGGGACGCACCATCGCCCGCGGCGAGGTGATCGCCCGCCACGGCAGCAGCCGTTCCGGGCTGTATCTGATCTTGGAAGGGCGGGTGCGGCTCACTTTCTTCGGCGCCGACGGACGCGCCCACCGGTTGGTCACGCTGTCGGCGGGGATGTCGTTCGGGGAACTGCCGATGCTGGTCGACGCGCCGTTCGTGAACGAGGTGCGCGCCGAGACCGAGGTCAGGGTCGCGGTGCTCGACCCGGCCCGCTTCGACGTGCTCGCCGAACGCGCGCCACAGCTGAAGATGGCGCTGCTGAAACGGCTCGCGGCCAGCGCGTACGCGCAGGTGGACTCCGCCGTGCGGACCATCGTGGTCCGCGGCGGGGACTAGCGAGCCAGCCATGGCGTCCGACGATCCGGCGACGAGACAACCGAGCGAGGAGCACAGCGACGTGAGCAAGAAGAAGTCCGACACCGGCACGGTCACCACCTTCGGTCAGGGCAGCGTGCGCGCCACCCCGGATCTGATGCGGGTCACCCTCTCCGTCGAGACCAGGGCGAGCAAGGTCGCGCTGGCCTACGGGCAGGCGGGCGAGCGCGTCTCGGCGGTCACCTCGGCGCTGCGCGGCAACGGCGTCGCCGACGCCGACATCGCCACCAGCGGGCTGTCGGTGCGCACCGAGACCGTGTGGACCGAGGGGCAGGGCAACCGCATCACGGGATATCTCGCGACCGCCGATCTCACCGTCGCGCTGCGCGATATCGACGCGGAGAAAGGAGCGTTCCCCGGCCCCGCCACGATCATCGCCGACGCGGTCGAGGCGGGCGGCGACGACGTCCGCTTGGGCGGGCTCGTCCTGACCTTCGCCGACCAGGCCGGCTTGCTCGCGCGTGCCCGCGACGCGGCGTGGGACAACGCGCTGGCCAAGGCCGAGCAGTACGCCGCACGCGCGGGCCGCTCGCTGGGCACGGTGCTGGAGATCACCGAGAACGCCGCGTCCGCACCGCCTTTCGCGCCGGCGATGCGCGCGATGTCGGCGCCGGTGGGCGAGGTGGCGTTCGCCGCCGCGGTCCCGGTGGAGCTCGGCGAATCGGAGATCTCGGCGAACGTGCGCGCCACCTGGGCATTGGACTGAAGGGGCGCGGATTTCGCCGCGATCGACGCGCGGGCAACCCTATAGTGAAGGCGCGCGGCGGACCCGGCGCCGCGGGTCAGGAGTCGCCATGTCCTTCGTGCTGATCGATCGGCCGCGGCCGCAGATCGCGCTGGTGACGCTGAACCGGCCGGAGCGGATGAACGCCATGGCCTTCGACGTGATGATCCCGCTGCGCGAGGCGTTCGAGCAGGTGAGCGCCGACAACGACGTCCGCGTGGTGGTGCTGACCGGGGCCGGGCACGGATTCTGTTCCGGCGCCGACCTCCAGGGCGCCGGTCGGGTGCCGAACACGACGGGGCTCACCACCACCACGGTGGCGCGGCGTTCGATGGACCTGCTCAACGACGTGATGATCACGCTGCGCCGCATGCACCAACCCGTGATCGCCGCGGTCAACGGCGCGGCCATCGGCGGCGGGTTCTGCCTGAGCGTCGGCGCCGACATCCGCATCGCGGGCGAGGACGCCTACTTCCGCGCCGCGGGCATCAACAACGGGCTCACCTCGACCGAACTGGGCATGAGTTTCCTGCTGCCGCGCGCCATCGGCTCCGCGCGCGCCTTCGAGATCATGCTCTCCGGCCGCGACGTCGACGCCGTCGAGGCCGAGCGGATCGGCCTGGTCTCCCGCACCGTGCCCACCGCGAAGCTCCTCGACACCTGCTATGACCTGGCCGAGCGCATCATCGGCTTCAGCAGGGTCGGCACCGAGCTCACCAAGCGGATGCTGTGGAGCGGGCTGGAGGCGAGCAGCTTCGAATCGCACATGCAGCAGGAGGGCCTCGCCCAGCTCTACGTCCGCCTCACCACCGACAACTTCGACGAAGCCATCCGCGCCCGCCGCGACCGCCGCCCGCCCCACTACGAACACTGATCCCGCCCGCCGGACCTCAGCGCGCCAGGAACTCCAGCCGGTTGCCGACGCCGTCGACGGTGAAGAAGCGGCGGCGGCCCGGGATCTCGGCGGGATCGGCCCTCCGCACCGGATGGCCCCCGGCCGCGACCGCCTCGGCCGTCGCGTCGACGTCGACCACGAAAGCCGGATGCGCCTCGAGGGCGGGCCGGAAGTCCGCCTCCACCCCCACGTGCAGCTCGCCGTCGGGCCCGCCGCAGCCCGGCACCCGGAACCAGCAACCGCCGCGCTCCGCGAGCAGCGGAGGCTTCGGCAACCGGCACAAGGACTCTCGGGTCCGCCGCCGACCTTGCGCCGGTCGGCGGCTGTCCGGCTCGCGGCGCTCGCGCATCAGCTCGGGCGGTGGTCGAGACCCTTCGCCAGCAGGATCACGCCGTCGGCGCCTGCTCGCCGGTCCTTCGAGATCTCCTGGTACTCAGGGGATTCCGACCACGCGGCGACGGCGGCCTCGTTGGGGAAGGACATCAGGACGACCTTCTCGCGGTCGGTCGTCCCCTCGAGGGTGGTCGGGGTTTCGTCGGCGGCGAGAAGGGTGCCCTCGTACTTGGTGAACACCGACATGAAGCGCGCCTGGTAGCGGTCGTAGGCGGCGCGGTCGGTGAACTTCAGCTGGGCGATCACGTACACGGTCATGATCAGGACTCTAAACCGGCCGTGCCACAGGTTTATGAGGATCGGGCCGCACCCCGGTGGGCGGCAGGCCCGACTCGGCGCAAGACGCCGACCACGGCCGAATCCTCCGACGGCCGCGGCGGACTCTCACCGCTCGAGCAGCGCCAGGCACTCCACGTGGTGGGTCGCCGGGAAGGCGTCGAAAGCGCGCAGGTCGGTGAGGCGATAGCCGTGCGATTGGTAGAGGCCGAGATCGCGGGCGAAAGCGGCCGGGTCGCAGCCGACGTGGACGACCCGGGACGGATTCGCCGTCGCTACCGCCGCGACGACCTCCTTTCCCGCGCCCGCGCGCGGCGGATCCAGCACCACCGCCCGCGGCGCGGCGCCGCCGGCGTGTTCGGCCAACCAGCGCTCGACGCGTTCGGCGCGCAGCTCCACCCATGGCAGGTCGCGCAGCGCGGCCTGTCCGTCGGCCACGGCGGAACGCGCCGATTCCACCGCGAGCACCGCGCCCTCCGCTCCGACCCGATCGGCGAGCCGCGCCGCGAAGACTCCCGCGCCGCTGTACAGGTCCCAGGCGAGGTCGCCTGCGGCGAGATCGGACCATTCCGACACGACGTCCGAATAACACTGTGCCGCAAGACGATGCGCTTGCCAGAACCCGGTCGCGGCGACCTCCCAGCGTCGCCCGGCCACGTATTCCACGGCCCGCCCGCTGCCGTCGATCACCCATTCGTCGCGTGCGGCGTGCGTCGCCGCCCGGCGCGCCGCCGCCGCGCGGCGGGCTTCCGCGGGATCCTCGGCCCCGTGCCGTCCCGCCGCACCTTCGACCGAAGGCCCGCCACCCTCCGGCCCTCGGCTCCGGCGATCCCCGGCGTCACCGCCGCGCCGTCCCCGTGGTCCGCCGCCGTGCCGCCTGCCCCGCCGCGGCGTCGCGTGCTCGGCGGGCGGCAGTTCCACGAGATGCCGCACCCCGTCACCGTCCACCGTGACGACCAGATCGGCGCCGGGCGTCCACACGCGGTCCGCGATACCGTCCATCGCCCCCGAAACCGGTTGCGGGCAGCGCAGATCCGCGATCACCTCGGTGCTGCGATAACGGTGCACGCCTGCCCGACCCTCGGCATCGACCGGCAGCCGGATCCTGGTGCGCCAGCCGCCGGACTTGTCGTCCGGGTATCCGGCGATCGGCTCGACGACCACCTCGCGCTCGATGCCCGCCAGCCTGCGCAACTGCTCGGCCACCACCGCGGCCTTCAGTCCACGCTGGGCGGCGGGAGTGGCGTGCGAGAAATCGCAGCAGCCCGCGCCGCCCGGCCCGGAGACCGGGCAGCTGGCGGGCACTCGATCCGGTGAAGGCTCGAGGATCCGCACGGCGTCGGCGCGGCAGAACGAACCGCCGCGATCCTCGGTGACCGTCGCGCGCACCAGCTCACCCGGCAGCCCGTGCCGCACGAAGACGACCCGGCCCTCGTGCCTGCCGACGCAGAACCCGCCGTGCCCGGGCGGGCCGAGCCGCAGGTCGAAGGTCAGGCCGAACCAGTCGGTCATCGCGGAGACCTGCCTGCGGCGCGCCGATGCCGCGCGCTCATACCCGGTCCTCGTAGCCGCGCCGCACCGCGCCGGGCGCGTTGATCTCGCCCACCTGCTTGGCCCGCGTCGTCGACGAGCTCAACTGCCACGGCACCGAAGTCACCATGACGCCGGGCTCGAACAGCAGCCTGCCCTTGAGCCGCAGCGCGCTCTGGTTGTGCAGCACGGTCTCCCACCAGTGGCCGACCACGTACTCGGGGATGAACACCGTCACCACGTCGCGCGGCGCGTCGCGACGCACCCGCTTGACGTAGTCGAGCACCGGCTTGGTGATCTCGCGGTACGGCGATTCGATCACCTTCAGCGGCACGGTGATATCGCTGTTCTCCCATTCCCGCACCAGCGCTCTGGTGTCGGCCTCGTCGACGTTCACCGTGATCGCCTCGAGCGTGTCCGGCCGGGTGGCGCGGGCGTAGGCCAGGGCGCGCCTGGTGGGCAGGTGCAGCCGCGAGACCAGCACGATCGAATGCGAGCGGCTCGGCAGCACGCCGTCCCACTCGTGCTCGTCGAGCTCCCTGGCGACCGAGTCGTAGTGGCGCCGGATCATCTTCATCACGACGAAGATCGACACCATGGTCAGGATCGCGATCCACGCGCCCGCGAAGAACTTGGTGATGAGCACGATGATCAGCACCGCGCCGGTGGCGCTGAGGCCGACCGCGTTGATCACCCGGGAGCGGTGCATCCTGGCCCGCTGCGCCGGGTCGGTCTCGGTGCGCAGCAACCGCGTCCAGTGCCGCAGCATGCCGGTCTGGCTGAGCACGAACGAGACGAACACGCCGACGATGTAGAGCTGGATGAGCTTGGTGACCTCGGCGCCGAAGACCACGACGAAGGCGATCGCGGCGCCGGACAGGAACAGGATGCCGTTGCTGAAGGCCAGCCGGTCGCCGCGGGTGTGCAGCTGGCGCGGCAGGTAACGGTCCTGGGCCAGAATCGAACCCAGCACCGGGAAGCCGTTGAACGCGGTGTTGGCGGCCAGCACCAGGATCAGCGCGGTGACGGTGGTGATGAAGAAGAAGCCGATCGGGAAGCCCTGGAAGACCGTCTCGGCGATCTGGGCGATCAGCGTCTTCTGCTGGTAGTCGTCGGGCGCACCGATCAGGTGGTCGGTGTCGTGGGCGTACACGATGCCGATCTTCTGCGCCAGGATGATGATGCCCATCAGCAGCGCGATCGCGATGCTGCCCAGCATCAGCAGCGTGGTCGCGGCGTTTCGCGACTTGGGCTTGCGGAACGCGGGCACGCCGTTGCTGATCGCCTCGACACCGGTCAGCGCGGCGCAGCCCGAGGAGAACGCGCGCGCGATCAGGAAGGCGAAAGCGAGGCCGTACAGGTGCTCGTCCTCCGCTTCGAGCTGGAACCCGGCCGACTCGGCCTGCAGGTCCTCGCCGAGCACCACGATGCGGAACAGGCCCCACCCCAGCATGATGGCCATGCCGAAGATGAAGGCGTAGGTCGGGACCGCGAACGCCTTGCCCGATTCCCGCACGCCGCGCAGGTTCATCGCGGTGAGCAGCGCGATCGCGACGACCGCGAACAGCACCTTGTGGGTGGCCACGAACGGGATGGCCGAGCCGATGTTCGACGCGGCCGAGGACATCGAGACCGCGACGGTCAGCACATAGTCCACCAGCAGGGCGCTGCCGACCGTGAGCCCGGCGGTCGGCCCCAGATTCGTGGTCGCGACCTCGTAGTCGCCACCGCCGGACGGGTAGGCGTGCACGTTCTGGCGGTAACTGGCCACCACGACGGCCATGACGAAGGCGACCGCGAGACCCACCCACGGCGCGTACATGTACGCCGAGACGCCCGCCACCGAGAGCACGAGGAAGATTTCCTCGGGCGCGTAGGCAACCGACGACATCGCGTCGGAGGCGAACACCGGCAGCGCGATTCGCTTCGGCAGCAGTGTGTGCCCCAGCGAATCGCTACGGAAGGGCCTGCCCAGCAGCATCCGCTTGGCTGCCGTCGTCAACTTGGACACTGGAGCGAGCATAGATCCCCCGGCCGGTGATCGCCCGCGGGGTGTACCTGCGCGTCTGTGCAGGCCCACGTGTCACAAACAGGTTTGCCCACCCTCCAGAGGGGGAAAGTGGGCCATGGACACATCCGGCGGGTACGGTTCTGCGGACGGGCAAACAGACCGAACGTCATTGGTCCAGGAGCGAGGTTGCACGGTGTACGTAGTGATCATGGGATGCGGACGCGTCGGTTCGTCGCTGGCCCGCGCCCTGGTCCGGGTTGGCCACCAAGTCACCGTGATCGACCGGGATCCGAGCGCGTTCCTGCGGCTCGGTGAAGACTTCCCCGGCGAGCGCTTGGTCGGCGTCGGCTTCGACCGGGATGTGCTGACGCGCGCCGGAATCGCGCGGGCCGACGCGTTCGCCGCGGTCTCCTCCGGCGACAACTCCAACATCATCTCGGCCAGGGTGGCCCGCGAGACCTTCGGCGTCGAGCGCGTGGTGGCCCGGATCTACGACGCCAAGCGCGCCGCCGTCTACGAGCGGCTCGGCATCCCGACCATCGCCACCGTGCCGTGGACCACCGACCGCTTCATGCGCACCCTCGTCGGCGATTCCAGCACCACCACCTGGCGCGACCCCACCGGAACGGTCGCGGTGACCCAGCTGACGCTGCACGAGGAGTGGTACGGGCGCACGGTGCGCGACCTGGAACGCGCGATCGCCGTCCGGGTGGCGTTCATCATCCGGTTCGGGCAGGGCCTGCTCCCCGACAACAAGACCATCGTCCAGGCCGACGACGTCGTCTACGTCGCCGCGACCTCCGGCAACGTCGGCGAGGCCGTCGCACTGGCCGGCAAGCCCCCCGCTAGCGAGGACTGATCATGAAGGTGGCCATCGCCGGGGCAGGCGCCGTCGGCCGATCGATTGCCCGCGAACTGCTACGCAGCGGACACACGGTGATGCTGCTCGAGCGTCAGCTCGACCACATCGACCCGGACGCCATTCCGGACGCCATCTGGGTGCACGCCGACGCATGTGAACTGGCGCTGCTGGAGAACGCCGGACTGGAGACCTACGAGGTGGTCATCGCCGCCACCGGTGACGACAAGGCGAACCTGGTGCACAGCCTGCTCGCCAAGACCGAGTTCGGCGTGCGCCGGGTGGTCGCCAGGGTCAACGACCCGCGCAACGAGTGGCTCTTCGACGGGTCGTGGGGCGTCGACGTGGCGGTCTCGACCCCGCGCCTGCTCGCCTCCCTCGTCGAGGAGGCGGTCTCGGTCGGCGACCTGGTCCGGCTGATGACGCTGCGCCAGGGACAGGCGAACCTGGTCGAGATCACCCTGCCCGCCGACACCGCGCTGGCGGGCAAGCCGGTGCGCACCCTGACCCTGCCGCGCGACGCCGCGCTGGTGACGATCCTGCGCGGCGGGCGGGTGATCGTGCCGCAGGGCGACGATCCTTTCGAGGGCGAGGACGAACTGCTGTTCGTGACCTCGGTGGAGGCCGAGGAAGATCTGCGGGTGGAGCTGTCCCACCACGGCATCAAGCCATAACTCCCCGATACGGTTTGTGCCGCGGATCGGGTTTCAGGCGGCCGTCTGGAGCTGCGCCCGCAGCTTGTTGAGGGCGCGATGCTGCATCACCCTGACCACGCCGGGGCTGGTGCCGATGGCCTCGGCGGTCTGCGCGGCCGACCAGCCGAGCACGATCCGCATGACCAGCACCTCGCGGTGCGCGGGGGCGAGCACCTTCATCAATTCCCTGGTGGCCGTGCGGCGTTCGAGCGCCAGCGCCCATTCCTCGGGGCCTGCCGCCGACGACGGGGCGTCCGGCACCTCGGCCACCGGGTAGGTCGGGTGCATCTGCGAGCGCCGGTACGCGTCGGCGATCTTGTTGGCCGCGATGCCGTAGACGAAGGCCAGGAAGGACTTGCCCTGATCCTTGTAGCGCGGGATGGCGTTGACGGTGGCCAGCAAGATCTCCTGCACCACGTCGTCGGCGGTGACATGGAGGTGGGCCGTATTGCCGAGGCGCGCACCGCAATAGCGGCGGACCAGCGGATGCACCACCCGCACGATCTCCGACACCGCGTTCTTGTCGCCCGCGGCGGCGGGGCCGATCAGCTTGTCCAGCTCCCCCGCCACCCGGCGGCTTTCCGACAGCGCGGGGCTGGTGTGGGCGTGGGTCTTGGTGGTCGAAACCATGTGCTCGGTAGCCAATGTCCGAGTCCTTTCTAGCCGATCGTTGCGTTTTCCGTGTTGCAAACGATCGTCTGATGAACTCGGCTCACCGACCAGGCACCCCAGGGTGGAGAGTGGCCCACCTCTGCGGTGGGACCGACGCCACCCTGTTCTGCGTCAGGCGGTTTCGGCGGAACTGCGCGGCAGATGACCCGCCCGGCGCACCGCCCAGATGGTGACCGCGAAGGCGACGGCGGTCAGCGGCCAGCCCATCCCGATCCTGGCGACGGCGAGCCACCCGGTGCGGTCGGTGTCGTAGAGCTGGGACTGGACCAGATACCTGGCCGCGAAGACCACCACGAAGGTGGCGGTCGCCAGGTCGTAGAGGCGCACGGCCCGGCGATCGGAGCGCCAGTCGGAGCCGTGGCCGTTGAGCACGCTCCAGATCACGCCGACCAGCGGACGGCGCACCAGGATCGAGGCGAGGAAGACTCCCGCGTAGATGAGGCTGGTGTAGATGCCGAACAGGAAGAAGCCCTTGGCCTCACCGACCCGGTAGGCGATCAGCGCGCAGACGCCGACGCCGAGGAAGCCGGAGATCGCCGGCTGCACCGGGCTGCGCCGCACCAGCCGCCACACCAGCACGGCGGCCGCGACGCCGAGCGCCGTCCAGATCGCGGCGGTGAGCCCGGCGAGGGTGTTCACGGGAACGAAGACGAGCACCGGCAGCGTGGAGTAGATCAGGCCGCTGAAGCCGCCCAGCTGCTCGAGCAGCGACGGTCCGGCGGGTTCCGCGCGCTCGGACGCCGCCCGGTCGGGCTCGGCGTATCCGCGCCCGGGAACCGCGGCGTCGATCGGTCGCTCGATATCGGTCGGCGTGCCGAGGTCGGCGCCGTGGTCGTTGCTCGATGGCATACGTGTCAGCTGTTCCCGCGCAATTCGTAGTAGGGGTTGAAGATCACCTTACGGCCATCGCGGTCGCCGACCCGGCCACGGACCAGGATGCGCCGCCCCGGTTCGATGCCGGGGATGCGCCGGCGGCCGATCCAGACCAAGGTGATGGCATCGGTGCCGTCGAAGAATTCTGCCTGAACACTGGCGCCCGACGATTTGGGGCAGGCCTCGACACTCCGTAGTCGACCCAGCATCGTCGCTTCGTCTCCACGACGACACTCGGACGCCCGACACGCGCCCGACGCCTCGGCGGTCTCGGCCAGCTCCTCGGCATCGAGTTGGTCGATGTCCTCGGTCAGCCTTCGGCCCAGACGTCGAAAATACCCTGAGGCTGCGGATGGCATTGCACGCTTCTCCTGCTAGCACAGATGGCGCGGGTCACACGCCATCGTGGTTGTTCTGTGACGACCGGCTGTTGGCCGTACACCCGCCACTGTAGATGCCCATGGCCACCCCCGCTACGCTCGACCCGGTGTTCGACACCCCACATGTCACGAGGGCCACACGACCTGCGGTTCCCCTCGTCGTCGCGCTTCCAGGCACCGGCTCCGACGCCGATTTCGCCAGGCGCGCCTTCGGTCCCGCGAGCGCGGCCCGCGGGTTCGAGCTGATCGCGGTCGATCCCGATCCGCGGGCGGTCGTGTCGAGCTGCCACGCCGCGCTGGACGCGGCCGCCGCGCGCGGACCGGTGCTGGCGGCGGGCATCTCGCTCGGCGCGGCGATCGCACTCGAATGGGCGGGCGCGCACCCGGAATCCACCGCCGGCGTGGTCGCCGCACTGCCCGCGTGGACGGGTTCGGACACCGCCCGCTGCCCGGCCGCGCTCAGCGCCGCCGTGACCGCGGAACAGCTGCGCGCCGACGGCTTGGAGACCGTCATCGCGCGGATGCGGGCGAGCAGCCCGCGCTGGCTGGCCGACGCGCTGACCCAGTCCTGGCGCTCCCAGTGGCCGCACCTGCCGCAGGCGCTGGAGGAGGCCGCCGACTACAAGTGGCCGAGCACCGACCGGCTCGCCACCGTGGACGTGCCGGTCGCGGTCGTCACTGCGGAGGACGACCCGGTCCATCCGCTCGCGGTGGCCGAAGAGTGGGCGCGGCTGATCCCGCACGCGCGACTGTTCCGCACCACCCTCGCCGAACTCGGCGCGGCCCCGGCGATCCTGGGACACATCGGGTTCACCGCCTTCGACCGACCCGACCCGACCTTCTGACCGACGCCCGACCTCGCGGACCGCTCGCGGTCACCGGCCTCGCGATCACCGGCCTCGCGATCACCGGCCTCGCGATCACCGGCCTCACGATCACCGGCCTCACGATCACCGGCCTCACGATCACCGGCCTCACGATCACCGGCCTCACGATCACCGGCCTCACGATCACCGGCCTCACGATCACCGGCCTCACGATCCGCGCAGCGGCCTTGCTCGGGGGACGACGCTCCGAGACGCCGGTGAAGCGTCCGCGCAGCGACGCCGGGAGGCAGGTGAAGCGTCCACACAGCAGCCCCCGCGAGGCAAGCGAAACGCCCACACAGCAGCCACCACCGATGACAGTGGCGGCCGCGCGTACGGCCGGGGTCAGTTCAGTTCAGTTCAGACCGAGCTGTTGCATCGCGGAGCCGTCAGCGCCGCGACGCGGTTGCGGTGGCAGCGACTGCGGCTGCGCGCGCACCGGGGTCTGGGCCGCGGCGACCTGGGCAGCCATCTGCTGTTGCTGCGCCTCGACCTGCGCGTGGTGGGCGGCGGCCAGCTGTTCGGCCAATTGCTGCGGCAGCACGACCGGCAGCGGGTCGCGCACGGGCAGCGGATCGGAGCCACGCCGGATGATGGTCTCGCTGAGGATCGCGCGGGCCGCGGCCACCAGCGGCGTCCCGTCGTCGGCCGCGCCCGAGGGGCCCGCCGCGACCAGGCGCACCATCCAGCGGTAACCGTCGACGCCGATGAAGCGCAGGTCCGCACCCTCGGTGATGGCCAGGATCTCGCGGCCCCACGGACCGGTCTCGACCGCGACGCGCGCGCCCTCCTTGCGCAGCGAGTCGGCCAGGTCGGCCGCCACCGCGCGCCACTGGCCCGGCGATTTGGGCGCCGCGTAGGCGGCGACGGTGATGCGGCCGTGCTCGGTGGCCAGGTGCACCGCCTGCGGGGTGCCGTCGGGGCTCATCTCCACCTGTAGCTGGCCGCCGGGCGGCACCGGTAGGATGACCGAACCCAGGTCGAGACGCTGCTCGACCACCGCGTCCAGCAGCTCGGACACATCGTCGTAGTCGTAGGGGCCGGTCTGCTCACCCGCCGGGCGGTCGTCGAAACCGGCTGCGTCCTCAGCCGATTCGACGTAGGGCAGCTCGTCGGTGTCGTACTCCGCGTCGTCGTACTCGCCGTACTCGTCGTACTGGTCCTCGGCGAACCGGTCCGACTGCTTCTTTCTCTTTCCGAACATCGCCTCACGCCTCCCGGCCGGTCGCCCGGCCTACCCCGTCGGGCTCCGCGCCCAGGCTGGCGTGACCGCCGCTGGACCCGTAGCCGCCCGCACCCCGCGTCGTCTCGTCGAGCCGGTCGACCTCGACGAAGTCCACCAACTCCACCCGCTGCACCAGCAGCTGCGCGATCCGGTCGCCACGACGCAGTTCGATGCGCGTGCGCGGATCGTGATTGATCAGGCACACCTTGATCTCGCCCCGGTAGCCCGCGTCGACGGTCCCCGGCGTGTTCACCACCGACAGCCCTGCCTTGGCGGCCAGTCCGGACCGGGGATGGATCAGCCCGACCGTGCCGACCGGAAGCGCCACGGCGACACCGGTGCCGACCAGCACCCGCTCGCCCGGCTCCAGGATGACGTCCTCGGTGGTGCACAGGTCCACGCCCGCGTCGCCCTCATGGGCGCGCGTCGGCACGGGAATGCCCGGATCCAGCCGCAGCAGGGGTATCGGTGAAAGTGCGCTCACGTTGGTCGAGCCTACGCGTACCTCGGCGTTCGCCTGGCGGGACGGTGGCCTACTGTTGAGTCGTGTCGGACAGGCCCAACCCTTCGGTGACGGACAACGAGAAGCGGACTCGCGAGCCTTACAGTGAGCGCCTCTGGGTGCCGCTGTGGTGGTGGCCCGTCGCGTTCGGCATCGCCGGGCTGCTCGCCGCCGAAATCCACATGGGCGCACCGGGAATCCGGGCCTGGCTGCCCTACGTTCTGCTGTTCCCGATCCCCGCGTGGGTGCTGTTGTGGTTGAGCCGCCATCGGGTGGCGGTGGCCGAGGACGCCGAAGGGACACCGGAGCTGCGCGCCGATCGCGCCCATCTGCCGGTGAATTTCGTGTCTCGCGCCGCGGTGGTCGCTCCCACCGCCAAGAGTGCGGCTCTGGGCCGCCAGCTCGATCCCGCAGCCTACGTGCAACACCGGCCGTGGATCGGCCCGATGGTGTTGCTGGTCCTCGACGATCCGGACGATCCGACGCCGTACTGGTTGATCAGTACCCGCCGGCCGGAAAAGGTCCTTGCCGCGCTCGGGCTGCCGAGCGCGGGCTGACAGTTATCCCCGGCCGAACCCGGTGGCCCGGCCGCGTTCCGAACTCCGCGGACGATCAGGCCGCGCAATCCATGCAGATCATCTGACCGCCGGCCTCGCTGGCCAGCCTGCTGCGGTGGTGAACAAGGAAGCAGCTGGAACAGGTGAACTCGTCGGCCTGCTTCGGGATCACCCGGACCGAGAGCACCTCCTCGGACAGATCCGCGCCGGGAAGCTCGAACGACTCCGCGGTATCGGATTCGTCGATATCCACGACGGCGGACTGCGCCTCGTTGCGACGAGCCTTCAGCTCCTCCAGCGAATCTTCCGACACATCGTCGGATTCGGTGCGCCGCGGTGCGTCATAGTCGGTTGCCATGTCGTCTTCCCCTCGTCCTTACTCCGTATATCCCGGACCGGCTGCCGACACACCGATTCCTCGCCGGAATCGGGCGTCCACACCGCCCCGCCGGTGGTGCACATCACACGTGCACCGGTCACCTATCAGGGAGGATCACTAGGACCCATACCCGGTAGCGCTCGGTAAACGCAGGACATGCCCTACTTGTTCCCGCGACCGACCACCGATTTCGCCGCTGGTGATTCGATCTGGGCCGCCAGACAATAGCGGACCGCGCGACAAAAGTCGCAATCAAAACACAGCCGAGTCGAAACTGTCGGGGAATCGACACCAACGGTCGAACTCGCCGAGACCTTCCGTACCCCCACCGCGACATTTTCGTAGAGTGTGGCTCGTGGTTTCACTGATCACCGAAGGCAGCGCGTCGGATTCGCAGGGACGACCCTACGCGCGTCGCCACCCCCAGCCCTGGCTCATCATGCTCGGCGTCATGGCGCTGATCTGCGCGATCGTGTGGATCAAGGCGCTGACGACGCAGGACACCGACACCACCGCGATGGCCTGCAGCTCGCCGAGCCCAGCCAGCGATACGGGCGCGTCCCAGGCTCCCGCGCCCAAACTGGGCCAGCGGGTCGGCCCGTCGCGCCTGGAGGACGTGGAACCCGCGCCGCTCGCAGTGAGCAAGGTGCGCGTGCTCAACGCGAACAACCAGCGTGGCCAGGCCGCGCACGTCGCCGCGCAGCTCGGTGACCTCGGCTTCGCGAGCGCGTCCGGAACCCAGTACGGCAACGATTCCATATACGTCAACGGCGACCTGGAATGCACCGGCCAGATCCGCTTCGGCGTGAACGGCAGGCCCGCCGCGGCGTCGGTGCAACTGGTCGCGCCCTGCGCCGAGCTGATCGAGGATCAGCGCGAGGACGACACCGTGGACTTGGTGCTCGGCTCGCTGTTCCGTGACCTGCGCCCGAGCAACGACGCCGAAGAGGTGCTGCGTTCGCTGAAGAACCCGGCGCCGGGTTCCAGCCCCGCGATCGACACCGACCTGCTCGACGCCGCGCGCACCGCGCACTGCTGACGCCGAACAGCTCGACCACCGACCCCCGGCACGTCACCGGGGGCTGACCGACGGCGAGCCGCGCCACTCACGGGCGCGGCTCGGAATCAACGATCCGGAAGCGGCTCGGTCGCGCCGATTTCCGCCAGCAGCGAGCCGAGTTCCCGTGCGATTCCCGGCGCCGCGGCGACGACGAGATCGCCCGCCGTTCCGGTCGCGGTCGCGGGCGGAAGCGTCAGGCGCGCGCCCGCTTCCGCGGCGATCAACGCGCCCGCACCCCAGTCCCAGGCATGGAGTCCGTGCTCGTAGTACGCGTCGACCCGCCCGGCGGCCACATGGCACAGGTCGAGCGCGGCCGCGCCGAAGCGACGGATGTCGCGTACCCGGGGCAGCACCTGCGCGACCAGTTCGGCCTGCCGAGCGCGCCGGTGCGTGCCGTAACCGAATCCGGTGGCCACCAACGACATCGAGACGTCCTCGATCGGATTGCATCGCAGCTGCTCGACCGTGCCGTCGGCGGCCGTGGCCGTCGCGCCGAGGCCGCGCGCGGCGCTGTAGGTCACCGCCCGCGCGACGTCGACCACCGCGCCCGCCACGGACTGTCCGTTGCGCATCGCGGCCACCGAGACGGCGTATCCGGGGATGCCGTAGAGAAAGTTGACGGTCCCGTCGATCGGATCGACCACCCAGTGCACCGCGTCGTCATCGGCGGCCAGGCTGCCGCCGCCTTCCTCGCCGACGATCGGGTCGCCGGGGCGGAGTTCGGCGAGCAGCCCGCGGATCAGCTCCTCGCTCTCGGTGTCGACCACGGTCACCGGGTCGGTGGCGTGACCTTTGGTCTGCACGGCCCCCTCGGCCGCGACACCGGCCGGGCCGAACACTTCGGGGCGGCGGGCGCGCACGTGCGCGGCGGCCCGCTCGGCGAGCTCGACCGCGATGCGGCGCAGTTCGGACGCGGTCTCGCGGGGGTCGGCGGCGGAGTCTTCGGCTACGGGAGTGGTGGATTGCGGCACGCCGCCCATCGCATCACAGATCCTCCGAGGCGCACAGCACCGATCGCGCATTACTCTTGTCGTGCACGACACAGCGCCGTCGTCGGGCACCCCACCGCATCCGCTCCGGCGGCGTCGTGGGCCCGGTGCGGTGGGCGCTGTCATCTCACCGGCCAGCTAAGGGAACGAGGGGTTAGCCATGTCCGCTCGGGGGCACGCATTCGGTATCGACATCGGCGGCAGCGGCGTCAAGGGGGCCGCGGTCGATCTAGCGACCGGCGAGCTGACGCACGAGCGGATAAAGATCGCCACCCCGCACCCCTCGACCCCGCAGGCCGTCGCCGACGCGGTGGCCAAGCTGGTCGCCGAGGCGGACTGGCCCGGCCCGGTGGGCATCACGCTGCCCGCCGTGGTGCTCGACGGCGTGGCACGCACCGCCGCCAACATCGACAAGAGCTGGATCGGCACCGACGCGCGCGCCCTTTTCTCGGCGGCGCTCGGCGGCAGGCCGGTGACGGTGCTCAACGACGCGGACGCGGCCGGACTCGCCGAGGACCGCTACGGCGCGGCGCAGCGATACGACGGGCTGGTGCTGCTGCTGACCTTCGGCACCGGCATCGGCTCGGCGCTGCTGTACAACGGCACGCTGGTGCCCAACAGCGAACTCGGCCACCTCGAGGTCGGCGGCATCGAGACCGAGCACCGCGCCGCGGCCTCGATCAAGGATCGCGACGGCCTCAGCTACGAACAGTGGGCCACGGAGGTCAGCACCGTGCTGATCGGTCTGGAGAACCTGTTCTGGCCGAAAGTGTTCGTCGCGGGCGGCGGCATCAGCCGCGACGCCGACCAGTGGATTCCGTTGCTGACCAACCGGACTCCGGTGGTTCCCGCCCATCTCCGGAACACCGCGGGCATCGTCGGCGCCGCGATGGCGATCGACGCGGGCATCCTCCCGTGACCGGCGTGGCGGTGGTGCGCGGCGACGCGGAAAACGCGCGAGGCGGGCGTGCGACAAGTGGCATCGTGCCGTGAGTACCCTGGTTGGATCGTTACAATGGAACATGCCCGGCGGTGAGCCGGAGAAACCCGACCGGCCCTCCGCCGGTGAAACCCGACAGACCGCTCCGCCGGAACACAACTCTGGCGTGACGCCGCACGAGACCGTCACGAAAGGGCGTACGTGGTAGCCACGACCCGTCAGACCGCCGAATCGGCCGACGCCGACTCCACAGATGTAACCGCAGCACGGCCGGTCCGCAAGGCTGCCGCCAAGAAGGCACCGGCCAAGAAGGCTGCGGCCAAGAAGGCGCCCGCGAAGAAGGCCGCGGCCAAGAAGGCCCCCGCGAAGAAGGCCGCCACCAAGAAGGTAGGCCCCGACGGCGAGCCCGGCGCCGAGGAGGCGCCGGAGGACGAGGTCGATCTCGAGGATCTGGACGATCTGGAGGTCGACGAGAGTGATCTCGCCGACGACGCGGACCTGGCGGACGACACGGCCGAGGACGCCGCCGAGGACGACGAGGAAGAGTCCGAAGCCGAAGGCACCGAGGAGCCGACGGCGAAGGACAAGGCCTCCGGCGACTTCGTCTGGGACGAGGAGGAGTCCGAGGCGCTGCGCCAGGCGCGCAAGGACGCCGAGCTCACCGCCTCCGCCGACTCGGTGCGCGCCTACCTCAAGCAGATCGGCAAGGTCGCGCTGCTCAACGCCGAGGAGGAGGTCGAGCTCGCCAAGCGGATCGAGGCCGGTCTCTACGCGGCGGAGAAGGTGCGCGAGTTCGCCGAGGCGGGCGAGAAGCTGCCCGTCGCGATGCGCCGCGATTTCAACTGGATCGTGCGCGACGGCAACCGGGCCAAGAACCATCTGCTCGAGGCCAACCTGCGACTGGTCGTGTCGCTGGCCAAGCGCTACACCGGTCGCGGCATGGCGTTCCTGGACCTGATCCAGGAGGGCAACCTCGGTCTGATCCGCGCGGTGGAGAAGTTCGACTACACCAAGGGCTACAAGTTCTCGACGTACGCCACCTGGTGGATCCGGCAGGCCATCACCCGCGCCATGGCCGACCAGGCCCGTACCATCCGCATCCCGGTGCACATGGTCGAGGTCATCAACAAGCTCGGCCGCATCCAGCGCGAGCTGCTCCAGGATCTGGGCCGCGAGCCCACCCCGGAAGAGCTGGCCAAGGAAATGGACATCACGCCGGAGAAGGTGCTGGAGATCCAGCAGTACGCGCGTGAACCCATCTCGCTGGACCAGACCATCGGCGACGAGGGCGACAGCCAGCTCGGCGACTTCATCGAGGACTCCGAGGCCGTCGTCGCGGTCGACGCGGTGAGCTTCACCCTGCTACAGGATCAGCTGCAGTCGGTGCTGGAGACGCTGTCCGAGCGCGAGGCGGGCGTGGTCCGGCTGCGCTTCGGCCTCACCGACGGCCAGCCGCGCACCCTCGACGAGATCGGTCAGGTGTACGGGGTCACCCGTGAGCGCATCCGTCAGATCGAGTCCAAGACCATGAGCAAGCTGCGCCACCCCAGCCGCTCCCAGGTGCTGCGCGACTACCTGGACTGATCACCGCACGGACCTTCGGGCCCGCATCCCTTGTGCCGCTTGCCTTTCGGCGGCGGAACGGGGATGCGGGCCCGTTGTCGTTCCGGGCGTTTCGCGAGAGTCCGTGCCTCCTACCACTTTCCAAATGGAATCAAACCTGAAAGTGATCCAAAACACTGACAGGAACACGGCTTCGCGAGCCCGGCTGCCGTACAGTCTGACGCACAAGTTTTTCAACGCCGGGCGGTCTCGGCCCAGCCATGGGGATTCACGTGCTCGACATTCACCACTTCAGTTACGGGTGGTTGACGCCGCTGCTGGCCTACATCATGTCCTTCACCGGGTCGCTGCTCGGCTTGCAGTGCGCCGCGCGGGCCCGGGCTGCCGAGGGCAGAGCAGGCTGGCTGGTACTGGCCGCGTTCGCCATCGGCGGCACCGGGATCTGGGTCATGCATTTCATTGCGATGCTTGGCTTTTCGATCCGCGGCGCGGAGATCCGCTACGACGTGCCGCTCACTTTGCTCAGCGCGGCGACCGCGATCGTCGTGGTCGGCATCGGTCTGTTCGTCGTGGTCACCCCGCGGCCGACGCTGATCGCGCTGCTCGCGGGCGGCGCCGTCACCGGCCTCGGCGTGGCGGCCATGCACTACATCGGCATGTTCGCGATGAAGTCGAGCGCGACCATCAGCTACAACCTGCCGATGGTGGTGCTCTCGGTGGCGATCGCGGTGATCGCGGCGACGGTGGCGCTGTGGTTCACGTTGCGGGTCAACGGTTTTCTGGCGACCACCGGCGCGGCCGGGATCATGGGTCTGGCCGTGTGCGGTATGCATTACATCGGCATGGCCTCGATGCACGCGCACAGCGCAGGCCACGGCGGGCCGGTCGCGGGCACGGGGGCGATGCAGTTGCTCGCGCCGTTGATCGTCGGCATCAGCATCGTGACGATGCTGCTGCTGATCGCGGTGAGTCTCACCTCGATCGAGCACGACATCGACCTGCCGCCGCTACGCGCGGCCGCCATCCGTCCGGCCGCCGAAGACGTCGCGCCGACGCCGCCCGCGCGCCGTGCCCCCACGCGAGCCGTCACCGAGAACCTCGCCCCCACACCGTCGGTCGCCGTGCGCCCCGCGGCCGAGAACCTCGCACCCACACCGCCGCCGACCATCGAGCGTCCTGCCACCGAGAACCTCGCCTCGATACCGCCGGCCACGGTGCGCCCCTTCGCCCAGAACCTCGCGGCGTCGCCCCCGCTGGGCACGGTCACCGCGGAGAACGTCGCGCCGACGCCGCCGCCCCGCCCGGAACCGCGACCGGAATCGGCTCCCGCCTCCGTCGCACCGATCAACGGGACACCGTACTGGCCGACGACCCGCGACGTTCCGCGCCGGGGGCAATAACCGCCAGGGTCGAGCCGCATACCAACCCCGGTCGCGACAGGCGCGCAGCGCACATCGGGCCCGGCGGCCAGAACGCGCACCGGCACGGGCGGAAGCACAACAGCTGTCGCCGACGCACGCACGGCCGTCGCCCACCGTGGCCACACGCGGGCTCGACGGCGCGCGTCCTGCGCATCCGACGGCCGGGCACCCGGCAGACTGCTTGTGTGGCAGCCACTCCGATCAGCGCGCCGTGGGTCCGGACCGTCGACCTCGGCGACGAGCTGCGGAAGGGCATCGAAGGACTGCGTCGCCCGCACCTGCCGCGCCGCGTGATCCCGGCGATCCGGCGGCATCTGGGGGCCGCGCCCGCGAGTACCGCGTACGCCTTCACCCTCTTCGTCACCTGGTGGACACTGCGCGGCGTCGGCGAGGCGGTCGAGCATCGGCTGATCCTGTCCGCGTCCACAAATCTCGCCAATATGCGGCGCGATCCGGTGCAGGTGCTGGTGGCGTCGGCGTTCTGGACCGAGGGCGATTTCCCGTGGCTGACCATCCTCGAGTTCCTCGTGGTGATGGCGGCCGCCGAGCGCTGGCTCGGCACCGGCCGCTGGATCCTGTTGTTCGCCACCGGGCACATCGGCGCCACGCTGCTCACCGTCACCGGCATCGCCTACGCCATCGATCGCCGCCTCATTCCGGTGCGCGTGGCCATCGCCCCTGATGTCGGCGCCAGCTACGGGTTCACGGCGGTGCTGGCCGCGATGGCGTTCCGGTTCCGCGGGCCCGTCCGGCTGGTCTGGGCGGCGGTGCTCGTCGGTGTGCTCGTCGCGGCGATCTGGATCGGGCCGACCTTCACCGATTACGGCCACCTGTGCGCGGCCCTGATCGGCCTCGCGGTCGGCGGAATCGCCACCGCGTTCTGGACTCGCGTCGAGCGCCGCCGCGCCGCGGCATCGAACGCCGAGGCCGACTAGGCGGCGACCGCGGGGCCGGGTTCGGGTCGCACCAAGTGCACCAGCGGCTCCACCACCCGCGCCGCGACCGGGCCGAGCACCGCCATCAGCAACACATAGGCCGAGGCCAGCGGGGCCAGCTCGCTCGCGACCGCGCCCACGCTCACCGCCAATCCCGCGATGACGATCGAGAATTCACCGCGCGCCACCAGCGTCGCCCCCGCCCTTGCCCTGCCCATCCGCCTGATGCCTTGCCTGCCCGCGGCCCACCACCCGGTCGCGACCTTGGTCACCGTGGTCACCACGGCCAGCAGCACCGCCCAGCCGAGCACCGGCGGGATCGCGCGCGGGTCGGTGCTCAACCCGAAGGCCACGAAGAAGATGGCCGCGAACAGATCCCGCAGCGGCTCCAGCAGTTTCGCGGCCTGGTGCGCCGTCGATCCGGAGATCGCGATGCCGAGCAGGAACGCGCCGACCACTGCCGAGACGTTCAGCGCCGAGGCGGCGCCCGCCACCAGCAGCGTCGCGCCCAGCAATTTGAGCAGGAACACCTCGTTGTCGGAGCTGTCCACGATCGACGACACGTGGCGGCCGAACCGCAGCGCCACCAGCAGCACCAGGGTGACCGTCACCATCGCGAGGGCGAGCGACCGCAGTCCGCTCAGGAAGCTCAGCCCCGCGAGGATGGTGGTGAGGATCGGAAGGTACACCGCCATGGCCAGGTCCTCGAACACCAGAATCGAGAGCACGACCGGGGTTTCGCGGTTACCGAGCCGCCCTAGATCGTTGAGAACCTTGGCGACGATGCCCGAGGAGGAGATATAGGTGACGCCGCCCATGGTGATCGCGCCGACGGCGCCCCAGCCGAGCAGCAGCGCCACCACCACGCCGGGGATCGCGTTGACGACGATGTCGACCAAGCCAGCGGGCCAGGACCGCCGCAGACCGGTCATCAGCTCGGCGGCGGTGTATTCCAGGCCGAGCAACAGGAGCAGCAGCACCACGCCGATCTCGCCCGCGACATGACCGAATTCGTTGGCCTCGGCGAGGTCGATGAACCCGCCCGACCCGAACGCCAATCCCCCCAGCAGATAGAGCGGGATCGGCGACATGCCGAATCGTCCCGCCACCCGCCCCAACATGCCTAGAGCGAAGAACACCGCTCCGAGCTCGAGGAAAGCGAGTGCGGTCGCGCTCACGGGTCAACCGTGCGAGAGGATCTTCGCGGCGGCGTCCAAGCCGTCGGGGGTGCCTACCACTACGAGCAGATCGTCTGCGGCGAAGGTGAAATCGGGCCCGGGCGAGGGGTGCAGCTGACCGGCGCGCATCACCGCGACGATCGAGACCTTGGTTCGAGTGCGCATCGCCGTCTCGCCGAGGGTGCGGCCCTCGTAGGGCGACTCGTCGGCGATCGGCAGCTGCCGGGTGGTGATGCCCGGCAGGTCGCGATGGTCCTCACGGAGCGAGGCCACCAGTTGCGGAGCGCCGAGCAGGTTGGCGAGCACCGCCGCCTCGTCGCTCGTCAGCGGCACCTGCGCGGCACACGCGTCCGGGTCGTCGAGCTTGGAGACGATCAGATCGATGCCTCCGTCGCGGTGGTCGACCACGCCGATCCGGCGGCCCGACCTGGCCTCGAAGTCTTTGCGTACCCCGATCCCGGGTAGTGCGGTGACGTCGACGTTCACTTGTTCAGCCTAACTCTCTGGGGGGCTAACCAGCGGCAAGGCCGCCGATGGCGCCGCGGACCAGAACGATGCCCGCGATGGCCGGCGCCCACCCGGTCGCGCTGTCGGCGTGCCGGGACAGGAAGGCGTCCAGCCGAGCCGGCAGCGGTTCGATCCTGATGTGCAGCAGCGACCTCCCCGCGATGAGCGCCAGCGCGGGTACCACCATCACAAGGCAGTACCCGGCCGGCAGCGCGACCGAACCTCCGATCGGCGCGTCACCGGACGGCGAACTCATTACTTCGGCGGACCCGCGCGCGCTCGCCCGTGTGCTGTGATGAGGCGGTGAAGCAGTGGCACGCGTTGTCGGCGACCGCGCAGGACGCGCTGGTCGCGGCCTTCGCGTTCGCCTTCGGCGCGTTCCTGTACCTGTCCGGGCTGTACCCGATGGCCGGCGGCGGCACCGACACGTCGCTCGGCGTCCGATTCGGTGTGCTCGCGCTGCTGTGCGCGGTGGCGCTGCTGCGGCGGCGGGCGCCGCTGGCGGCGCTGCTCGCGGGCTTGGTCCCGCTCGGGATCGATCTGGCGCTCGGCGCGACGGTGCCGGTGTGGCTCCTGTACTCGGATCTGATCTACGCGGCCGTCCTGTACGGCACGCGCGCGGTGTCGCGCTGGGTGGCGATCGGCTGCGCCGCGCTGACGACAGTGATCACGGTGGCGGTGTTCGTAACGACCGGCGACTGGCGGGCGCTGGTGCTCGCGGTCGCCGCGGCGGCGGCCTTCGTCGGCACGCCGATCTGGTGGGGGCTGTCGGTGCGGACACACAAGGAGATCGCCGCGGCCGAACGCGCGCGGGTGCAGGCGATGGCGTTGGTGGCCGAACTGGACCGGCGCGCGGCCATCGCCGACGAGCGCAAGACGATGGCGCGCGATCTGCACGATGTCATCGCGGGACACCTCTCGGCCATCGCGATCCAATCCGAGGCGGCGCTCGGCGAGCTGACCCGCCGGGATTCCGACCCCGCGATGGCCGGGATCCTCGGCTCGATCCGTGCCAACAGCGTCAACGCGCTCCAGGAGATGCGCATCATGATCGGTCTGCTGCGCCGCGACGACGGTGCGGAGGACGAGACCGTCGCCCCGCGCACGCTGGCCCAGCTGCCGATCCTGGTGGACGCCGCCCGGTCGGCGGGAACATCGGTGCGCGTTGCCGATTCGCTCGACGGCACGCCGCTGCCCAGCGCGGTGGACCAGGCCGCCTACCGCATCATCCAGGAAGCCTTGACGAATGCGATGAAGCACGCGCCGGGGCAGCGGGTCGACATCGCGGTGCGCGCCGATCCGGCGGCCCTCGACGTCACGGTGCGCAATGCGGCACGCGCCGC
This sequence comes from Nocardia sp. bgisy118, assembly GCF_057708605.1. Lineage (NCBI taxonomy): Bacteria > Bacillati > Actinomycetota > Actinomycetes > Mycobacteriales > Nocardiaceae > Nocardia > Nocardia sp. bgisy118. Next base: position 60,752 of record NZ_JBYISM010000025.1, on the reverse strand, counting down.
GGTGGTTTCGTCCGAGCCCGCGAATTCCGCGGCGGCGCATCGCGGCCTGATGAACATGCGCGAACGCGCCGCCGCACTGGGCGGCAGCTTCACCGCCGGACCGGAAGCCGCAGACTGGACGGTACGCGCCCGTCTGCCACTCGGCATGCCGGAGCAAGGTGCGGGCATGCCGGAGCCGAGCGTCGGCGAGGCGCAGGCATGAGCGAACGCAGTGAGCGAATCGTGTGGCAGCCCCTCCGGGGCATGCCGGAGCCGAGCGTCAGCGAGGCGCAGGCATGAGCGAACGCAGTGAGCGAATCGTGTGGCAGCCCCTCCGGGGCATGCCGGAGCCGAGCGTCAGCGAGGCGCAGGCATGACCCGAACAGCGGAGGTGGCATGACGATTCGCGTGCTGATCGCCGACGATCACGGCGCGATTCGCGCGGGGTTGCGGATGATCCTGAACGGCGCCGACGGCATCGAGGTGATCGGCGAGGCCGCCGACGGTGACATCGCGGTGGCGCAGGCCAAGGCGCTGCGGCCCGATGTGGTGCTGATGGATGTGCGGATGCCCGGCGTGGATGGCATCACCGCCACCGAACGCATCACCGCCGACGCGTTGGCGCGCGTGCTCATCCTCACCACGTTCGACTTGGACGAGTACGTCTTTCGCGCCTTGCGCGCGGGCGCGTCCGGGTTCGTGCTGAAATCCACGTCGGGACAAGCACTCGTCGACGCGGTGCGCGCGGTCGACGCGGGCGACGGGGTGCTGGCGCCGGAGGTCACCCGGGCCGTGATCGCCGCGTTCGCGTCCTCCGTCGCCGACGCCGGACCCGCCGCACCGGACGGCTTCGCCGATCTCACCGAACGCGAACGCGAGGTGCTGGACTGCCTCGGCGACGGCCTGTCGAACGCGCAGATCGCGGCGCGGCTGTTCATCGGGGAGACCACCGTGAAGACCCACGTCTCGCGCGTGCTCACCAAACTCGGTGTGCGGTCCCGTGTTCAGGCCGCCATCCTCGCGCGGCAGGCGCGCGAGCGCTGACCGGCGGGCTCACTCCACCAGCGGTGCGAAGGCTCCGTCCGGGCCCGGCAGATACTCCTCCACCGATGTGACGACGCTGACAGGGAGCGGCCCGTACAGATGCGGGAACAGCATCGACTCCGGGTCCGTCGGCACGCCGGGCTCCCATTTCACCGGATCCACGAGCAGATTCGCGTCGATGCGCAACAGCACCAGATCGCGCCGACCGGCGAAGAGCCGGTTGGCGGGCAGGTGCACCTGCCGCGTAGTGGAAAGGTGAACGAAGCCGACCTCGGCCAACGACGGTGGCCTGCGCTCGCCGGTTTGCCGAGCGTTGCGCCACTCCGGCAAAGTACACAGGTGAACCAGCGTGTGAGTGTCGTAGGTCACGGGTAATCTCCCAACAGACCAACTGGATAGGCGTGTTCGTGGGGTGATCGAGTGCGGTTCGGTCCCCGACCTGGAATGTTCGCCATGAGCGAAATACCAGGTCGTGTTAGAGAAAACACACAGAATCACTTGCGGGAACAATGCCCCCGTCCCGAACGTCTGACAGAGTAGTCATACCACTGCTGGGAAGTAGCGGTAGCGAGCTCGTGGTGAGTGACCACGGGCCCCACACCAGGTGAACGGACTGTAGTGCCGGGAGCCAGGACGGAGGAGTCATGCCAGGAACCCTGACAAGCACCCCACTGACCGCGGTCGATCGTTGCGACCGTTGCGGGGCGGCTGCCCGAGTGCGTGCCGTTCTGCCCGCAGGTGGAGAGTTGCTCTTCTGCCAGCATCACGCGAACGAACACATGGATCGGCTGCGTGAGCTCGAGGCCGTGATCGACACGGAGTCGGCTCCCGCCCTCTGACCGGTTTTCGCTTCCCGACACAACAGCATCGAACAACAGAACATGGCCTACCCGCAGCGGGCGACGAATCGTCGCCTGCTGCGGCATGTTCGACCCACATGTGTTGCACATCACAGTGTTCTGGGTCACATCACTTCGCGTCGAGGTCGGCGAGAATGCCGTCCAGCAGGCGGCCCACCCCGAACTCGAAAGCGCCGTCCGGATCCGCGGGCGCCTGATACCGCTCCCCCACCGCCGCGCCGACCCGCGCCGCGAGGGGAAACTCCTCGACCGGCATGACCCGCGACAGCTCCGGACCGTAACGCTCCCACCACTGCGCGTCGCTCAGCTCCGCGGCGCCACGGGCCGCGGCCACCGCCATCCGCGCGTTCCCGGTGGCGAACTCGGTCAGCACCGCGATCGCCCGGTCCATCGCCAGATCCGTCAGACCGACCCCCTCCAGGGCAGCCAGCTGACGTTCGTAACGCCGCATCCGTCCGGGCCCGAGCACGGCGCGCCAGGGCGACACCTCCAGCAGCCACGGATGCGCGAGCACCTCGGCGCGCACCTGCCGCGCGATCGCGGCGATCCGCTCCCGCACCGGCAGCTCGGCGGGGATGGGCGCGTCCTCGGCGGCGACGGCGTCGACCATCAGCACGGTCAGCGCCTCTTTGCTCGGCACGTAGGTGTACAGGCTCATCGGCCGCAGGCCCAGTTCGGCCGCGACCGCGCGGATCGACACCTTCTCGTACCCGTCGCGATCGGCCAGCGCGACGGCTGCCGCGACAACGGCGTCGACGCTCACCGTCTGCTTCGGCCCGCGCCCGCCCGCGCGCGGCGGCAGCGCCTGGCGCCAGAGCAAGTGCAGCAGCTGTTTCGCCTGATCGTCGTCGCTCTCCTGGGACAAGGGACTCCTCGGAACAAACCCGGTACGGTGTACGTTGTCACGATACTCCGTACGCCATACGATGATCTAGGGGTTCGCTCTGCCCAGCACACAGGCCACCTACCTGCCCGACCGCCATCTCTTCGCGCTGTGGATCTGGACGGGCCACGGCACCGGTCGCGCGCCCACCGGTCTCGGTGATCGCGAGACGCTCGCGCTGGCGGTGCCCACCGGCGCGCGCGGAGCGATCGAGATCACCGAGGTCGACTGCGCGCTGATCCCACCCGCGGAACTCGCCGCACTCGACCTGGGTGCGGTGTCGATCGTGGGGATCACACCGGGAACCATGGGCGCATCCGGCGTCGCATTCGCCGCGACGACCTCGACGCGGCCCGTGACCGAACCGGGCCGCTCGGGGGCGATTCCGACGGAGGCGCTCACCGCGCCCCGGCTGCCCGACGCGGGCGCGTCGCTGCGGGCTTGGCACACCGTGCTGCGCGGCGGCGAACCCGGCAGCACGCTGCCCGCCGCGGCCCACGCGGTCCCGGACGCCGCGGGCACCGCGATCGTGTCCGAGGCCCGCGCGCTGCGCACGCTGCTCGACACCGAGGCGATGGCCGCGAACCTGGCGACCACGCTGCGCGCCGATCTGCGCCCCTATCAGGCGCGCGGGGTCGGCTGGTTGACCGAGACCACCGCGGCCTTCGGCGGCGCGGTGCTCGCCGACGAGATGGGTCTCGGGAAAACCGTGCAGGCCATCGGTTTTCTGCTCGGACGCGCGACCGAGGGCGCGCAACTCGTGGTCTGCCCGACGTCGCTGGTCGGGAACTGGGCGCACGAGATCATTCGCTTCGCACCGGATCTGCGCCCGATCGCCTGGCGCGGCGGCGAGCCGGCCGCGGGCCCCGGTGACGTCGTCGTGGCCGGTTACCCGATCCTGCGGCTGCACGGAGACGTGCTCGCCGAACGCGACTGGGCGAGCACGGTGTTCGACGAGGCGCAGGCGTTGAAGAATCCGCGCACTCAGCTCGCCAAGGCCGCCCGTGCGCTCGCCAGTCCCGCGAAAGTCGCGCTGACCGGCACACCGGTGGAGAACCACCTCGAAGAACTGTGGGCGCTGCTGCATCTGATCGCGCCGCGCCTGTTCGCCCATCGCGGGCAGTTCCGCCGCCGCTTCGTCCGGCCTATCCAGGAGGGTTCGGCCGTGGCCGCGGCCCGGCTGCGCGACACCATCGAACCGGTCGTGCTGGCGCGCAAGAAGTTCCAGGTCGCGGCGGCGCTGCCCGCCAAGATCCACACCGATCTGCTCTGTGACCTGACGCCCGAACAGGAGCAGCTCTACGACCGGCTGCTGGACCGAGCCATCGACGACGGGTTCGGTTCCGGCGCACAACGACAGAGCCGAGTGCTCGCCGCGCTGACCGCGCTCAAGCAGGTGTGCAACCACCCCGGATTGGTGACCGGCGACCTCGCCGAACTACCGGGCCGTTCCGGCAAGCTGGATCTGTGCACCGACATCGTGGCCACCAACCTCGAGACCGATTCGCCGACACTGATTTTCACCCAGTACCGGCAGACCGGTGAACTGCTGGTCCGCCATCTGGCCGAACAGTTCGGCGTCACCGCGCCGTTCTTCCACGGCGGGCTGAGCCAGGCCGAGCGCGCCGCGATCGTGCGCGACTTCCAGTCCGCGGACGGGCCGCCGGTGCTGGTACTGAGCCTGCGGGCGGCGGGCACCGGGCTCACCCTGACCCGCGCCGCCGACGTCGTCCACTTCGACCGCTGGTGGAACCCCGCGGTGGAAGCGCAGGCTTCCGACCGGGCGCACCGCATCGGCCAGACCCGCACGGTCACCATCACCACGCTCACCTCCGGCACCACCGTCGAAGAGCACATCGCGGGCATGCACGACCGCAAATCCGCGCTGACCGACCTCTCGGACTCGGCGGGCATCGCGGCGCTGGCCCGCCTCGACGACGACCAGCTAGTCGAGATCCTGCGGCGGAAGCGAGAGAACTGATGGCGGACAACGAATTCGGCTACACCCCCTGGGGCATGGACTGGGTGCGGCTCGCCGAGCCGCTGCGCCAGACCCGGCCGGAACCGCTGCTGCCCCGCGCCCGCAGCATCGCCCGCAATCAGGGGGTCCAGGCCACCGTCGAAGGCCGCGTCGTGCGCGCCCACATCCATCGCGGCGGTCAGGCCTCGGTGACCCATCTGGAGGTCGCGCCGCTGTCTCGTCAGTCGGTCGCCGCGATCGCCGAAGTGATCCCGGATCCCACTCTGCTGACCGACGAGATGCATCGCGCGCTCGTCACCGCCGGTGTGGCTCCGGCACCGGAGCTCGCGGCCGTCGACTGCTCGTGCTCGGCGCGCACCGATCGCTGCGTCCACGTGCTGGCGACGCTCTACGACATGGCGCGCCGGGTCGACGAGAACCCGCGGCTGGCGCTGGAAATCCGGGGATATTTCGAAGCGGCGCACAACGATTCGGACGTCCGCACCGAACAGCCGCGCTGGACGCCGATCAACACCCTCGACCCCGGCCGCTACTTCGAACCGGCCTGAGAACGGCTCAGGCCGCGGGACGGCGCGCGCGGAAGCGGAAACTCGTCGTCCCCGTCTCGATATCGACGTCGGTGAAGCCGGCGCGGGTCAGTCGCTCGGCCGCGGTGTCCGGGGGCACCGGCACGCAGGTGTCGCCCACGTGCAGCAGCCGGAAACCGCGGCTGTCGAGGCCGTCGCTGCCCGCGAACACCCCGCCGGGGCGCAGCACGCGCAGCGCCTCGGCGAACACCGCGTCCTGCACAGCGGCCGAAGGCACGTGGTGCAGCATCGTGAAACAGACGACGGCGTCGAATGCGCTGTCCGGCAAGGGCATAGCGGCGCCGTCGCCCCCGACGACGGTCATGTCCGCGCCGTGCCTGTCGCGCAGCCGCGCGGCGAGGCCGGGGTCGATCTCGAGTCCGGTGAGAGCGCCGGTGCGCGACGCGAGGGTGCGCACGTTCGCGCCGTAGCCCGGACCGATCTCCAGCGCGGCGGCGCCGAGATCGAGCCCGGTCAGCGCCCACGGCACGATGCGCGTCGCGCTGGTGCGCTCCCAGAGCGCGGATCGGCAGAGCATGCGGTGCAAGAGGTTCATCGGCATGCACTCGACGCTAGGAATCCCCGGCAGCGTTGGCGAGAGGCTACGGTGACACACTGTGTCGCGCAACGGCCAACCCGCGCTGTATCCGGCCCCGTCGGGCCCGACCGCCATGGTGTTCGGCGTCGGCGCGCTGCCCGCCGGACACTGGTTCGACACGCACGCCCACCCGCAGCACCAGATCGCCTGGGCCGCACGGGGAGTCCTGGTCGTCGAGACCGACCACGGGCACTGGGTGCTTCCGCCGACGCGAGCGCTGTGGATTCCCGGCGGCCACCCGCATCGCACCGGCACCGCCGACGGCGCCGCGATGCGCGGCATCTTCCTCGAACCCGATCGCTGCCCGGTCACCTACACCGTGCCGACGATGGTGCGGGTGACCCGGCTGCTGCACGAACTGTTCGATCACCTCACCGCGCCCACGCCTGCCGCGGCCCGCACCGCCGCGCGCCGGGAACGCGCGGAGGCGGTGATCTTCGATCTGCTCGAGCCGGTGGACGTCATCCCGATCGGAGCGCGACAACCCGAGGATCTTCGCGCCAGAGCCGTCGCCGACGCGCTGACCCGCGACCCCGCCGACCAGCGCACGCTGGCGGAGTTCGCCGCCGACGTGGCGACCAGTACGCGCACCTTGGCCCGGCTGTTCCTCGCCGAGACCGGCGTCGGCTTCGGGCAGTGGCGCACCCAGGTCCGCCTGGCCGCCTCGCTGCCGCTGCTCGCGGCGGGCCTGCCGATCGCCAGGATCGCGGGGCGGGTCGGGTACGCCACGCCGAGCGCCTATGTCGCGGCCTTCCGGCGGACCGTCGGCGTCTCGCCGGGCAGCTACTTCACCGGCTGAGCGTCAGGCATTGGCGCCGCTGTCCACGGTGAGCATCGCGCCGGTGATGCTGCGGCCCGCGGGTCCCGCAAGGAACGCCACGGTGGACGCGACGTCGTCGGCGGTCCCGAAGCGGCCGAGTGCGGAGAGACCGACCTGGGTCGGGGCGTGTTCGCCGTCGGCCGGATTCATGTCGGTGTCGGTCGAACCCGGCTGCACCAGGTTCACCGTGATCGAGCGCGGGCCGAGCTCGCGCGCCAGCGCCTTCGTGAATCCGTTGAGCGCCGACTTGCTCAGGTTGTAGAGCGCGAGGCCGCCGAACGGGGCGTGATCGGTGAGATTGGTGCCGATGCTGATGATCCGGCCGCCCTCGGTCATGTGTCCGACGGCGGCTTGGGCGCCGACGAACGCCGCGCGGGCGTGCACGTGCAGCGCCCGGTCGATCTCCTCGACGGTGAACTCCTCGAAGGGCTTGCTCGGGAAGATCCCGGCGTTGTTCACCAGCACGTCGAGCCTGCCCAGTTCCGCGGCGGCGCGGTGCACCGAGTCCGCCACCTCGCCCGCGTCCGCGCTGTCGGCGCGCACGGCGATCGCGCGCCTGCCCAGCGCCTCGACCTCGGCGACCACGGATTTCGCGGCGGTTTCCGCGCTCTGGTAGGTCAGCGCGACGTCCGCGCCCGCGGCGGCCAGTCGCCGGGCGATGGCCGCTCCGATCCCCCTGCTGCCGCCGGTCACCAGTGCCACCTTGCCGGTCAGGTCGGACATCGGTACTCCTCCTTTTTGTGTCGATCAGTACATAAATAGCTAAGCCCACGGCCGCTGCGGCGTCAAGAGGTATATTTAACGATCGACACAGAAAGGAGTCCGCCGTGGCAGAACGGGGTCGTCCCCGGGCCTTCGACCGCTCGATCGCGCTGCGCCGGGCCATGGAGGTGTTCTGGGAGCACGGCTACGAGGGCGCATCGATGAGCGATCTCACCGCCGCGATGGGCATCAACTCGCCCAGCCTGTACGCCGCGTTCGGTGGCAAGGAAGCGTTGTTCCGGGAGGCCATCGAGCTGTACGGCCGCACGGACGGCGGCTACACCGACCGCGCCCTGCGCGAGGAGCCCACCGCCCGCGCCGCCATCGAGGCGATGCTGCGCGACAACGCCGCGGCCTACACGGTCGGGGACAAACCACACGGCTGCATGGTCGTGCTGGCAGGTGCGACCTACACGACCCGCAATACCGGCGTGCGCGACTTCCTCGTCGACAAGCGCAAGGAGACCACCGACCACATCCAGGCGCGCCTGCGCCGCGGGGTCGACGAGGGCGATCTGCCCGCGCAGACCGACACCGCGTCGCTGGCCGCGTTCTACACGACGATGCTCTACGGGCTGTCCATCCAAGCCAGGGACGGCGCGGCGCTGGACGAGCTCACCCGATCCATCGACTGCGCGATGGCGGCCTGGCCCGCGGGTTGAGCGCTACCGATGCGCGGATTCCTCGCCGACGCGCCGTACGTGGCACTTTGCCGACGATGGCGCTTCACCGACGACAGCGCTTCACCGACGACGCAGCCTCATCGACGACGCAGTGCCGCGATGCGATCGCCGAGCTGTTCGGCGGTGGCCAGCGCGGTCGGCGGCCCGCCACACTCGCGACGCAGCTCGCCGTGGATCACCCCGTGGGGTTTGCCGGTGCGGTGGTGATGCATCGCCACCAGGCTGTTGAGTTCTTTGCGCAGCTCGCCGAGCCGGTCCGAGGTGGCCACCCGCTCCGCGGCCGCGGCGACCTGCGGCGCGGGCGCCGTGGGCTTCGCCTCGCCGCGGTCGGCCAGCTGACGAGCTTGACGATCGCGCAGCAGCGCCCGCATCTGATCGGCGTCCAGCAGGCCGGGGATGCCGAGGTAGTCGGCCTCCTCGTCGCTGCCGGCGAACGTCGCGGTGCCGAACGAGGAGCCGTCGTAGATCACCTGGTCGAGTTCGGCGTCCGCGGCCAGCGCGATGAACTTCTTCTCGTCCTCGCCGGGCTCGTCCTTCTGCTTGGCCGCGTCGACGAGCAGCTCGTCGTCCAGGCCGTTCTTCTCCCGGTGCGGCTTGCCGATGACGTGATCGCGCTGCACCTCCAGCTGCGCGGCCAGATCGAGCAGCACCGGCACCGAGGGCAGGAACACGCTGGCCGTCTCGCCCGCGCGACGCGCACGCACGAAACGGCCGATGGCCTGGGCGAAGTAGAGCGGCGTCGAGGCGCTGGTCGCGTAGACGCCGACGGCCAGGCGCGGCACGTCGACGCCCTCGGACACCATGCGGACCGCGACCATCCATGGCTGGGTGTTGTTGCTGAACTCGGCGATCCGGTTCGAGGACGCGGGATCGTCGGAGAGCACCAGCGCGGGCCGCTCGCCCGAGATGTGTTCCAGCAGCTCGGCGTAGTCGCGGGCACGCTCCTGATCGGTGGCGATCACCAGGCCGCCCGCGTCGGGCATACCGGAGGCGCGCTTCTGGCGCAGCCGAATGTCGGCGGCGCGCAGCACCGCGGAGATCCAGTCGCCCGCCGGGTCCAGCGCGGTGCGCCAAGCGCGCGCGGTCTGTTCGGCGTCGAGCGGCTCGCCGAGGCGGGCCGAGTGTTCCTCGCCCGCGCTGTCGCGCCAGTGCGCGTCACCGGAGTAGGCCAGGAAGACCACGGGACGCACGACGCCGTCGGCCAGCGCCTCGGCGTAACCGTAGGTGTGGTCGGCGCGCGACTTCGGGAAGCCGGATTCGTCGGGCTCGTAGATGACGAACGGGATCTGGCTGTCGTCGGAGCGGAACGGCGTACCGGTCAGCGCCAGCCTGCGGGTCGCGTCGCCGAACGCCTCGGCCGTCGCGTCGCCCCAGCTCTTGGCGTCGCCCGCGTGGTGGATCTCGTCGAGAACGACCAGGGTCCTGCGGTTTTCGGTGCGCACCCGGTGCCGGGAGGGATGCGAGGCGACCTGTGCGTAGGTGACGACCACGCCGTGGTAGTCGCCGGAGGTGCCGCCGGTGGCGTTGGAGAAACGCGAGTCCAGCTGGATGCCGTTGCGGGCCGCCGAGGCCGCCCACTGGTGCTTGAGGTGTTCGGTCGGCGCGACCACGGTGATCTGGTCCACGGTGCGATCGGCGAGCAGCTCGGCCGCCACCCGCAGCGCGAAGGTGGTCTTGCCCGCGCCGGGCGTGGCCACGGCGAGAAAGTCGCGCGGCTTCGTGGCCAGGTACTTCGTGAGTGCGCGCCGCTGCCACGCGCGTAGTGAACCGCCCCCTGCTGGCGACTTTCCCGAATCGCCCGGCGTTGCTCCATCTCCCGCCGCAGCGCCATCCGACCCAGTCACGCAGAAGACAGTAGCGGCCGGGGACGGCGTGTCGCCAAACCGACGCGGTGGGCGCGATCGGCATCACACAATTCGGCGCGCAGTGCCCCGTGTTCACCTGCTGCCCGCCGACACGATACGGAGACGGACCGGTGCGCGAGCGCCGAGTGCGCGATGCTGTACACGATGACCGACCACAGACCCCTACCCGCGAGCGGGCCCGAGCCGATCCACAGCGGTGGCGCGGGCGCGCCCTCGCGCGGCTCGGACGTCGCCGTCCGGTGGGTCCGGCACGCCGGACGGCAGAGTCGCAGGCTCGTCGTCCGGGTCGCCAAGAAGGCCTGGGACGATTCGATCTTCGCCAAGTCGGCGGCGGCCGCGTTCTGGCAGACCCTGTCGCTGGCCCCGCTGCTGCTCGGGGTGCTCGGCAGTCTCGGTTATGTCGGCGGCTGGTTCGGGCCCGACACCGTCGAGATCGTGGAATCCAAGATCATGACGTTCAGCCGCGAGCTGTTCAGCGAGGCCGTGGTGACCGATCTGATCGAACCGACCGTCGGCGACGTGCTCGGCCGTGGGCGCGGCGCGGTGGTGTCGGTCGGCTTCGTGCTCTCGCTGTGGGCCGGGTCCTCGGCCATGGCGACGTTCGTGGACGCGATCGTGGAGGCGCACGACCAGCAGGACGCCAGACACCCGGTGTGGCAGCGCATCTTCGCGCTGCTGCTGTACGTGCTGTTCCTGGTGGCGGCCGTGTTCATCCTGCCGCTCGTCGCGCTCGGGCCGTCCATGATCGGCCGGGTCCTGCCGGACGCGTGGCGGGAGCCGGGACTGCGGCTGCTGGACGCCTTCTACTATCCCGGCGTCGGCCTGCTGCTCATCGTCGGCCTGACCACCCTGTACAAACTGGCGCTGCACCGCACGCTGCCCTGGCACCGGCTGTTCGGCGGGGCGCTGGTGGCGGGCGTGTTCTTCATGGCGGCCAGCGAGGGACTGCGCCGGTATCTGTCTTGGATCACCGCGACCGGCGTGAGCTACGGCGCGCTGGCGACCCCGATCGCCTTCCTGCTGTTCACGTTCTTCCTCGGCTTCGCGGTGATCCTCGGCGCCGAATTCAATGCCGCCGTGCAGGAATTCTGGCCCGCCCGCGCGACGCGCATCGAGCAGATGAAGGAGTGGATCTCCAACCAGGTGCGCGGCGAGACGCCGGAGGAGGAGGCCGAAGCCGACGCGGCGAGCCACCCGGAATCGGCGTGCGGGATCACCCCGGCCACGCGGGACGCGGTGCGCAGCTCGGGGTAGTCACGCGGTTCGAGGACTCAGTCGCCCTTGCGCAGGCTCTCGTAGACCTTCTTGCACTCCGGGCAGACCGGCGAACCGGGCTTGGGCGACCGGGTCACCGGGAACACCTCGCCGCACAGGGCCACGACCACGGTGCCCATGACGGCGCTCTCGGCGATCTTTTCCTTCTTCACGTAGTGGAAGAACTTCGGGGTGTCGTCGCCCGTCGTCTCGTCGGTGGTCGTGTCCGGGCGAACCAGGGTGTCGGTACTCACGGATTCCATGATGCCGTATGACGGCCTCGTGGCGCGCCCGCGCCCGGCGCCGGTGACGAATCGACCTCGGTGTGTGCGCCGGGAACACCGGAGTGGAAGACTCGAGGTATGCAGCAGCACGGCGACTCCCCCGACGCCGACGACATCGGCCGCGGTGTTCGCCCGGACGTCACACCTCCCAGCCCTCCACGCTCGCGGGGCTATTTCCCCGGCAACGACGAGAAGCACCCGGTGCTCATCACCGAAGCCGCGCCCTCGCTGGAGGATCAGCATCGCGCGCGGGTGCGCAGGTACACGATCCTCATGGCGTTCCGCATTCCCGCGCTGGTGCTGGCCGCGGTCGCCTACAGCGCGTGGGGCAACGCCCTGATCTCGCTGCTCATCATCGGCGCGTCCATCCCGCTGCCGTGGATCGCGGTGCTCATCGCCAACGACCGCCCGCCGCGGCGCAAGGACGAGCCGAGCCGCTGGGACCGCCCGCACCGGGCCATCGAGTCCCGGCCGCACAACGCCATCGACGGCTGAGCCCTCACGCGGCGACCGTCCTGCGGATGACGATCGACATCAGCGCCGCCAGCCCGCACAGCGCGCCCGCCACATACCAAGCCGTGTCGTAGCTGCCCTGGAGGTCGCGAAGCACGCCCGCGCCGGTCGCGGCGATCGCCGAACCGATCTGGTGTGAGGCGAAGACCCAGCCGAAGGCCACGGGCCCGTCCTCGCCGAACAGCTCACGGCACAGCGCGACGGTCGGCGGCACTGTCGCGATCCAGTCCAGGCCATAGAAGATCACGAAGACCCACATGCTCGGCTCGGTGTGCGGCGCGAACAGCGAGGGCAGGATCAGCAGCGACGCGCCGCGCAGGGTGTAGTACGCCAGCAGCAGATAGCGCGGGTCGACCCGGTCGGTCAGCCACCCCGAGGCGATGGTGCCCGCCACGTCGAACACCCCGACCAGCGCGAGCAGGCCAGCCGCCGTGTTCGGCGGCATTCCGTGATCGTGGGCCGCGCTGACGAAATGGGTGCCGACCAGGCCATTGGTCGACGCGCCGCACACCGCGAAACCGCCCGCGAGCAGCCAGAATCCGCGCGTCCGCGCGATCCGCGCGAGCACGGTCAGCGCCCGCGTCGCGCCGCCGCTCACCGTCGTACGCACGCCCACCGCCGAGCCCGGTTCCGCGCCGTACGCCGAAACGCCCATGTCGCTGGGGAAATCGCGGATGAACAACAGCACCAGCGGCGCCACCGCCAGCGCGGCGCCGGCCACCACCAGCGCGGGCAGCCGCCATCCGTGCTCGTGCGCCAGCGCCGAGACCAGCGGAAGGAAGATCAGCTGCCCGGTCGCGCCCGCGGCCGTCAGCACGCCGGTGACCAGCCCTCGATGCCGCACGAACCAGCGCCCGGTGATGGTCGCCACGAACGGCATCGACATCGAGCCGACACCGACGCCGACCAGCAACCCCCACGTGGCGACCAGTTGCCAGGCCTGCGTCATGAAGACGGTCAGCCCGCTGCCCGCCGCGACGAGGACCAGCGCGCAGGCCACCACCCTGCGGATGCCGAACTTGTCCATCAGCGCCGCCGCGAACGGCGAAATGAGTCCGTAGAGCAGCAGATTCAGCGAGACCGCCAGTCCGATGGTGCCGTGCGACCAGCCGAACTCCGCGTGCAGCGGATCCATCAGCACGCTCGGCACCGAGCGGAACGCGGCCGCGCCGAGCAGCGCGACGAAGCCGACCCCCGCGACGCCCCAGGCGGGATGCCATCGTGGCGGCACCGGATCGATGGGCTCGGTGGGGGCGGTGCGCAGTTCGGTCACCCGCTGAGACTGCCGGAAAACCGCGCACCGAACGAGTGGCACGAATGCCACAGAACGTCGAGATTCCGCCAAATCGGTTCGACAGCCCTCTGGCCGCGCCCTACTGTGTCCGGGGGCACGGCAGCGCGATCGCGTGCGCCGTCGCTCGGTGACCACGTCGGCGGTCGCGGGCGCGTCCCGCGCGGCACAGGAGACAAGATGATTCGCTGGGTCTGGGCGTTCCTCGACCGTCCCGCACAACGTTTCGACGACTGCGCGGCCTTCTGGTCGACCATCACCGGCACCCAGCTCTCACCACGCCGCGGCGGCGACGACCAATTCCTCACGCTGCTGCCCGATCCGGCGCTCTTCGCCGCGGCCGGGGTCAAGATGCAGTCGGTGCAGGGCCTGGGCGGCGTGCACCTGGACTTCGACGTCGACGACATCGCCTCCGCCGTGCGCACCGCGCTGGACCTGAACGCCGAACTGGTCGCCAACCACCCGGACTACGCGGTACTCCGCTCGCCGTCCGGCCAGATCTTCTGCTTCACCCCGAGCGGGCGGGCCAAGGGCCGCCCCGCCCCCGCATTCCGCGCCCCCGATGGCACGCTGACCCGCCTCGACCAGGTCTGCCTGGACATCGGCGCCGCCGATCACGAAGCGGAGACGCGTTTTTGGGCCGATCTCACCGGCTGGCGGCACACCCCGGGCCGCCTCGCCGAATTCTCCCGCCTGCGCGCCGAGGAGACGCTGCCGGTCCAGCTGCTGCTGCAACGCCTCGGCGAGGACCGCCCCGCGAGCGCCCACATCGATCTGGCCTCCTCCGACATCGAGGCCACCGCCGCCTGGCACCAGTCGCTCGGCGCCGGTCTGGTGCAGCGCCACGAGCACTGGATCGTGATGACCGATCCGGCCGACGCGGTGTACTGCATCACCGCCCGCGACCCGAACGGCGTGTGATCCGCAGCCGAGTTCGACCCACACCGCGCTCCGTCTCCCGGTGACACGGGCGACAGGGTGCGGATGCCCGCCGGTAGCGGTGGCAGAGTACCGATGTGCCTACGAACCAGACGACGACCGGATCCCTGCTCACCGCCCTGTGCCCGGAGCTGCGGACGGCGCTGACCCGCGTCGGCTACGACGCCGACACCCTGCTGTCGGCGCTGGGTCCGGACGTGCACGCCGCGCTGGGCCGTTCCGAGCCCGTGCCGGTGCGGCGGGCCGCGCGTGCGGCCGGGGAACTCGGCACGCTGATCCGGCTGCTGTTGCTGGGCGACGCCCTGCCCGAGCGGGAGGTGGCGGCCGCCCTCGCACCGGTGGATGTCGAGCGGGCCGTCGCGGCGGGCCTGCTGGCGCGTGACGGCGACGAGGTCCGCGCGGCGCTGGACCTGCGTCCGCTGGACGCGGGCGAGGGCAACCGCTGGATCCTGTCGGATCTGGACGACTCGATGCGCAGGCGCACCCTCACCGAGGATCACGTGCTCGGCGTCGGCCACGCGTCGCTGTCGCTGTTGCGCGCCACACCCACCCGGCCCGTCGGCTCGGTCCTCGACCTCGGCACCGGCTGCGGCGTGCAGGCGGTGCACGCCGCGTCCTACGGGCGCACCGTCACCGCGACCGACGTGAACCCGCGCGCGCTGTGGCTCGCCGAGGCGACCACCGCGCTCAACGGCATCGACATCGAACTGCTGGAGGGTTCCTGGTTCGAACCGGTCGCCGGGCGGCGCTTCGACCAAGTGGTCGCCAATCCGCCCTTCGTCGTCGGGCCCGCGCGCATCGAGCACTCCTACCGTGATTCCGGTCTCGCGCTGGACGGGGCCAGCGAACTGGTCGTCTCGCGTGCGCCGGAGCTGCTCGCGCCGGGCGGCACCGCGGCCATGCTGGCGGCCTGGGTGCACGTCGACGGCGAGGACTGGCGCCAGCGCGTGTCCTCCTGGCTGCCCGCCGAGGGCGTCGACGCCTGGGTGGTGCAGCGCGACGTCGCCGACCCCGCGCTCTACGTCGGCACCTGGCTGCGCGACGCGGGCCTCGACCCGCGCGATCCGGCGGCGCAGGCCCGCGCCGAGCAGTGGCTGGACGCGTTCGCGGCCGCCGACGTGGCGGGCATCGGCTTCGGCTTCGTCTATCTGCGCGCCGTCGACGGCCCCACCGAACTGCTCGCCGAGGACCTGACGCACGGCTTCGACGACCCGCTCGGCGCCGAGGCGAGCGCCTATTTCGAGCGCTCGGCCTGGCTGCGGACGGTGGCCGGGAACGAAAACCTCGCCTGGTCCGCACGTTTCGCGGTCGGCGAGGCGACCGCGCTGGAGCGGGTATTCCTCGCGGGCCCCGAGGGCTGGCAGGAGCGCGTCGCGCGGCTGCACCGCGGCGACGGTCCGCGCTGGCAGCACGAGGTGGATGAGACGACGATCGCGCTGGTCGCGGGAATGCGGCCGGACGGGCTGCCGTTGTACGAGCTGATCGAACTGCTGGCGCTCGCCCACGGATTCGAGGAGGTGACGCCGGAGTTCGCGGCCGACGCGCTGACCGTCGTCGCCGGACTGGTCCGGCACGGGTTGATCGAGCCCGTGTAAGCAAAGGGCAACCGGGTATGCGTCGGCGGAGGCATCGGACAGGGAGCCGTTCCCACCCGCGGGGGTTCTCAGGAACTTCTCAGACGTAGGTGACCGAAACCGCAGTTCAGAAGCGGTTTATCGGGGCACGAGCGGGGAACTTTCTCTCTGTCGGGTCCGTTGATCGGAGTGAGACACCACCGACAGGAGGCAAGTCATGACCAGCCCCGCCACCACTCGAGTGCGCACCAGCGAATCGGACCTCGACGCCCAGAGCCCTGCCGCCGACTTGGTACGCGTGTACCTGAACGGAATCGGCCGCACCGCGCTGCTCACGGCTGCCGACGAGGTCGAGCTGGCCAAGCGCATCGAGGCGGGCCTCTACGCCCAGCACCTGCTGGAAACGGGCAAGCGGCTTTCCGCCGGCCGGAAGAAGGATCTCGCCATCATCGTGCGCGACGGCCAGTCCGCACGGGCGCACCTGCTCGAAGCCAACCTTCGCCTCGTGGTCTCGCTCGCCAAGCGCTACACCGGCCGCGGCATGCCGCTGCTCGACCTCATCCAAGAGGGCAATCTGGGCCTGATCCGGGCCATGGAGAAGTTCGACTACGCCAAGGGCTTCAAGTTCTCCACCTACGCCACCTGGTGGATCCGTCAGGCGATCACCCGCGGCATGGCCGATCAGAGCCGCACCATCCGGCTGCCCGTCCACCTCGTCGAGCAGGTGAACAAGCTGGCCAGGATCAAGCGTGAGCTGCACCAGCAGCTGGGCCGCGAAGCCACCGACGAAGAGCTGGCCAACGAGTCGGGCATCCCGGTCGACAAGATCTCCGATCTGCTCGACCACAGCCGCGACCCGGTGAGCCTGGACATGCCGGTCGGCAACGACGAAGAGGCGCCGCTGGGCGATTTCATCGAGGACTCCGAGGCCACCTCGGCCGAGTCCGCGGTGATCGCCGGACTGCTGCACCACGACGTGCGTAGCGTGCTCGCCACCCTGGACGAGCGCGAACAGCAGGTCATCCGCCTGCGCTTCGGCCTCGACGACGGTCAGCCGCGCACCCTGGATCAGATCGGCAAGCTCTTCGGTCTGTCCCGCGAGCGGGTGCGTCAGATCGAGCGTGAGGTCATGGCGAAGCTGCGCAAGGGCGAGCGGGCCGACCGCCTGCGGGCTTACGCCAGCTGACCCGTCGACGCCGGGTGCTTCCGAGGCGCCCCGGCGTCCGACTTGGTGGCCGACGCGTCACCGCACAGACGCCGGCCGGTGTCCGCGCGACCCGCCCCCTCCGGGTTCCGCGCGAACCGGTCGGCGAACTCTTGGTCAGGCCGGGTCGACGGCGACGTCGTAGTTGACCGTGTCGCCTTCCACCGAGGTCACCGTGACGGTGAGAGCGAGCGTGTCGCCGCCCGCCGTCAAGGTGCAGCGCATGGTCGTGCCGACCTTGCCCTCCAGATCGCCCGGGCAATCGATCGCGTCGGGCGCCTGTCCGACCTCCTCCGTCAACGTCTGCTTCACCGACTTCTCCAGCTCGCTCTCCTTCACCTCGGGCGTGGTCGAACCGATCTCCACCGAACACCCCGCGGCCACGAACGCGACGAACAACCCGGCAAGGGCAAAGGCTTTCATGTCGACACGAACCTCTCTGGTCGAATCCTTCGGATCTTCACCAGATCGGGTGTCGCACAAGCGCCGTTAACGCCGACCGGCAGCAGCCGGTCGCCGCGGCGCGGCGCTCACGCCAACCGCCGCGGGCCTACGTCGAACCGGCTCGGCTCGGGACCGATGCGCCCACGCGCGTAGATGATCTCCGCCGAGGTCGGCGAGGCCAGCACCGGATCGAAGGACAGCTCGCGCATTTCCGGGATGTCGTCGAACAGCGCCGAAATACGTTGGGCCAGTTCGGCGAGCGCGGCCTTGTCGACCCGCGGGCTGGCCGGTGTGCCGGACAGCAACGGGGCCGCGCGCGGCGCGTCTATCAGGGCCGCCGCCTCGTCTCTGGTCAGCGGGAGCGCGCGGTAGGCACGGTCGCCGAGCATTTCGATGATCATGCCGGACAAGCCGAACTCGATCACCGACCCGAACGACGGGTCGTCCTGGACGCGCAGGATGCAGCCGACGCCTTTGGTCGCCATCTTCTGGATGTGCAGCACCGGATCGCCGCAGACCTGCACCAGGTCGGTGTAAGCCTGGCGCACCGCCTCCGGTCGCCACAGGTCCAGGCGCACGCCGGACAGATCCGGCCGGCGCCGCCACATCTCTCCGGTGGCCTTCGCCGCCACCGGATATCCCAATTCCTCGGCCGCGGCCACCGCCTGCTCGGCGTCGCGCACCTCACGGAACTCGACCACCTGGATGCCGTAACAGGTCAGCAGCTCGACGGCCTCCAGATCGGTCAGCCAGCGACCGCCGGAATCACCCATCCACCGCGCCACCAGGCCCCTGGCCCGCTCGGTGTCGATGCCGTCCGGTCGCACCACCGCCGACACGGGTTTGTCCCGCCACTCCGCGTAGCGGCGGACCCGGGCCAGCGCCCGCGCCGCCCGTTCGGGATCCGGGTACGACGGAATCGATCCGCGCAGCGCCATCCCGCCCTGGCCACGCACCGCGAGCAGGTGCGGAATGCCCTGCTCAGCGATGAAGGTGGTGACGATCGGCTTGTCCGCCTCGGGCACCGCCGCCGCGGCGGACCGGATGGCGTCGGCGAACCCGGCCATCGGCAGCGGCACCGGCGGCGCGAAAACCACGATGACGGAATCGATCTCGGTGGCGCGCAGGGCCTCGACCACGGCGTCCAGGTAGGCGCCCGGCGTCGCCTGCGGACCCAGATTCACCGGTTCGGCCACATCCAGGCCCTCGCCGCGCGCCGCGTCGACGGCCAGCCAGCTCAGCGCGGTGCTGTTGCTGATCACCGCCAGCCGCGACCCACCGGGCAGCGGCTGATAACCGAGCAGCGCCGCGCAGTCGAACAACTCCGAGATCGAGTCCACCTGCACGATGCCCGCCTGCGCGAACAGATCCCGCACGATCGAGCGATCCATGTCGCGGGCCGGCTGGCTGCGCCCCGCCTGCCGCCCGCTGCTCACCGCGACGATCGGTTTGGTGCGCGCGACCCGGCGCGCGATCCGCGAGAACTTGCGCGGGTTACCGAAACTCTCCAGGTACAACAGGATCACGTCGGTGTCGGGCGCGGTGTCCCAGTACTGGAGCAGGTCGTTGCCGGACACGTCGGCGCGGTTACCCGCCGAGACGAAGGTGGAGAGTCCCAGGTTTCGCGCGGCGGCCTCGCCGAGAATCGCGGCGCCCAGCGGGCCGGACTGACAGAAGAACCCGATCCGCCCGCGCGCGGGCAGCACCGACGCCAGTGTCGCGTTCAGTGAGACCGCCGGATCGGTATTCGCGATGCCGAGCGCGCTGGGCCCGACCACCCGCATGCCGTGCACCCTGGCGGCCGCCACCAGGTCGCGTTCGGCGGCGAGCCCCTCCGGACCGGTCTCGCCGAACCCGGCGGTGAGCACGACCAGGCCCTTGACGCCCTTGGCCATGCAGTCGTCGAGGACCGAATCGATCGCCGCGGCGGGCACCGCGACCACCGCCAGGTCCACCTCGTCGGGAATCTCGCGCACGGTGGCGTAGGCGCGCACCCCGCGCACCGATTTGCGGGTGGGATTGACCGGATACACCGGCCCCTGGAACACGCCCGACAGCAGGTTCGCCAGCACGACCCCGCCGACCCGGCCCGCGGCGGGCGTGGCGCCGATCACCGCGACCGAACCGGGCGCGAGCAGGTTCCCCACGCTGCGCGCCTCGGAGGCCCGTTCGCGCGAATCCCGCACGGACACCAGGGCTTCGGTCGGGTCGATGGCGAACTCCAGGTGCAGCACCGAGCCGTCCCTGCTGCGCTCGACCTGATAGCCCGCCTCCCGGAACACGGTGACCATCACGGTGTTCTCGGCGAGCACCTCGGCGACGAAGGTCTCGATCTTGCTCTCCGCCGCGGCGCCCGCCAAGTGCTCGAGCAGGATGGAGCCGAGTCCGCGGCCCTGGTGCTCGTCGGCCACCACGAAGGCGACTTCCGCCGAGCGGGGGCCGGTGCGGTCGAGCAGTTCGTAGCGGCCCACCGCGATGATCTGCTCGGCGAGTTCCACGACCAGCCCGACCCGGTTGTGATAGTCGAGATGGGTGGTCCGGTACAGGTCCTTGGGCGAGATACGCGGGTAGGGGCCGAAATACCGCAGGTACCTGGTGCGGTCGGAGAGCGCGGCGTGGAATTCCTGGATCCGGTCGCCGTCCTCGGAGGTCACCGGCCGCAGCCGCACCACCCCGCCGTCGGAGGCGAGCACGTCGGCGAACCAGTGCTGCGGCGGCGGGGGCGGCGTCGCCGGGGTGGACGGAGAGTCCGGGACGGGGTTCTGCTCAGTCACGGGGGTCCTCCGGATCCAAGCCGAGCAATCCGAAGCTGGCTCGGCGCGTTGCCAATACGGCCGTGTCGACGGCCCGCTGCGCCCGGTCGGCGCGCGCGTCTCCAGTCTCCACGGTCCCGCCGGGCCCGTCCCACGGACGGTATGTGATGTCGCCCCCGTCGCCCATGGTGCGCGGCGGCTCCGTGTTCGGCGCCACGGCGCGCACCATATCGATCCAGTCCTGCGGCACCGGGGTTTCCGGTGCGATGTCGCGGTCCAGCGCGGTCGCCAGCAGGTGACTCCAGGCGCGCGGCACCACCCGGACCAGGCCGTAACCGCCGCCGCCTACCGCGAGCCAGCGTCCCTCCGCGTATCGGTCGGCGAGATCGCGCATGGCACGGAACGCCGCGCGCTGCCCGTCCACGGTGAGCTCCATATCGGCGAGGGGGTCCTCACGGTGGGTGTCCACACCGCACTGGCTCACCACGATCTGCGGGCGAAACGCCTCCACCGCGCCGGGCACCACCGCGTGGAAACCTCGCAGCCACTGGGCGTCTCGGGTGCCGGGTAGCAGCGCGAGGTTGATCGCGGTGCCGTCTGCCGCGCCCACGCCGGTCTCCTCGGGCCAGCCGGTATTGGGCCACAGGGTCGCCGGGTGCTGATGGATCGAGACGGTCAGCACCCGGGGGTCCGCGTAGAAGACACGCTGCACCCCGTCGGCATGGTGCACGTCGACGTCGAGGTAGGCGATCCGGTCGAAACCGTGCTCGAGCAGCCAGGAGATCGCCACGGCCGCATCGTTGTAGATGCAGAAGCCCGAGGCGGTCGAGGCCATCGCGTGGTGCATGCCGCCGCCGATGCTGACCGCACGCCGGGTGCGGCCCTCGGCGATCTCGCGCGCCGCGGCGAGCGTGCCGCCGACAATGATCGAGGCCGCCTGGTGCATGCGCGGGAACACCGGGTTGTCGGGTGAACCGAGACCGTAAGGCGGGGCGAGGGGCTCGTCGGCGGGCGCGACCGCGTGCTCGACCGCCTCGATGTAGTCGGCCGTGTGGACGCGCAGCAGATCGGCGCGGTCGGCGGGCGCGGGCTCGAGCCGCTCGACACCGTCGAGCAATCCCAGGCTTTGGGCCAGCGCCATGGTGAACTTCAGTCGCGCCGGTTTCATGGGGTGCTCCGGCGTCCAGGTGTAGTCGAGGAAGCGATCGCTCCACACGACGGTGCCCGAACTCCGGTGCGCCCCTGGCTCGTGGGGCGACGCCGAGGGTGCAGTGGCCATGCTCGCAACGGTACGCGGGAAGCTACGCGCCCCGTCGGACGTTTGTATGCAGTAGAAATAGAGCAAGTACGAACACGGCGACAGGCCGTGCGCCGACACGGTTCCGATGGTGGGACGCGAACCGACACGGCGCACGGTGCTATCGCCGTGCGTGGGTAGAATTCGTGCCGACGAAGGGGTAACAGGTGAAGGATCTGGTCGACACCACGGAGATGTACCTCCGTACCATCTACGACCTCGAGGAGGAGGGCGTGGTGCCCCTGCGCGCCCGGATCGCCGAGCGCCTCGAGCAGAGCGGCCCGACCGTGAGCCAGACGGTCGCGCGTATGGAGCGCGACGGACTGCTGCTCGTCGCGGGCGATCGCCATCTGGAGCTCACCGAGAAGGGCCGCAGCATGGCCGTCGCGGTGATGCGCAAGCACCGGCTCGCCGAGCGGCTCCTGGTCGATATCATCGGCCTGGACTGGCAGAACGTGCACGCCGAGGCGTGCCGCTGGGAACATGTCATGAGCGAGGACGTCGAGCGGCGTCTGGTCGAGGTGCTCAACCACCCCACCACCTCGCCGTACGGCAACCCCATCCCCGGTTTGGACGAGCTGGGCATCACCGCGCCCACCGCGGTCGACGAGACCCTGGTGCGGCTCTCGGACCTGCCGCACGGCCAGCTGCACGCGGTCGTCGTGCGCCGCCTCGCCGAGCACATCCAGACCGACCCGGAGGTGATCGGCCAGCTGCGCGAGGCCGGTGTGGTGCCCGACGCGCGCGTGACGGTCGAGACCAAGCCGGGATCCGTGATCATCAGCGTGCCCGGCCACGACAGCGGCTTCGAGCTGTCGGACGAAATGGCCCACGCCGTCCAGGTGAAGCTGGTCTGATCCGTGAAACTTCTGGTCACGGGTGGTGCGGGTTACGTCGGGGGCGTCTGCGCACAGGTGCTGCTGGAGGACGGCCACGAGGTGGTCGTCGTCGACGATCTGTCCACCGGTAACGCCGACGGCGTCCCCGTGGGCGCGCGCTTCGTCGAGGGCGATGTCGCCGAGCTCGCGCCCGCGCTGCTGCGCGGGGAAACCTTCGACGGCGTCCTGCATTTCGCGGCCCAATCGCTGGTCGGCGAGTCGGTGCAGCAGCCGGAGAAGTACTGGCACGGCAATGTCGTCAAGACGCTGGAGCTGCTGGAGGCCATGCGGCTGACCGGCACGCCGCGCCTGGTGTTCTCCTCGACCGCCGCGGTGTACGGCGAACCCGAGCAGGTGCCGATCACCGAGGACGCGCAGACCCGGCCGACCAACCCTTACGGCGCGTCGAAGCTCGCCATCGACCACGCGATCACCTCCTACGCGATCGCCCACGGCCTGGCCGCGACCAGCCTGCGGTACTTCAACGTCGCGGGCGCCTACGGCGGCCTCGGTGAAAACCGCATGGTGGAAACGCATCTCATCCCGCTCGTCCTGCAGGTCGCACTCGGCCATCGCAAGGCCATCTCCGTCTTCGGCACCGACTGGCCGACTCCCGACGGCACCGCGGTACGCGACTACATCCACATCCGTGATCTCGCCGAGGCCCACCTGCTGGCGCTGCGCTCGGCCGAAGCGGGCGTGCATCGTGTCTACAACCTCGGCAGCGGCGCGGGATTCTCGGTGCGCGAGGTGATCTCGGCATGCGAGCGGGTCACCGGCCTGCCCATCGCCGCCCAGGACGCGCCGCGCCGCCCCGGCGACCCGGCCACGCTGATCGCCTCCAGCGAGCGGGCGATCGCCGAACTCGGCTGGCGGCCCGAACACAACGATCTCGACGAGATCGTCGCCGACGCTTGGGAGTTCCTGCGCTCGCTGGGTTCGCGCGCGCATAGCGCACCGTAGCCGCGCGCCGCACCGTCCGCCCCGCCGCGTCGGATCATCCCGGCCCCACCTCATCGGATCATCGGTCCGAGGTCGACGCCGAGCCACGCGGCGGTGGCGTAACCGCTGCGAGCGAGCCTGCGCAGCTGTTCGGGGCGCATGCCCGCGCACAGCGCGGTCTCCAACAGGGTCGCCATCGCGTTGGACGGGTCGGCGTCCAACGCCGCCTCCAGCGCGATGCCCGCGAACGGTCCATCGCCACGCAGATAGGCGCTGTAGCCGAGCAGGGCCGCGAACTCCGCGCGATCCGACCCGGAGCAACCGCGGGCGAGGGTCAGCCAGAGCCGTTCGGCGGCGGCCGCGTGGTCACCGGCGGCCAGCGCGAACATCGCGTCGCGGACCACCCGATCACGCAGGGCGGCAACGATTTCCGCGATCTCCGGCGCGGCTAGCACGGCGCCGGATTCGATGTTGGCGACCTGCCACAGCACGTGTTCCAGCGACCGCCTGCGGTATCCGGTCAGCTCGTCGTGCCGTATCGCCCTGGCGAACCGGTCCCTGGCCACCGCGACCGCGCTGTCGAGCTGGGCGCCGACCTCGGCGCACAGCGCCGCGTCGACGGCCACACGGTCGGTGAGCTCCGCGCGGGAACGCAGGATCGGCCGCCCGTCCAGCACGTGCGCCAGCGCCACCGTGGACGCGCTCGGATCCGGCACCGTGCCGCCGCCGGACCGGTCGAGCAGGCTCCACCACGGCCGCCCTTCCTCGATCGCGGCCACCGCCCACGCGCCGCCGATCCGGATGCCGCTGGAACCGAGCCGGTCGGCCAGTGCGGCGATCAACGCCCGCCCGGCGGCGCCGGACCGCGCGGCACGCCGCGCCTTGCGCGCGGGCCGACCGGCTCGGTCGTCGACGATCACCGCCAGCACCTCGGTCGCGCGCTCCGCGGCGCAGATCTGTCCGATCAGCGCCGCGAACGACGCGGCGAGACCACGACGGCCGCCCTCCGGCGCCAGATCGAACCGCAGCACCGCCGCGATGGCCGGGCTGGCGCCGGGCTCGGCGGGACCGAGCACCGCGACGACGAGTGAGCGAGACGGATAGAAACCGACCATCGCGGGCACGGCGGCGATCAGTTCGCCGGGATCGTCGACCCGCAGCGGGCGCGCCGAGTACCCGCCGCGATACAGCGGCGAGGGCTGTCCGCACAGCACACCTGCCCCTGGATCGTCCTCCTCGCCCGTCCTGCGGTTCCGTGAGCCGACGAACGAGGGACGTTGGCACAACCGCGGCCGTAGACCTTCCGGCCGCCGGTCGGTGCGCGCTGAGTCGCTGTGCTGCCGTCCGGGCGGGCAAGCCGGTTCGCGGCTCTCGCCGCCGCGCCGGGCCCCTGCGTCGCGGGGCGGGTTCGCTGGAGTCGTCATGCCGCCATCCTGCGCGTCGTCCGGACCGCCGCCGACCGCCCGACCTGCGCGAACGATGCCCCTGTGGATAACGGCCGCGCTGTGGACGAATCGGGGCGAGGCAGACGTCCGGCGGTGCGCGATGTCGTACCCCGCGAGTACCGGGCCGATGCCCGTGCCCGCACCGGCGCGAGCACCCGTCATTTCGCCCTGGACGACACGAATCACCGTGCGGAACCGACGATTTCGCCCCGGAGGACAGTCCCGCCGCGCGGGCCGATCCTCAGGCCTCGCGCACCTTCCGCACGGATGTCGTGAACAGCTCGTCCAGCGCCGCGCTGTCCGCGACCGCCTCGCTGAACGTCATGTAGGTCACCGCGATTCGCACATCACCCACCTGCCCGATCAGCGTCCGCATGTTCTGCGTCAGGCCGGGGCCGCCGACGTCGGGGGCGACGGTGCGGCGCAGCGCCAGCGTGTCGTCGGCATCGATGGGCGGCGCCGGGGTCAGCTCGGTCGACACGGTCGTGGTCGCGCCCGCGCGGGAGACCCGTACCTCACCGCACCGCCGGACCTGGTCGCGCAGTGTGGACAGCGGCTGCCGGGTCCGGGTGAGTTCCACGGTCAGCGTCCCGCGGGAGACCTCGTCGGTGCCGACCGCGATGGCGGTGTGATCGGGGCCGAACTGCTGTTCGGTGGGCGCGCACCCGTCCGGCCGCACGGTCGCGCCGCGGGTCACGCCGTTCAGATCGCCCGCCGCCTGGGCCGCCGCCTCCGGTGGTAGCACCACCGCCGGGTAGCTCGCGGGGAACTGCGCGGGGTCGGGCAGCATCGTCGTCAGTTCCGCGCCGATGTGCCGGACGGTCGTCGGCCCGACCGCGACCGGGCTCCCGGCGACGGTCGATCCGCAGCCCGCGAGAACCAGCGCACACACGACAGGCGCGCAGGCGCTCAGCACGCGCGTACGTCCCGTCCACACCGGCACAGTCACCCGGCCCACTGTGCCAAACGCGAGTTTCCGCTTCCACGCCGCCACGCCGACGACCCCGCCCCGGCCAGTGGCACATCGGGCGAAACGCTGTGCCGGTGTAACCCGCCGCGACGAGGGAATACCGGTATCGATCCGGGCGGGAATGCCTGGGGTTCGGGCGCTGTTGGCTCGTTCTATGGGTCGGTGTCCGCACCGTGCGCGGTATGTGTCATCGCCATGGGGGACAATGGACATGGGTTCCCCGCCGTGCTGCCCAGGATCGGCGGCCGCGGTGGACCGCGCAGGAAGGAGTACGCGATGGACTACGAGTCGCGAATGTACGAGCTGGAGTTCCCCGCTCCGCAGTTGTCGTCGGCCGACGGCGCGGGTCCGGTGCTCGTACACGGACTGGAAGGCTTCACCGACGCCGGGCACGCTGTCCGCTTGGCCACGACGCACCTGCGCGAGAGCCTGGAAAGCGAACTGGTCGCCTCGTTCGACGTGGACGAATTGCTCGACTACCGCTCGCGCCGTCCGCTGATGACGTTCAAGACCGATCATTTCGCCGATTACGCCGACCCCGAGCTGAACCTGTGGGCGCTCCGCGACACCGCGGGCACCCCGTTCCTGTTGCTCTCCGGTCTGGAGCCGGATCTGCGCTGGGAGAAGTTCACCACCGCGGTGCGGCTGCTGGCCGAACAGCTCGGCGTGCGCCGCAGCATCGGCCTGAGCGCCATTCCGATGGCCATCCCGCACACCCGCCCGCTCGGCGTCACCGCGCACTCCTCGAATCGCGACCTGATCTCCGATCACCAGCGCTGGCCGGGCGAGTTGCAGGTGCCGGGCAGCGCGTCCTCGCTGCTGGAGTTCCGGATGGCCCAGCACGGCCACGAGTCGGTCGGTTTCTCGGTGCACGTGCCGCACTATCTCGCGCAGACCGCCTACCCGGAGGCCGCGCAGACGCTGCTGGAGAACGTCGCCGAGAACGCGGGCCTGGAGCTGCCGCTCGCCGCGCTCGGCGAGGCCGCCGCGCGGGTCCGCGAGCAGGTCAACGAGCACATCGCGGGCAACTCCGAGGTCGAGACGGTGGTGAACGCGCTGGAGCGCCAGTACGACAGCTTCGTCACCTCCCAGGAACGCCAGTCCAGCCTGCTGGCGGGCGACGGCGAGCTGCCCAGCGGTGACGAACTGGGTGCCGAGTTCGAGCGTTTCCTCGCCGAACAGGGCGGTTACGACGGCGACAACATCTGACGGGCGCGGCGCGGTGGCCCGATCGCGGTGACGGCCCCGACAACGCCTGCCCTAAGCTGGTCGGAGTGGATCTGACCGAACTGCTCGACATTCCAGGAACCGACGCCGACGCGCTCTACGAGTCGTTCGGCATGTGGGCCGCCGAGCAGGGCACGCCGCTGTATCCCGCGCAGGACGAGGCGCTGCTGGAGCTGGCGTCCGGATCCCACGTCATCCTGGCCACGCCCACCGGCTCCGGTAAATCCCTGGTGGCGGTCGGCGCGCATCTGTTCGCACTGACCCGGGGCCAGCGCACCTACTACACCGCCCCCATCAAGGCGCTGGTCAGCGAGAAGTTCTTCGCCCTGTGCGAGGTGTTCGGCGCCGACAAGGTCGGCATGGTCACCGGCGACGCCGCGGTGAACCCCGACGCCCCGATCATCTGCGCCACCGCCGAGATCCTGGCCAACCTGGCGCTGCGCGAGGGCGCGGACGCCGACGTCGGCCAGGTGGTCATGGACGAGTTCCACTTCTACGCCGATCCGGACCGCGGCTGGGCCTGGCAGGTGCCGCTGCTCGAGCTGCCGCGCGCGCAGTTCCTGCTGATGTCGGCGACCCTGGGCGAGGTCGACTTCTTCGCCCGCGACCTGGAGCGGCGCACCGGCCGCGGCACCGCGATCGTGGCGGGCTCCGAACGACCGGTGCCGCTGACCTTTTCGTATGTGCGCACGCCGATCACCGAGACGCTGGAGGAGCTGGTCACCACCCATCAGGCCCCGGTCTACGTGGTGCATTTCACCCAGGCCGCGGCACTGGAGCGGGCGCAGGCGCTGACCAGCGTGAACTTCGCCACCCGCGCGGAGAAGGACGCCATCGCGGCGGCGATCGGCGACTTCCGCTTCGCGGCGGGCTTCGGCAAGACGCTGTCGCGGTTGATCCGGCACGGCATCGGCGTGCACCACGCGGGCATGCTGCCGAAATACCGCAGGCTGGTGGAGCGGCTGGCGCAGGACGGGCTGCTGAAAGTGGTGTGCGGCACCGACACTCTCGGCGTCGGCATCAACGTCCCGATCCGCACCGTGCTGCTGACCGGACTGACCAAGTTCGACGGCGTGCGCACCCGCAGGCTCAAGGCCCGCGAGTTCCACCAGATCGCGGGGCGGGCCGGACGCGCGGGCTTCGACACCATGGGCACCGTCGTGGTGCAGGCCCCCGAACACGAGGTGGAGAACGCCCGGCTGCTCGCCAAGGCCGGCGACGATCCCAAGAAGCAACGCAAGGTCCAGCGCCGCAAACCGCCGGAGGGCTTCGTGTCCTGGAGCGAGGAGACCTTCGACCGATTGGTCGCCGCCCAGCCGGAGCCGATGGTGTCCCGCTTCGCCGTCACCAACGCGATGCTGCTCAACGTGATCGCGCGGCCGGGCAACTGTTTTCACGCCATGCGGCATCTGCTCGAGGACAACCACGAGCCGCGTCCGGCGCAGCGCAGACACATCCTGCGCGCGATCCGCCTCTACCGCGCGCTGCGCGACGCCGGGGTGGTCCAGCAGCTGCCCGAGCCCGACGCCACCGGCCGCTACGCCCGCCTGACCGTCGACCTGCAACGCGATTTCGCCCTGGACCAGCCGCTCTCGCCCTTCGCGTTGGCCGCGCTCGACCTGCTGGATCGCGACTCCCCCGGCTACACCCTCGATGTGGTCTCGCTCATCGAGTCCACCCTCGAGGATCCGCGCCAGCTGCTGATGGCTCAGCAGCACAAGGCGCGCGGCGAGGCCGTCGCCGAGATGAAGGCCGATGGCATCGAGTACGACGAGCGCATGGAACTGCTCGAGGAGGTGACCTGGCCCAAGCCGCTGGCCGAGCTGATCGAGCCCGCCTACGAGACCTACCGCGCCGGACATCCGTGGGTCTCGGAGTTCGCACCCTCCCCCAAGTCCGTCGTGCGCGACATGATCGAACGCTCGATGACGTTCGCCGAGCTCATCTCGCACTACGAGCTGGCCCGCTCGGAGGGCGTGGTGCTGCGCTACCTGGCCGACGCCTACCGCGCGCTGCGCCGCACCGTGCCCGACGCGGCACGCACCGAGGAACTCGACGACCTCACCGAGTGGCTGGGCGAACTTGTCCGGCAGGTGGATTCGAGCCTCCTCGACGAATGGGAGCAGCTCACCGGTCCCGGCGCGGAGAGCGACGCCGAGCAGCTGGCCTTCGGCGCGGAGACCATCCGCCCCATCTCCGCGAACGAGCGCGCCTTCCGCGTCATGGTGCGCAATGCCCTGTTCCGCCGCGTCGAGCTGGCCGCGCTGCGCCGCTGGGAGGCGCTGGCCGACCTCGGCACCGGACCGGACTGGGCAGAGGAGCTCGCCCCCTACTTCGCCGAATACGAGCGCATCGGCACCGGCCCGGACGCGCGCGGCCCCCAAATGCTCCGGATCGAGCAGCGTCCCGGGTTCTGGCACGTGCGCCAGATCCTCGACGACCCCGCGGGCGACCACGGCTGGGCCATCGAGGCGGTGGTCGATCTCGCCGAGTCCGACGCCGCGGGCGAGGTGGTGTTCGACGAGGTCACGGTGTCCGAAGGGTAGGGCCGCCGCCCCAGCTCGGATACGGGTTTCGACGGATTCGTATCTGGGTAGGGGCCGCTGATACTCTCTCCGCTGCTGCCCACGCGAAAGATCAACTATGCCCGAATCTCCGTACCTTGTCATCCACTCCGAGCGAGTTCGCGAAAATTACCGTGCGCTCGACGCCGCTGTCGCCGTCCGAGGGGACAAGGCCCGCATTCGCTTCGCGGTGAAGGCAAGCCCGGTGCCGGAGCTGATCACCCTGCTCGATGCCGAGGGCGCGGAATTCGACGTGGCGAGCATCGGCGAGATCGACCTGTGCCTCGGCCTCGGGGTGGCGCCGGACAAACTCTGCTACGGCAACCCCATCAAGAAGGCCGCCGACATCGCCCGCGCCTACGCCGCGGGGGTGCGCCGCTTCGCCTTCGACACCGAGGACGATCTGCTGCGCATCGTCGAGCACGCCCCCGGTTCGGAGGTCGAGTGCCGGTTCCTGGCCTCGGCCCCGGAGTCGCGCACCCCGTTCGGCACCAAGTTCGGCTGCGCGCCCGCCGAGGCGCTGCGGCTGCTGGTGCGCGCCCGCGATCTCGGGCTGGTCGTGGCCGGGCCCTACTTCCACGTCGGCTCTCAGCAACTGGATCCCGCGGCGTGGCGGATCGGCATCCAGCAAGCCGGTGAGATCGCGGAAGCGTTGGCCGCCAAGGACATTCACATCACCTCGGTGAACATCGGCGGTGGGCTGCCGATCTCCTACGCCGAGGCCGCCCCCGCGCTCGGCGAGATCGCCGCGGTCGTCAACGCCGCGGCCGCCGAATTCCTGCCCGAGACTGCCGGACTGGTCGTCGAGCCCGGTCGCGCGCTGGTCGGCAACGCGGGCACCATTCACGCCGAGGTCGTCGGCGTTCGAATCGCGCCGGACGGACGGCGCTGGGTGTATCTCGACATCGGCCGTTACAACGGAATGGCCGAGACGGAGAACGAGTACATCGCCTACCGGTTCGTCACCGAACGCGACGGAGACCCCGTCGACGAGGCGGTGGTCGCCGGTCCAACCTGCGACGGCGACGATGTACTGTATCAACGCACACGGGTCCTTCTGCCGACCACGTTGCGAGCCGGTGATCGCGTCACGATCCTCGACACCGGCGCCTATACCGCGAGCTATTCGTCGGTGTCCTTCAATGGTTTTCCGCCCTTGACCGTTCATGTCTCGGGCGCTGAGCGAGAGTGAGTTTGCCTATGACGGCGGAATTCACCGGCTGGCACGTGCTGGCCGAGTTCGGTGGTGTCGACGCAGATCTCTGCGACGATCTCGAACGACTCGAATCGGCGTTGCGTGAGTCTCTGATCGCGGCGGGCGTCACCATCTGCGATGTCGTTCACAAGAAGTTCGATCCGCAGGGGGTGACCGTCCTCGCGCTGTTGTCGGAGTCCCACGCCTCGATTCACACTTATCCGGAGTCCGGCGACATCTTCGTCGACGTCTTCACCTGCGGCAGCATCGGCGCGGGCGCGACGAAGGCCGTCGAGATGCTGCGGGATAAGCTGTCCCCCAAAGACGTTCGCATGAAGGTCATTCAGCGCGGGCACGGCGCGCAGAAGATCGAGGAGCCGGTCGGCGCGGGCCTGACCCGGATCTGGGATCTGCACGATGTGATCGTCGACACCCATACTCCGTTCCAGCACATGGTCATCGCGCGCACCGAACAGGGCATCAGCCTGTTCTCCGACGACGACCGCCAGTCGACCGAATTCTCCCAGCTGACCTACCACGAGGCGATGATGGTGCCCGCCTTCGTGCTGGCCGAGAAGCTGGACAAAGTGCTGATCATCGGCTCCGGCGAGGGCGTCGCGAGCCAGATGTCGGTGGCCGCGGGTGCCACCCACGTCGACCATGTCGACATCGACCAGCTCGAGGTCGAGCTGTGCGCCGAGCACCTGCCCTACGGCTACACCACCGAGGAGCTCGCCGCGGCGGTCGCGGGCGAGGGCCCGGTCACGGTGCACTACGCCGACGGCTGGGACTTCCTGGCCAACGCCCAGCAGGCGGGCACTCGCTACGACGTCATCGTGATCGATCTGCCCGACGAGCGGGTCGAGGACGCGCAGCACAACCGGCTCTACGAGTCGGAGTTCCTGTCCCGATGTCGAGCGCTGCTCGCCCCGGGCGGCGTGCTCAGCGCGCAAGCCGGTTGCGCGACGATGTGGCGCAACGAGACCCTCGAGCGGTCCTGGAAGCGTTTCCACGAGCAGTTCGGCACGGTCGTGCACTACGGCAGCGACGAGCACGAGTGGTCGTTCCTGTTCGGTCTGGTCGACTCGATCGGGGATCCGGTGCCCGGCATGGTCGACCGCTTGGCCACCCTGCCCTACCGCGCGGAGACCATCGACGGTCGCGCGCTGGTGCGCGGCGCCATCGAGCCGCACGCGCTGCGCGCGGAGCACTAGGCTCCCGAAATACGCCGAATCGCATCGGCGCCAAGGATTTTCGACTTCCTCGGCGCCGGTGCGATTCGTCTTTCCGCGCTCGGCGGTCAGCCGGGCGAGTACCGAAACGGTGCCGGCGCTCAGGTGGTGACGGGTGCGGGATCGCCGGAGCGCTCCGGCTCACCGCCCGGCTCCTTGCCCGCCGTCTCCGGTTTCGGCTGCTCACCGTCCGGTCCGAAGACCAGACCCGCCTTCCACGCGCCGCGCTCGAAGATCCGCTGCACCGGCGTCGCCACGAACGTGGTGATGATCGTCATCAGCGCCAGGATCGTGTAGAGCTCGCCGCTGATCAGCCCCGCGCTCAGGCCGATATTCAACAGAATCAGCTCCATCAGCCCGCGGGCATTGGCCAGCGCGCCCATCGAGGCGGCCTCGCGCCTGCTCATGCCCTGCCAGCGCGCCGCGAGCCCGACCGCGCCGAACTTGCCCGCGAACGAGACGATCAGCACGATGGCCGCGACGAGCAGGACCTCCGGCTCGAAGATCAGGCTGAGCTGGGTGTTGAGGCCGGAGTAGATGAAGAACGCGGGCAGCAGCAGGTAGGCCACCAGCGGCTCGAAACGCTCCCGGATGGCGTCGAGCAGCTTGCCGCGCGGCATCACAGCGCCCGCGACGAACGCGCCGAATACCGAGTAGATCCCGCACCAGTCGGTGAACCAGCTGGCCAGCAGCACCACCAGCAGCACGATCGACAGTTGCGCGATCGGCAGCCCGCCCGCGCGCTCGGTGTCGCCGCGCTTGGGCTGCCAGGTCTCGAGCTTGGCCAGGAAGCGCCGCGCGACGAACACCATGAACAGCAGGTAGGCCAGTCCGCCGCCGATAGCGAGCAGCGCGCCGTTCATGCTGTCCTTGGTGGTGGCGACGACGGTGGCCAGCAGGACCCACGCGCACGCGTCGTCGACGGCGGCGCAGGCCAGCGACATGGTGCCGAGGCGCGTGTTCAGCAGACCCGAGTCGTAGATGATCCATGCCAGCATCGGGAACGCGGTGATGGCGACGGCCGCCGCCACGAAAAGCCCGCCCTGCCAAGGCTCCACCTTGTCGGTGAAATATCCGCCCGCGCCGACCATCCACCAGCCGAGCGCGCCGCCGAGCGCCAGCGGCACGGCCACGCCCGCGGTCGAGGTGGCGCCCGCCTTGCGCAGATGCGAGGACAGAATGTCCAGCTTGAACGAAGCGCCGACCAGGAACATGTAGAGCACCAGGCCGAGCTGGCCGACGACGTAGATCGCGGTCAGGTTCGGGTGCGTGATGCTCGCGCCTCCCACCGCGAGCTTGGCCGGGAACAGCCATTCCTGCGCCGAGGGCCAGATCAGGCCCAGAATCGACGGTCCGAGAACGAATCCGGCGACCATGATGGCCACCACCTGTACCTGACCCAACCGACGGAACACCGGCCAGAGCAGGCGGTAGGTCGCCAGGATGACCGCGACCTGAAGAAAGAAATGGGTGGTGATTTGCAAAAGCGATGGCATCGCAGCTCCCCTCCGTCGAGCTGGATTGTGCACTGACACTGAGAGATCGCGGAGCCCCTCCCGAACGCAACTCAGTGTCCTATTCTGTGCCTGATCCGCTCACCGTGCCGCCGCTTTCCTCCGGCACACCGGGATACGCCGACGCCCGGCGCGCGTGTGGCCGGAACCGCGGTCCGACCACACGCGCGCCGGGCGCCCGCGCTCAGGAATTCCGTGCGCGCCAGTCCGCCACGTTCATCCCGCCGACGCCCCAATCGGTCAGCGCCACTTCGTCGATCACCACGAACGTGCTCGCCGGATCCTTGCCGAGCACATCCCGCAGCAGGTCGGTGACGCCCTTGATGAGCTGAGTCTTCTGCTCGACGGTGACGCCTTCGTCGGTGACCTTGATGTTGACGTACGGCATTACGCTGCCCTCCCGGAGATGAACCCGCCGTCGACGGGGAAGATGTGACCTGTGGTGAATTCGGCGTCCGCCAGATAGAGGACGGCCGCGGTGGTTTCGGTGACCTCGCCGATACGGTTGAGCAAAGCCAAACGGCCCGAGGCTTTTTCGTCGCCGTCGCCGTGCAACGGGGTGCGAATGATGCCCGGCGCGACGAGGTTCACCCGAATGCCCTCGGCGGCGAGTTCGGCCGCCAGGCTCGTGGTGAGCGCGTGCACGCCGCCCTTGCTGACCAGCGCGGCGGACGCGGGCAACCCGGCGAGCGCGTGGTTGATCAGCACGGTGCCGATGTTCACGATGCTCCCGCCGCCGCCTTGCTCTCGCATCCTGCGTACCACCGCCTGGGTGGTGAAGTAGGTGCCCTTGAGGTTGCCGTTCAGGTAGCTGTCCAGCTCCGCTTCGGTGACGTCGACGAACGGCTTGGCGCCGAAGATCCCGGCGTTGTTCACCAGTACGTCCACCCGGCCGAACCGCTCGACCGCGGCCCGCACCAGCGCGGAACCCGTTGCGGCGGAGCCGATGTCGCCGACCACCTTGCCGACCCTTTCGGGGGCGTCGAGCTCGGCGGCGACGGCGGCGAGCTTGTCCGGATCGCGCCCGTTGATCACCACGTTGTCGCCGCGGGCGACCAGCGCCCTGGCGACATCGCGACCGATCCCGCTGGAGGATCCGGTCACGATGACCGTTTTCGCTGACATGTTGTTTCCCTTCTCTTTGATACGACCGGTCGTCTTGGAATGGGTACGAAGCGGCCCGCCGAAGCGGGCAGCGGAGTTCAGGGGCGGAAATAGTCGTCCAGGAGGCGCCGCAGACACTTGTGCAGCGGTTCCAGCGAGCGATCGACCTTCATCCGGATGACCGACCCCTCCCACGACTCGACCAGCAGGTCGGCGAGTTCCTCGGCCTCGATGTCGCCGCGCACCAGGCCGAGTTCCTGCGCCTCGTGCAGCGCCTCGGCCACACCGTCGCGCCACGTGCGGAACGCGCCGGACAGCGATTCGCGCAGCGTCTCGCTGCCCTCCAGCTCGCCGCCCAGGTTGGCGATCAAACACCCACCGGTGTAATCGGATTCGACGAACTCGCCCATCTGCTTGGCGAAGAACGCCCGCAGTCCGGTCACCGGATCCGGTGCGGGCCCGAGCGCTTCGGCGAGATTCCGCTGGATGCAGCGGGAGTGGTAGTCGATGACCGCCTGCCCGAAGCTCTCCTTGCTGTCGAAGTAGTTGTAGAACGAGCCTTTCGGCACGCCGACCGCGTCGAGCACCTGCTTGATGCCGGTGCCGTGATAGCCGTTGGCCAGGAATCCCGCGGCGCCCTCCTCCACCAGGAGCTGACGGGTGTCGTCACTGCGTCGCGGTCG
Organism: Nocardia sp. bgisy118; assembly: GCF_057708605.1. NCBI lineage: Bacteria > Bacillati > Actinomycetota > Actinomycetes > Mycobacteriales > Nocardiaceae > Nocardia > Nocardia sp. bgisy118. The sequence continues at coordinate 25,404 of NZ_JBYISM010000025.1, read as the reverse complement.
TGCCATGCGAGAAATATACGACCGGTCGTCTAGGAATCGCAACCCGTCGGGTCGAGCGACCGTCGCCAGCCCGCGCACCGCAGGGTGAACGCGCTCAAGTGCTCGGCGGCGAACGCCTCGGCCCGCCACTCCACCGAGGTCGCCTCGGCGGTCCACACGTACGTCCACACCGCGCATGACGCGACAAACGCGCAGCCCTCGGAACTCTCCGGGTGGGGGCGCAGCAGGTCGTCGACCCGTTCTGCACCGAAATCCACTGGGCGCAAGTCGTATTCGTCGTCCTCGAAGGCGTCCAGCACCGCCCACTCCCCCGCGCTCAAGCCGAAGAGCAGCACGCCGCGCACCGTCGCTCGCCCATCCGGTACCAAGCCCGGATACACCCGGCCGGGCAGCGCGGCCGCGCGCCATCCGGTCAACTCGGCGGGTGACAGGTCAGGGCACCGGCCGAGCAGCTCGCGCAAGACCTCGGGAAATTGCAAGGTGCCGTAGACGAAGAGCGCGTGCTCGGACACGGACACCCGCGCTAAGCGTCCAGCGGGATGACCACCGACACCGTCCACCACAGCTCCTCTCCGCCGTCCCCACCAACTGTGCCGCATCGTCGGCGGCGGCGCGGACCCGGCTCCGCGGCAGGGACGGACCGGTGTCAGCCCCGCCCAGCGAGCCGGGCGAAGGCGTCAGCATCGTGCGACGAGAAGACGGTGATCTCGCCGCCGTGCACCCGATTGAGTTCGAGGAGCCGTTCGCGGTTCTCCCGGAAGTCGCTCGACCCCAGCGAACGCAGCTCCAGGAGCTGCCAGATCAACGGGGTCCGCGGGTGCACCGGATCGACCTCGCTGCCGACGTAGAAGGCGTCGCCCGCGTGCAGCAACCAGCCGTCGCCGGTGTCGACCGCCACGCCCACGTGCCCCTCGGTGTGGCCGTACAGGGGGACGACGAGAATCTCCGGCGGCAGGCCGGGCAGATCGCGGACCGCGCGGAAGCCGAACCACTCTGCGCCGCCGTCGATCTCGTTGGTCAGCCACTTCGGCCGGTGCGCCCACTGAGCGGGCTGGTAGCGCAACTTGTCGAACAAGCCCTTCGCGGAGGTCGCCGCGCGCAGTTCCGGGCCGTGCACATGCACCGTCGCGTCCGGGAAGTCGGCCAGCCCGCCCGCGTGGTCCAGATCCAGGTGGGTGAGCACGATATCGCGGACGTCGGCCGGGTCGTAGCCGAGCGCCTGGATCTGCCGGACGGCCGTCTCCCGTTCGAGCAGCTTGGCGCCCAACGAGAATCGCGCGGGCCCCATCATCCGCCCGGGATCCCGCACGCACTCCAGGCCATAGCCGGTGTCGACCAGGACCAGCCCGGTGTCCGTCTCGATCAACAGGCAGTGGTCGACCATGCCCAACGTCATCGACCCGCAGTTCAGGTGGTGAATCCGCACCCGCCGAGCGTCTCAGCCACCACGCCTGGCGGTCAATGCCCGCACCGCTGGGAATCCCTCACATCGGCCGCTGCGCGCGGATGATGGCGGCGAGGTATTCGTAGTCTTCGCTGCGGGCGCTGGAGGCGCGGAAGGCGAGGCCGATGGTGCGGCCGGGGGCCGGGTCGGCGAAGCGGGCGGTTTCCAGTGTGCCCCTTGCGGTTTCGGCGGCGACGGCCATTTCGGGGATGAGCGTGACGCCGAGTCCGCCCGCCACGCACTGCACCACGGTGGCGAGCGAGGCGGCGCGGGTGTCGCCGACGGCGCCGGGATGGACGTCGACCGAGCGGCACAGGTCGAGGGTCTGGTCGCGCAGGCAGTGCCCCTCGTCGAGCAGCAGCAGGGGCAGCGAGCCGAGTACCGCAGGCGCGATGTCCTTGCGGCCCGCGAGTTCGTGCCCGCGCGGGGTCACCAGCACGAATTCCTCGGTGTAGAGCGGAATCTCCACCAGACCCGAATTCTCGGTGGGCAACGCGAGCAGCGCGACATCGAGCACGCCGGTGCGCAGCCCCTCCAGCAGGCGCGCGGTCTGATCCTCGACCACCTGCGGCACCAGCGCGGGCAGTCGCTTGAACAGCTCGGGCAGCAATCGGGGCAGTACGTACGGCGCGACGGTCGGGATGATCCCCATCCGCAGCGTGCCGCCGAGCCCGTCGCCGGTGGCCGAGGCCAGGAAGCGATCCGCCGCCTCGAGCGTCGCCATCGCCTTCGGCAGCAGGCGCATTCCGGCCGCGGTGACCAGGACCCGACGCGTGCTGCGCTCGATCAGCTGCAGCCCCAGTCCGTTTTCGAGCGCGGCCAATGCTTGCGATAACGTGGGCTGGCTCACATTGAGCCGGGCGGCCGCGGTACCGAAGTGCCGGTACTCCGCGATCGCAACGAACGCACGCAGCTGCGAGAGTGTCGGCTGATAAGTCTGATCAGTCACGCCTATCAGTTTAGTGCGACTGATCACCTTTACCTTTTCACCGGCCTTTAGGCAAGATCACAGCAGAACTTCCGCACGCCCAAACCCCACAAAGGACGAGGAGACAAAGCATGGCCCTGCTGACCATCGGCGACCAGTTCCCGGCATACAACCTCACCGCGGTCATCGGCGGTGACCTGTCGAAGGTCGACGCTCAGCAGCCTGACGACTACTTCACCCAGGTCACCAGCGACGACCACGCGGGCAAGTGGCGGATCGTCTTCTTCTGGCCGAAGGACTTCACCTTCGTCTGCCCGACCGAGATCGCCGCGTTCGGCAAGCTGAACGACGAGTTCGCCGACCGCGACGCCCAGGTGCTCGGCGCCTCGGTGGACAACGAGTTCGTCCACTTCCAGTGGCGCGCGCAGCACGAGGACCTCAAGACCCTCCCGTTCCCGATCCTGTCCGACCTCAAGCGTGAGCTGGCCGCCGCCACCGGCGTGCTCAATGCCGACGGCGTCGCCGACCGCGCGACCTTCATCGTCGACCCGAACAACGAGATTCAGTTCGTCTCGGTCACCGCGGGTTCCGTCGGCCGCAACGTCGACGAGGTGCTGCGCGTGCTCGACGCGCTGCAGTCCGACGAGCTGTGCGCCTGCAACTGGAAGAAGGGCGATCCGACCATCAACGCCGGCGAGCTCCTCGCCGCCAGCGTCTGATTCGGAACACCCGTCCCCCAACTGATCCCGATCCCCGCGCCTGCGGGGAGCGTCATCGAGAACGTCCCCCGCGCGCGGGGCCCGATCCACACAGAGGAAGCGTCGAATGAGCATTGAGAACCTGAAGAACTCCCTCCCCGAGTACGCCAAGGACCTCAAGCTCAACTTGTCATCGATCTCGCGCACCACCGTGCTGAACGAACAGCAGCTGTGGGGCACCCTGCTCGCGTCGGCGGCCGCGACCCGGTCGGCGACCACCCTGCGCGAGATCGCCGAGGAGGCCGCCGACGTCCTGTCGGCGGAGGCGTACAACGCCGCGCTCGGCGCCGCCTCGATCATGGGCATGAACAACGTGTTCTATCGGGGCAAGGCGTTCCTCGGCGGCCGCTACGACGACCTGCGGGCCGGTCTGCGCATGCAGATCATCGGCAACCCCGGCGTCGACAAGGCCGATTTCGAGCTGTGGTCCTTCGCGGTCTCCTCGATCAACGGGTGCGCCCACTGCCTGGAGGCGCACGAGCACACCCTGCGTGAGGCCGGTGTCTCTCGCGAGGTGATCTTCGAGTCGCTGCGCGCCGCCGCTATCGTGGCGGGCGTCGGTCAGGCCGTGCAGTCCACCGAGACGCTCGCCGCCGCGTCGGTCTGACGCGGCGACAACCCGGCGGTCCCGTCCACATCGGACGGGACCGCCGTCGTTTCGCCACCTCGGCGGACGCTCCGAAGAGTGACCAAGGCTACATTTGCTAGCAAGTAGCCAGCGGTGAGAGCCGGTAGGCTCGCGTGCATGGGCACACAGGATGAACCGGAAGCCATGGGCACACGGGTCGAGGTGGTGCGCGTATTCACGGATGCGACCGGACGCCTCGGCAATCAACTGGGCATCGCCCGTGCGAAAGACGTCGGCGACGTCGACGCGCAGGCCCTCGCGGCACGGGCCGGGTACAGCGAGACGGTGGTCGTCGAGGATCCGGTCGACGAGATAGCCCGCGTGCGGATCTATACCCCGGTCGTCGAACTCCCGTTCGCCGGACATCCGTCGGTCGGCACCGCGTGGTGGTTCGCCGAACAGGGCATCCCGGTGCGAGTGCTCGACCTGCCCGCCGGTCCGGTGGCTGTCGAGCTGGCCGAGGGCATGACGTGGATCAAGGCCCGCGGCGAATGGACGCCGGACTTCACCTTCCATCAGCTCGACAGCGTCGACGAACTGGAGACGGTGCGGCCCGACGAGTTCCCCGGTGGACCGCACTACCTGTGGTGCTGGACCGAGGAGCACCGTGCGACGGTGCGGTCGCGAATGTTCGCCCCCACCATGGGTATCGCCGAGGACGAAGCCACCGGCGCGGCGGCCGTCGCGCTCACCGCACTGCTGCGCCGCAGCCTGATCATCACCCAGGGTCAGGGCTCGCAGTTGTTCACCGAGTGGGACTCCGACGGCTGGGTGCGCCTGGGCGGACGGGTCGTCGCCGACACCGTCGTCGAGCTCTGATCGCGACCCGGCCGGGCGCCGTCGCTCCGAGCGGCGCGTTCCCCGCTAACGGCGTCTCACCGGAGCGCGGCGTTTCCGCCCAGCACGGCGGCGACCAGCATGTACGCCGTGCCGAGATCCATCACCACATGCGGCGCCACGGCCGCCGAGCCGCCACCGACCGGGTGCGCGAGCCGGTGCCATCCGCCGCCGCGCAGGCACAGCACCGCGGCCGCGTCCGCCAGGAAGAGCGCGGCGAGCGCGAGGGCCGCGAGCGGCGCGGGACCCGTGTGACCGCCGCCCGAATGGCCGGACATCGCGTAGAGCATGGCCGCCGCGGCGATCGCGTGATACCCGATCGCGAAGACCTGTCCCGCCGCCACCGCGCCACGAGCCGCGCGCCATTCCACGATCCGGCTCACCAGCAGCGCACCGAACACGACCATCATGGCGATCAGCACGCCGCGCACTGCGTGCGGGTTCGCACCGGCCGGAAAGATCAGCATCGCGAGCATGATCAGGCACATGACCAGATGAGCGGCATCCGATTCCTGAGGGTTCGCGCGAATCGTCGGTGAAAGTGACAGGGCCGAAAGCTGATTCGCGGACGATGGCGCGGCGGCGAGCCCGAGCGGCGCGGCGTCCGGCCCCGTCGCGCCTGAACAGTGATCGACCGCTCGGTCTCGGCCGAGAACCGATCCGGCCAACCGCAGCACCACGACCGCGGACGCCGCCAAGAACGCCGCCACCACCGCCCACCGCAATGCGGCGTATTCCTGCACGAACTCGGCCACACCCCACCACCTTTCGCCGCGGCGATCGTGAGACAGCCCTTCCATGCTCGCATCTCACACGGTGTTAGTGCGCCCTTTCTCACGACTCCGAGTTCGGGCGAACCAGCGCGGAAGCTCCCACCCGCGTCGCTCACCGCAGACGAAAGACCGGCCCGTTCGGACGAAACGGCAACGACGCGCCCGCCGGGATCAGATAGGCGTGCTCACGACGCACCCGCAGCACATCGCAGGCACCGTCGGTGATGATCAGGATCGGCCCGTCGGCGGGAAAGTCGTCGGCGCGTTCGAGCAGCCGCACGCCCGGCTGCAATACGGTGCCGCCGCGGCCGCGCACCCGCGCCCCGCACGCGATCTCCTCGACCGGCAGGTATCCGGCGTCGTAGGCCGCGGCGTCGCAGTAGACCACTCTGGCGCGCGGCACGTCCCTGGCCAGTGCGTAGGAAGCGATGGCGCCCAAACCTTTTCCGAGCAGCGTCGTATCCATCGATCCCGACGTGTCGAGGACGACGCCGAAGGTCGGCAGACGCGCGGTCTCCTCGGGCCGCACCCAGGCGGGGCGCGGGATATCGGGCGTCGCCGCCTGCCTGCGGGAGGCGCGCGCGTAGCTGCGGCGCTTGTCGGCGGCGGGGACGTGCTCGTCGAACCAGCGCGCCAGCTGCGCGTCCCAGGGCAGCGGCGGCTGGTCCATGGCGCGGATGGCCTCTTCCAGCGCGGCGGGGACGTAGCCGCGCCCGCTGTTCAGGTGATAGGCGAGGCCGGTGCTCAGGGCGTTGCGGTAGTACTCGTCCAGATCGACAGAGCGCCCGGCGCCGCCGGGATGCGGCAGCGGTTCGCCGAGCACGTCGCCGCGACCGCGCCCGCGCAACGTCGCCAGCTTGCGCAGCCGCCGCAGATCCACCGCGATGCGGTCGTACACCTCCTCGGCCGAACAGCCTTGCAGCGCGGGGTCGTAGAGCAGTCCCTCGGGCATGACACCGACCCCGAGCTCTGCCAGCCATCCGTTCACCACGTAGTCGCAGGCGATGTTGAACAGGTACGGGTCGCGCCACCCCGCGCGTTCGCCGTGTCGCAGTGCGGCGTGCAGCATTTCGTGCGCGAGCACGAAACGCCACTCCTCCTGGGTCAATCCGGCGAGTGGGTTGACGTAGATCTCCGCAGCCTCGGCGTTGACGGCGGCGATGGCGATGTCCCAGCCGCGCGCCAGATCCGCGTCGGCGACCAGCGTCATCCCGGCCGCCAGCGCGCCGAGCAGCGGATAGGAAGACACGAACCAGCTCAGCGCCGCGTCCCAGGCCCGCAGCGGCCGACGACCCTCCGGCGTCGCCTCCCCGCCCGCGACGGTCAGCGCGTCGCGGGCGGCGGCGGCGATGCCCGCCGCGAAGCGCCCCTGATGGTCGGCGTGCTCGGCCGCGACCGCGCCGCTGATCAGGAAGTCCGGCGGGTCGTCGCGCCGGTACTCGACGGGGACGGCGCTGTCGCGCCAGCGCGCCGCTGCCGCACGCTCGTCGGACAGGCTCGGCGCGCTGGGGAATTCGATCGGCCGACGCCCGATCTTCATGGTGGCCAGGTACTGGTCGACCACCGCGCAGCAGGCGGCGCGGTACGCGGGGTGCGGTTCGGCCTGGTCGATGGCCCGGCTCTCGGCCAGATCGATCTCGGTGAGGATGTCGCGAGGGTCGACGCCGCGCGGATCCAGATGCCCGAACCCGGCGTGCAGCAGGCAGTGCGCGAAAACCCAAGCCCACTCCTCGGATTCGGCGCGACGCTTCGGGTGGTAGGCGAGGCCGGAACCGATGATGCGCACCCACACCTCCGGCGGGGTCACCCGCGGATCGAGCTCGTAGAGCCGTACCGGCAGGTGGCCGAAGGCCCGGTGGGCATTGACCATGCCCCAGCCGTCCAGCACCGCCTGGCGCCAGGGGTCGACGGTCGCGCGGCGCTTCCCGCGCGCGGCGCTCACGACTACCGCCGCGCGGCCAGGCGCGGCAGGTCGCGAGTCACCTCGACCAGAAACCAGGAGGGCAGCACGGGCACGCCGTCGGCGTCCGAGGCGATCACCAGTTGCGCGCATTCGACCGAGATCTCGGCCAGCTCCACGAGCATCGTCTTGGCCCGCAACACGAAACGGTGCACCCCGCCGGAGACGTGCTTGCGCGAACCGGGCAGTTCCTTGATCAGCCGGGCGCGGAAGGTCTCGGACAGGAAGTACAGCAGATCCCGGTCGCCGGGGTCGCGCGGCCAGCCCGCCTCGCCCTTCAGCACGGCCTCCAGATCGTAGGCGTGGCGGATGGTCTTCACGAAGGCGCGGAACGCCGAGGCGTGCGCGGGCGTCAGCGTGCCCGCGGCGAGCACGTCGAGCAGGGTGTCGTCGAGGTCGTCGCCGCAGGAGTGCAGTGCGTCGGAGAGCATGTGCCACCCGCGCGGGGTGGAGAAGGGCGCCTCCGACTTCGGCGCCGCCGACCACAGGTGATCGGGGCGCTGGGTCACATAGCGCACCACCCAGGGGTGAATGTCGTTGTGCGCGGCCCACTTCAGCCAGTCGTCCACGTCGGCGCGCAGGTGCAGGTGCACCATGCGGTTGACCAGCGCCGAGGCCATCGGCCGTGCCAGCGCGTTGTCGGTGGCACGGTTGCCCGCGCCGATCACCACCGACCCGGCGGGCAACTCGTAGGAGCCGATGCGGCGGTCCAGGATCAGCGAGTAGAACGATTTCTGCACCTCGGGCGCGGCCGCGTTCAGCTCGTCCAGGAACAGGCAGTAGGGCGTCGGCCTGGCGATGAGCTCGGGCGGCGCGAATCGGCTGCGGTCGCCGACGATCTGCGGCACCCCGATGAGGTCCTCCGGCGCCAGCTGGGTGCCGAGCAGCGTGACGCACTCCAGCCCGAGCGATTCGGCGAACGAGCGCACCAGCGAGCTCTTGCCGATACCCGGTGCGCCCCACAGGAACACCGGCCGCACCACGGCGACGTGCAGCAGCAGTTCCGGCAGCTGGTCCGGGGTTACCGTGACCGTCGCCTCCATACCTCTCCTCCCCCGTCGAGTATCACGAGGGTCGAAGGTACGCCCGCCGAGCCAGGTCGAGCCACCGTTTTTCCGCGACGTCAGGCGATCGACGGCGGGCCCTCCCGCTCGGCGGCGGCGCGGGCGAACCGGCCGGGCGAGGTGCCGCGCCACTGTTTGAACGCGTTCGAGAAGCTCGGCGCGCCCGAGTAACCCATCCGGTAGGCGACGTCCTCGACGGTCAGGCCGGCGGCCAGCAGCTCCTCGGCCAGGTTCCCGTAGGTCTCGCTGTACAGCCTGCGGTAGGAGGTGCCCTCGTCGGCCAAGCGGCGGCGCATGGTGCGCAGGCTCATGTGCAGCGCGGCGGCCACGTCCTCCTGCGAGACGCGCGCGCCCAGTCGGCGCAACAGGACCTCGCGCACCGATCCGGCGATGCCCTGCGCCAGCCCACGCCGCTGCAACAGCTGCGCGCACTGCTGTTCGAACAGCGCCGCGGTGAGCGGACTCGCCTGCGGCAGCGGGTCGTCGAAGCCTGCGGTGTCGAAGACGACGAGGTGCGGGCCCGCGCCGTCGGTGGCCGTGATGCCGTACTCGTCGAGGATCGGCCGCAGTCGCGGACGCAGTCCCCACGCGACCTCGCCGCCCACGATCGGCGCGGGAGCGTGGTAGACCGCGGTCCAATTCGTCAGCAGCACCGCAACATCGCGCTCCAGCAGGAAGCCACGCAACCGTTCCGGCACCTCGCGATCGTCGGCGTAGAGCAGCAACCGCCCGTCCCGGTAGACGTGCCGGGTCTTCGCGAAGGTCGTGGTCATCCGGATGTAGCGCATCAGCAGATCCACCGCGGACCGCACGGTCGGGCTGCTGAGCAGCGCCAGTCCGAGGGCACCGTAAGTGGTGACGTACGTGCGCATTCCGGCTTCCAGCCCGAGACCGGGGCGGTCGTCGAACCGGGTGACGAGATTGCCGATCAGGGCGAGTTCCTGCGCGGCGGTGACCTCCGTGCCCGGCGTCGTCAGCTGGGCGGGCTCGATCCCGGTGTCGCGCAGGCATTCCTCGAGCGGCACACCGTGGTCCCGCGCCAGCTCGACCAAGACAGCCGACAATGCGACCGAGCGCCGCCACTCCCATGTGGACACCGCTCCATCGTCGTCCAGGATGGCCGGATTCCGCATGGGTTTGGCCGGACATCGCAAGGACAGCCGCTCGTCCGGTCCATCCGTCCGCGGTACGCGGCGAACCTCGCGCAGCCGCAGCACAACTGGCCGATATGTGAAATGTCCTGACCCGACATCGCATGGCACCGGCCCCGCGCCGCGCCCTACCGTCGAGTAGAGGCGGAAGCGAGCGAAATCACATGTCGAAGAAGACACTTGTGGGCAAACGGGTAGCGATCACCGGCGGCGCGTACGGCGTCGGTAAGGAGACCGCGCTGGCCTTCCTTGCGGCGGGCGCGGACATCGCGCTGGGGGACTCGGACACGGGGCGGGCGCGCGCGGTCGCCGAGCAGTTCGGACGGATGCACGGCGGCACCATCGTCGGTCTCGCGCTGGACACCACCGACAGCGCCCGGTTCGCGGAATTCCTGGCCCGCGCCGAACGCAAGCTGGGCGGGCTGGACGTGGTGGTGAACGCCGCCGACGCCGCGCCGACGGGATCGTTCCTGAGCGAGTCCGAGGCCGAATCGGATCTCCAGATCGACGTCAACCTGCGCGCGGTCGTCACCGGATCCCGGCTGGCCGGACGGCGTTTCGTGGAGCAGGGGCACGGCCACATCGTCAATATCGGCTCGGCGGTCGGCGTCACCGCGGCGCTCGGCGCGGCGGTGTACAGCGCCACCAAGCACGCTGTGGTCGGGCTCGGCGCGGCACTGCACCGCGGGCTCGCCCCACAAGGCGTGCTGGTCAGCACCATCGCCCCCGGCTACGCACCCGCCCCCGAGATGGTCGCCGACGCCATCGTCGACTGCGTCGAGCACCGCAGGGCCGGGCTGGTGGTGGTGCCGCCCGACGGCTGGTTCCGCACCACCGTTCCCGATCCCGTTCAGCTGCGCCAGACCATGCGCCGCATGTTCGGGATGGCTTAGGCCCTGTCTAACGCAGTTCGCGCAGTAGGCGTTTGAGTACTTTGCCGGTCGGGTTGCGGGGCAGGCTGTCGACGAAGAGCACATCGCGCGGCACCTTGAACCGAGCCAGATGCGCCTTCACGTGCTCGCGCACCTCGTCCTCGGTGAGCGCGTGTCCGGCGCGGACCACGACCACCGCACGCAGCCGCTGGCCGTAGCGCTCGTCGTCGACGCCGAAGGCGCTCACCTCCGCGACCGCGGGGTGGGCGGCGAGCAGTTCCTCGACTTCGCCGGGAAAGACGTTCTCACCGCCGGAGACGATCATGTCGTCGTCCCGACCGTCGATGAAAAGCCTGCCCGCACTGTCGAAGTGGCCGACGTCGCCGGTGGACATCAGGCCGTCGATGCGGTCCTTGTCGCCACCGCCGGTGTAGCCCTCGAACTGGTAGTCGTTGCCGACGAAGATGCGCCCGGTGCGGCCCTGCGGCAGCTCGGCGTCGTTGTCGTCGAAGATCTTCACCGTGGTGCTCGGCACCGGGGTGCCGACGCAGCCGGGCTCGACCGCCAGATCCGCGGGCGTGGCAATGGTCGCGTAGGCCACCTCCGTGGAGCCGTAGACGTTGTAGACCACGGGCCCGAACGCCTCGGTGACGCGCACACACAGCTTCTCGCCCAGCTGCGAGCCCGCGACGAAGATGATCCGAAGCCGCGAGAAGTCGTGTCCGGCACGGGCTTCGGGCCCGAGATCGACCAGTCGCTGCAGCATCACCGGCACCGTGATCAACGCCGTGGCGCGATGGCGGTGCAGGCTGTCGAGCACCGCTCGGGGATCGAAGCGGCGCCGGATCACCAGGGTCGACCCGAAGCCGACGGCAGTGACGGCGTGCGCGAAGCCGAGAGTGTGGAACAGCGGCGCCGGGCATTCGGTGATCTCCTCGGCGCGGAACGGAACCCGGCCGAGGATGGCGCCGAGCGGAGCCAGCGACCTCGGCTCCCGCCGCGGCGCGCCCTTCGGGGTTCCGGTGGTGCCGCTGGTCAGCAGGATGATCCTGGCGGCGGTGCTCGGCCTGCGCGGCGGTTTCCGGGAGCCGCCCGCGATCAGGTTCTCCAGCGAGTCGACCGCGGGCGCGTCGGTCCAGGCGCGGTAGCGCCCGCGCGGCGGCCGCAGATCGCCGAGGATGCCCGCGTATTCGTCGTCATAGACCAGCAGGTCGGCGCCTTCGCGGCCGAGCACCTCGCGCAGCTGCGGCCCGGCGAAATCGGTGTTGAGCAGGATGATCCTGGCGCCGCATTTGGCCGCGGCGAACACCGCGTAGTGGAAGCCGCGATGGTTGCGCGCCAGCACCGCGACGCCTTCGCCGTCGCGCAGACCGCGCGCCCGCCAGGCGTTGGCCAACGCGGTAGTGCGCTCGTCGAGCTCGCGGAAGCTCACCGCGCCGAGTTCGTCGATGAGCGCGGCCCGGTTCCGGTAACGCAGCGCCGCGACCGTCACGAGTCCGCCGAGCATGCCAGAGCGCACCACAGCCATGCCCATCCGCGCCAATCGGTCCGGCCGTTGCGGCGTCGCCAAACCCGCGCGCACCGCCAGGCTCGCGTAGTAGGTCTCGTCGGCGACGCGGCGGGCCGCGCCGAGCGCGACGGAGCCGAGGGTGTTGACACGGTTCATGGATCCACCTGAGCTGGGGCCGAGATGAGGGCGGGTGTCCTCACAGTAAGGTGTCTCACACAGTCCCGTCGAGAGCTCGGCTCGCGGCCATGATGGACGGTATGTCGAGCCGCATCGAGGAGCCGCCGTCGCGCACCGGGACACGCATTGCCGTCGACGACCTCACCGGCACCGACATCGTCGACCTGCTGGCCACCCACCTGGCCGAGATGCACGCCAACTCCCCCGCTGGCAGCATGCACGCACTCGACCTCGCCGAGCTCCGCGGGCCCGGCATCACCTTCTGGAGCGTGCGCGAGCGCGCCGAACTCCTGGGTTGCGGCGCGCTCAAATGGCTGGACGCCGCCCACGGCGAGATCAAATCCATGCGCACCGCGACCGGGCACACCGGCCGCGGTGTCGCAGCGGACCTGCTGCGGCACATCGTCGGCGAAGCCCGCGCCCGCGGCTACCGCAGGCTCAGCCTGGAGACCGGCGCCGCGCCCTATTACCTTCCCGCCCAACGCCTTTACGCGCGGCACGGCTTCCAGGTCTGCCCGCCCTTCGCCGACTACACCGACGACCCGCACAGCGTTTTCATGACACTGGCACTGTGAGCAGCCGCGATCAGCCCAGCGCTCGGGTGAACGCCGCCACCAGCTCGTCGACCTGCGCGTCGGTCATCACGAACGCGGGCGAGACCTGGATGGCTCCCTGACCCGCGGCTCTGCTCGAAACCCCTTGGGCACGAAGCTCTTTGACGAACGACAGCGCTTCGGACGGTTCGGCCAGCTGCACCGCGGCCACCGCGCCGAGTCCGCTACGCACCTCGGCGACCCGCGGATGCGCCGCCAGCGGCGCCAGCTTCTCGTCCAGGGTGGTTTCCAGCCGGGCGGCCTCGGCGAGGAGGTTCTCGCGTTCGACGATGTCGAGGTTGACCAGGCCCGCGACGGCCGCGGCGGCGTGCCCGCCGTAGGTGTAGCCGTGCCGCCACCAGACGCCGCCGCGGAAGAACGGCTCGGCCACGTGCGGCGCGGCGAACATCGCGCCCATCGGCAGATAGCCGCTGGTCAGCCCCTTGGCGGTGGTCATGATGTCGGGTCGCAGGTCGAATCGGGTAGAGGCGAACCAGCTTCCGCCGATGCGCCCGAATCCGGTGACCACCTCGTCCGCGACGAACAGGATGTCGTGCTCGCGGCAGATGCGACGCACCTCGCTCAGGTAGCCCTCCGGCGGCAGGTACACCCCGCCCGCGCCGATGATCGGCTCGCAGAAGAAGGCGGCGATGCGTTCGGCGCCGACCTCATCGACGAGGGCGAGCAGCGCCGTCGCGTCGTCCCACGCGATGATGCGCGCGTCGGGCATGAGTTCGCCGTACCCGGCGCGGTTGAGCGGCAGACCCGCCAAAGCCGTTCCCGCGACGTGCATTCCGTGATAGGCGCGCTCCCTGCCCACCACGATCGTCTTCTCCGGCCTGCCCAGTTCGTTCCAGTAGCGCCTGGCCAGTTTGGCGGCGGTGTCGATCGCGTCCGAGCCGCCGGAGGTGAAGAAGATCTTGCTGCCCGGCACCGGGGCGATGGTCGCGAGCCGCTCGGCGAGTTCCCTGGTGGCCGGTTCGGCCAGGTCGCCGAAGTTGGAGTAGTGCGCGATGGTGCGCAACTGGCCGGCGACCGCGTCGGCGATCTCGGCGCGGCCGTGCCCGACGTTGGCGAACCACAACCCGGCTGTGGCGTCGAGATATCGCGTGCCCGCCTCGTCGTAGACATAGGCGCCCTCACCGCGGGCGATCACGAACGCGCCGTCCCGTTCGACGGCGCCCATGTCGGCGAATCCGTGCCACAACGCGCTCATGCCTGCACCTCGCCGGCGCTCGACTCCGGCACGCGCGAAGCGCGCTGACACATGATTCGCTCACTACGTTCACTCATGCCTGCACCTCGCTGGGTTCGCGCCATCGCTCGGCGAGCCCGCCGAGGGCGGCGACGGCCATCGCCAGCAGCGCGAACACCCCGGTCAGGACGATCAGTCCGATGATCAGCGAGACATATCCCTGATCGCGGGGATCCAGGAAGGGATACGGGTACCAGTCCACGAAGGGCCCCCGCGCGAGGGTGTAGACGCCGTACGCCGCGGGATAGATCAGCCAGCCACCGACGAGCCTGCCGGTGACGCCCAGGCTCACCGGTACCAGGATCCAGTCCAGCACCAGCACGATCGGCAGGATGCGGTGCAGGATGTCGTTGATCCACTTGTCGGTGAGCATCACGTCGATAGTCGCCAGCAGCACGGCGTACACAACGCCGGTGATCAGCAGGTAGAGCGTCGCCGCGCCGCGAAGCACCTGCCAGCGCCGCGAGCCCAGGTCCAGCAGGCCGCCGATCAGCAGCACGAGCACGCCGAGAACGTTCGACTGGATGGTGAAGTAGCTGAAGTAGTTCGCGGTGGAGAAGGTGTCACATCCAGATTGCGCAGCGGGATCCAGGCCAGCGCAACGATGCCGAGTACACCGAAGGCAACACGAGGTCCTCTGATCACCCACGACGTGCCCGAGCCCGCGTCCATCGGCCGATCTTCGCACACCGGACGACGCTCGACCGGTCGAATCACCGCCGCTGGCATACGTTCGGCTAACGGCGCGGTCCGTCGCGGCGGACCGGCAGCGGCGGGCCGCGATGCCCGGCCCGGTAGGCTGGACGACGCAATGACCAGGACAGCTGATACCGGAACCCGCGCGCTCCGCACCCGCCTGGCGAATCTCTCCCTCCGCGACGAGTACCGGCTGCGGCGTCGGCTGGACCGGGCACGCGGCACGGACCTCGACGAGATCGCCGCCGACATCGCCGCCGCCGAGCTGCGCGTGGAGGCGCGCCGCGCGGCGGTGCCGCGGATCCGCTACCCGGAGCAACTGCCCGTCACGACCCGTCGCGCCGATATCGCGAAGGCCATCGCCGACAACCAAGTGGTGATCGTCGCGGGCGAGACCGGCTCCGGCAAGACGACGCAGATCCCCAAGATCTGCCTGGAGCTGGGGCGCGGCGTCCGCGGTGCCATTGGCCACACCCAGCCGCGCAGGCTGGCCGCGCGCACCGTCGCCGAGCGCATCGCCGAGGAGCTGGGCACCGAGCTGGGCGACGTGATCGGTTATACGGTGCGGTTCACCGACCAGGCCTCCGAGCGCACGCTGGTCAAGCTGATGACCGACGGCATCCTGCTCGCCGAGATCCAGCGCGATCGGCTGCTGCGCCGCTACGACACGATCATCATCGACGAGGCGCACGAGCGCAGCCTCAATATCGACTTCCTGCTCGGCTACCTCAAGCAGCTGCTGCCCCGCCGCCCCGACCTGAAGGTGATCATCACCTCGGCGACCATCGATCCGGAGCTGTTCGCCCGGCATTTCGCCGACGAAAAGGGCACGCCCGCACCGATTGTCGAGGTGTCCGGCCGGTCGTATCCGGTCGAGATCAGGTACCGGCCGCTGAGTCTCGAGCTTCCCGCCGCCGACGAGGACGACGAGGACACCCGCGTGGTGGACCGCGACCCCGTAGACGCCATCGGCGACGCGGTGCGCGAGTTGTTCTCCGAGGGCGACGGCGACGTGCTGGTCTTCCTCTCCGGCGAACGCGAGATCCGCGACACCGCCGACACACTGCGCGACCTGAAACTGCCGCGCACCGAGATCCTGCCGCTGTACGCGCGGCTGTCGGCCGCCGAGCAGCACCGGGTCTTCCAGTCGCACACCGGCCGCCGCGTCGTGCTGGCCACCAACGTCGCGGAGACCTCGCTGACCGTGCCCGGCATCCGCTACGTGATCGACCCGGGCACCGCGCGCATCTCCCGCTATTCGATGCGCACCAAGGTGCAGCGGCTGCCGATCGAACCGGTCTCCCAGGCTTCGGCCCGGCAGCGCTCCGGGCGCTGCGGCCGCGTCGCCGACGGCATCGCGATCCGGCTGTACGCCGAGGACGATTTCGAATCCCGGCCCGCCTTCACCGAACCGGAGATCCTGCGCACCAACCTGGCCGCCGTCATTCTGCAGATGACCGCGCTCGGGCTGGGCGATATCGAGAACTTCCCGTTCGTGGAGCCGCCGGACAAGCGCGCGATCCGCGACGGTGTCGCGCTGCTGGAGGAGCTGGGCGCGCTGGCTCGCGGCGCGGCGAGTCCCGACGCCGCGCTCGCGCTCACGCCGGTGGGCCGCGAGATGGCGCAGCTGCCGGTCGATCCGCGTATGGCGCGCATGCTGGTGCAGGCCAACGCCAACGGCTGTCTGGCCGAGGTGTTGATCGTCGTCGCGGCGCTGTCGATCCAGGACGTCCGCGAGCGGCCCGCCGAGTTCCAGCAGGCCGCCGACACCAAGCACGCGCGATTCGTCGTCGAGGGCTCGGATTTCCTCGCCTACCTGCGACTCTGGGACTACCTCACCGAGCAGCGGAAATCGTTGTCGTCCAATCAGTTCCGGCGGATGTGCCGCGAGGAGTTCCTGCACTACCTGCGGATCAGGGAGTGGCAGGACCTGCACGGGCAGCTGCGCACGATCACCAAGGGGCTGGGCTGGTCGGCCGACGGCTGCGGCTCTCGAACTTCCCGCGCGACAACGGAATCCGCGCCCGAGGGCGGCGATGACTCCGCCGCGTCGAACCGTTCCGGCAGACTGCGCGGCGGCCGAGGCACGGCCAAGCCCTCGGAGGTCCCGGTCGCCGCATCCGAGAACGACGGCCTGCCATGGGATTCCACGGCGATCCACCAGTCGCTGCTGGCGGGCATGCTCTCCCACATCGGCGTGCGGGAGGCGGAGACCAGGGAGTTCCTCGGCGCGCGCGGCGCCAAGTTCATGATCTTCCCCGGCTCGTCGCTGGCGAAGAAGCCGCCGCGCTGGGTGATGGCCGCCGAACTCGTCGAGACGTCCCGCTTGTTCGGCCGTATCGCGGCCCGGGTGGAACCCGAGTGGGCCGAGCGGCTCGCGGGCGATCTGGTGAAGCGCACCTACTCCGAACCGCACTGGTCGGCCAAGCGTGGCGCGGCGCGCGCCTACGAGCGCGTCACGCTCTATGGCGTGCCGCTGGTGACGAGCCGCCCGGTGGACTACGGCCGGATCGATCCCGAGGTGTCTCGCGAGCTGTTCCTGCGGCACGCGCTGGTGCAGGGCGAGTGGCAGACCAAACACGAGTTCTTCCACCGCAACCGGGAACTGCTCGACGACGTGGCCGATCTCGAGCACCGGGCCCGCCGGCGTGACATCCTGGTCGACGACGAGGTGCTGTTCGAGTTCTACGACCAGCGCGTCCCCGCCGAGGTCGTCTCGGCGCGCCACTTCGACAGCTGGTGGCGCACGGCGAAGCGGAAAGATCCCGCGCTGCTGGACTTCTCGAAGTCCACCGTGGTCAACGCGAACGCGGCGGCGCTGGACCCGACGGCCTTCCCGGACGCCTGGCGCCAGGGCGAGCTGAGCTTCCCGCTGACCTACCAGTTCGAGCCGGGCCAGGAAGACGACGGCGTCACCGTGCGCATCCCGGTCGAGCAGCTGGCGCACGTGCGGGCCGTCGGCTTCGACTGGCTGGTGCCTGGCATGCGCGAGGAGCTGGCGGCGGCGCTGATCAAGACGCTACCGAAGACGTTGCGGCGCAGCGTCGTTCCGGCCCCGGACTTCGCCGCTGCCGCGCTGGCCGCGCTCACCCCGCGCGCCGAGCCGCTGCGCACCGGCCTGGCCAGGGAGCTGTCGCGGCTCGGCTCGGTGACGATCACGCCGAACGACCTCGACCCCGCCGCGCTGCCCGACCACCTGCGCATGACCTTCGCCGCGGTCGACACCAGGGCCCGGGTACTCGCCAAGGGCAAGAGCCTCGCCGCGCTGAAGACCGAACTCGCCGAACAGGTGGCGGCCTCGGTGGCGCGGGCGACCGCGGGCGCCGAGCGCGCCGCGGCCACCGTGTGGACCTCGGAGTCTCTCGGCACCGTCGAACCGACCGTGCGCCGCCAGGTCGCCGGGCAGACCGTGACCGGATATCCGGCGCTGGTGCCCGAGGGCGAGGGCGTCGCGGTGCGCGTGCTCAGCTCTCCCGCCGAACAGGCCGCCGCGATGCGGGCGGGCACCCGCACCCTGGTGCTGCACGCGATCCCCACCTCGGTGCGCACTGTCACCTCGGCTCTCTCGCCCACGGATCGCCTTGCGCTGAGCCAGAATCCATACGGTTCGCTGGAGGGTTTGGTCGACGACTGCCGCGCCGCGGCCGTCGACGAGCTGATCGCGGCCGCGGGCGGCCCGGTGCACAGCCCCGACCGCTTCGAGGCGCTCGTCTCCGCGATACGCCCCCGGCTGGCCACCGAGGTCGCCCGCATCGTCCGCCTCGTGGTGCCGGTCCTGGCCGCGGCGCATCGGGTGACCTCGGCGCTGGGCGGCGTCGCGGAGCGCGACATCGCCGAGGACGTCCGGCACCAGCTCGATGATCTGGTGTTCCCCGGCTTCGTCTCCGAATGGGGCAGTGCCCGCCTGCGGGACCTCCCCCGCTACCTGCGCGCCGCGCTGGTCCGGCTGGAGTCGCTGCCCGGTTCCGCCGTCCGCGACCGGCAGGGCATGGCCGAACTCGACCGCGTCCTCGCCGCGTACGACCGCTTGCTCGCCGCGTTGCCCGACGGGCGCAAGAACGCGCCCGACGTCACCGAGATCTGGTGGATGACCGAGGAACTCAGGGTGAGCCTGTTCGCCCAGAAGCTCGGCACGCCGTATCCGGTGTCCGCCAAGCGGATCGAGAAAGCGATCGCCGCCATCCGCCGATGAGCGGACCTCGCTGCGGCAGGAACCCCGTCCGGCAGTGGGCCCGCCGGATTTCGTTCCGGCGGGCTCGGACCTCCAGGGGTCAGTCGGCGGCGACGCCCGCCGCGGCGCGCGCCTCGCGCATCTGCTGAATCTCGCGTTCGAAATCCTCGGCGGAGGTGAACGACCGGTAGACCGAGGCGAATCGGAGATAGGCCACCTCGTCGAGGTCGCGCAGCGGGCCGAGGATGGCGAGGCCGACCTCGTGGCTCGGCACCTCCGGCGAACCCGTCGCGCGCACGGCGTCCTCGACCTGCTGGGCCAGCAGATTCAGCGCGTCGTCGTCGACCTCGCGGCCTTGGCAGGCGCGCCGCACGCCGCGGATGACCTTCTCCCGGCTGAACGGTTCGGTGACGCCGCTGCGCTTGACCACGGACAGGATGGCGGTCTCGACCGTGGTGAAACGCCGCCCACAGTTCGGGCAGGAACGTCGACGGCGGATGGCCGCGCCTTCCTCGGCCTCGCGCGAGTCGACCACCCGCGAGTCAGGGTGTCGGCAGTACGGGCAATGCATCCGAGAGATCCTTCGTCGATGTACCCGGCACAAGGCATATCCGTATCGACACGCGATATACCTCCATAGCTCTTCGAGGATACCCGGGGTCGTCACCGGGGTTTCGCCCGGCGGGCCGCATCACTCGACGAGCTGCCATCGCGCGGTCAGGTCGGCGACCAGTTCGGGCAGGCGCGGGACCAGCCTGCCGCGAGCGAGCTTGTTCCAGAAGGACTCGCCGAGCACCGCCGCCGCGAGCACGCTGTCGGTCTCCATGTCTATGTGACGCGGCACCAGGTCGCCCATGATGTAGGTCCAGCGGTCGTCCCGGTCGGCCCAGTTGAAGGCGGGGAGCGCGGTGCGCAGCGCGACCGGCCGCCCGCCGAGATCGGCGCGCACGGTGGCCGGGGCGAAGACGCCCGGTGCGCGCACGCCGGGCACCGCGGGTTTGCCCGCGATGGTGCTGACGTAGGTGAGCACCCGGCCGATGCCGTCGCGACCCGCGGCGGTGACGTCCCACTGATCGGCGACGATGTGGTTCTGCTCCCGGTCGGTCATCCGGATCAGCGCGTCGATGTAGCCGTCGCGGGTGCCCGTCGTGATCGACTGCCACGCGGCGTGGATGTCCGCGTCGACGATGCCCGCGGCGTACATCTCGTCGATGCCGGGCATGCCCAGCGCGACAAAGGCTTCGTGCATCGGGACGAGGTCGGTGAAGATGTGCTTCTGCATGATCATCAGCCGGGTCTGGTACCAGGCGATGTCCTCGGCGGACAGTCGCGCGCCCTGGGTGGCCAGCAGCCCGATATCGGCGGGCAGTTCGCCGACGAGTTCCTCGGGGGTTCCGCGCAGCAGGTCGGCGACGGCGTTGCCGAGCTGATGGATGCCGGGCACGTCGAGGACGACGCCCACATCGCTCATGTCGAAGAAGCCCGAAGCGAACGAGCCGCCCGCGATCCCCGCGAGCCCGGCCCAGTAGAACTCCGGGTGCGTCGTGGTGAGCCGCAGATAATTGACGTACACCTGATTGAAGGTGCGCTCGTTGGCCCGCGTGCCGCGGCTCGGATCCCAGCCCGCCAGATCGATCGCGGCGTTGCCGGTGGCCACCACGAGCCAGTACTGATGCAGCAGTGTCGCATAGCGTTCCGGCGCGATGCCGTCGGACCGCGCTTCGTCCAGCGCCGCGCGCAGCGTCGGTTCGTCCAGCGGCAGTGCGGGATTCAGGCCGCCGCCGCGCTCACCGTCGCCGTTGACCGACGGCAGATCGAGATAGCCGAGGTAGGCCGGAGCGGCGTGGGCGGCGGGAATCGCGGCGAGTCCCAAGAGAAGACAGAAGAACAGTCCGGCGAAGGCCCGCAGCGCGCCGCCCGCGGTGTGTCGATGCGTCATTGCACGAAGTCCCGAAATCGTTCGAGGCAGATGTTGCCTGGGTCACGTTTTCAGCACAGTAGCAACGTGTTCTAGTTGTCGATCGAGATTTTCGGCCACGGTTCGCGGCCTCGGACGACTCGGGAAGGACCGCCGAATCCACCCGGGAGGCAACGAATCAGCGCGGAAGGCCGTCGTAGACCGGCTGCTGCTCGATCTCCGCGGGAATCGAGGTCGACGGCTCGGGAACGACGACGGCGCCCGCCCGCCAGTGCGCCAATCCCAGCAGCGCCGCCACCACCAGCGCACTCATCAGCGCCGCGACCGCGAGCACCGCGAAGCCCAGCTGCGCCTGTTCCACACTCGGCACCGGGTGCGTTCCGCGCGGCGGGCGGGCCGCGGACGTGCGCACGGGACCGCGCCGATACAGCTCCACAGACCCGCCCGGCCTGCTCGCCCGTGGGCGACGATCCGCCACGGCGCGCCCCGACGCCTCCACGGCGCGAAGTCCGCCGCGGTGCGCGCGTCGCACCAGGGGTACGGAGTCGAAGCCGAGCTCGTCGACCGGGTCACACGTTTGCGGGGCGGATGCGGCGGCGGGGATTTCGCGGATCGCTGTGTTCATCGGACAAACCTCCGTGTAGATGCAGGCAGGGTGGCTCGAAGGGAGTCGCTTTCGATCACATGTTCGAAGAACTGATGTTCGATTTCTACCACGCGCGGCCGCCGAAGTCAGCACGAAACGCCCGACATGCGTCGAACAGATGTTTGAAACCTCGGCGGTACCGGACTAAATTCGAGAGGCGACATCAACGACAAGAAGGGCGGTTGCGGTGAGCCACACAGACGACACGGGCGACGAGAGCGGAGTCGGCGGCGACCCGTCGCCGACCGGGGCAGATCTCACCGTGCGTCAGCGCAAGGTACTGGAGGTCATCCGGACCTCGGTGAGCGAGCGCGGCTACCCGCCGAGCATCCGCGAGATCGGCGACGCGGTCGGATTGACCTCCACCTCCTCGGTCGCCCATCAACTGCGGGCACTGGAGCGCAAGGGCTATTTACGCCGCGACCCCAACCGCCCCCGCGCGGTCGACGTCCGCGGACTGGACGAGGCGGTGCGCGCGGTGACCAGCCTGCCCGGCGCCGCGATCGAGGACGCCGAATCCGCCGCGATCGATCCGAACCGTCCGACCCCGACGTTCGTTCCGGTGCTCGGCCGGATCGCCGCCGGTGGGCCGATCCTGGCCGAGCAGGCCGTGGAGGACGTGTTCCCGCTGCCGCGCGAACTCGTCGGCGACGGTTCGCTGTTCCTGCTGAAGGTCGTCGGCCAGTCGATGGTCGACGCCGCCATCTGCGACGGCGACTGGGTGGTCGTCCGCCAGCAGAACGTCGCCGACAACGGTGACATCGTGGCCGCGATGATCGAGGGCGAGGCCACGGTGAAGACCTTCAAGCGCAGCGGCAAGGACGTGTGGCTGATGCCGCACAACCCGCTGTTCGAGCCGATTCCGGGTAACGACGCCCGCATCCTCGGCAAGGTCGTGACGGTGATCCGCAAGATCTAGCCGGTCGGGCGACGTCCGGCTACCGCGGGCGTACGGCGCGCGCGAGGGCGGAGGCGCGCCCCGGCAGTTGCCCGCCGCGGGAACGGAATTCCTGCGGCGGGCACCCGTTCCAGCGCCGGAAGGCACGGATGAACGAGGCCGATTCGGCGTAACCGAGCCGGGCGGCGATCTGTTCGGTGGTCATGCGCGTGCGGCCGAGCAGGTGCTCGGACCGGGACCGCCGCACGTCGTCCACCAGTGCGCGGAACGACGTGCCCTCCGCGTTGAGCCGCCGGGACAGGGTGCGAACGCTGAGGAACAGTGCCGCGGCGACCCGCGGCAGATCCGGGATCGCGGCGGGGTCCCTGACCAGTTCGTCGCGCACCGCTCCCGCGACATCGGCGCGAATCATCTTGCGCGGCAACCGATCACGGTGCACCGCGGACATGTTTCCCGCCGGCGCGGACATTTCTCGAGATAGTTCGGAGTCGGACATCTCCGCGAACCCCCATCGACCTTCCCTGGACACCCTCGCGGGTCCGCGAAAAGTACCAATTCCGCGCGCGGTCGGCGGGCGAAACTCGCGAATTCCCTTCGGAGGGAAGGCCGCTAAACGGCGGTGCGGACGTGCGCGATCGCGGGCGGGATATCGCGCAGCACCGGCAGTCGCTCGAACAGCGGCAGCGTGGCGGGCAACGGTCCGTGCGACGGGCCGTACGACGAGACCGTCACCTCCACCACCTTCGGGCTCCACGAGCGCACCAGGGCCGCGATGTCGCTGCGCCGGACACCCCACGGCATCGGCGGCGCCTGGTAATGCGGGGTCTTGTGGAAACCGCGCACAGTCTTGCGGGAGAACCAGGGCGGGATGGTGTCGAACATCAACTCCACGCCGGGGAATCGGTCCAGGATCGCGGAGCACAGCCGCCGCACCTGCTCCGGCTCGAAGTACATGAAAAGCCCTTGCGCCGTGACGAATACGCCCCGCGACGGATCCACCTCGTCCAGCCAGGCGGTGTCCAGCGCGCTCACGGACAGGTGCCTGCACCGCTCACTCGGCGGCAGGAATCGTTCGCGCACCGCGATCGCGTCCGGCACGTCCACACACAGCCACCGCACCCGCCCGTCGTCGCAGCGCTGGAATTGCGTCTCGAGTCCGGCCGCGAGTTCCACCACCGTGCCGCCGGGGTGTGCCGCGAGCCAGGGCCGCAGCACCACGTCGAACTTCTTCGACCGCACCGCGTGCGTGCCGTCCGGCTTGCCGAAGGCCCGCTCGTAGTCGAAGGCGATGGCGTCGTAGATCCGCTCGCAGTCGGGATCGCGCAGGATCGCATCGGGTCGCGTGGACTCGCCTGCCCGGTTGTGCAGGGTCCAGAGCATGGTCAGCGGGATCCCGTCGAGTTCGATATCGGCGCCCATCGCTTCGTCCTCCCACTCGGTCGGCGGAGTCACCCGCGCACCCCAGCCGCATTAGTGAAATCAATGTTCAACAAGAACTAAGGACAACCTAACTCAGGTCCGCCGCCTCCGCAACGACCTCCGCTCGTGGAGTTACCGCACGGCGACCGCCAGCGGACGACCCGCCAAACCACGCGGGCGCACAGCGAGCCGCTGTGCCACCTCGCGGAGCACCCCCGCGGCCACCGAGTCGGGTTCGGCGAGAACGATCGGCGCACCCCGATCCCCCGCGGCGCCCACCTCGGGATGGAACGGAATCTGCCCGAGCAGCGGACAGGCGGCGCCGAGCAAGGCGGCCAGACGATCGCTGACGGCACGACCACCACCCGCGCCGAAGAGGGCGTGACGGCCACCCGCGGGGTCCTCGTACCAGGACATGTTCTCCACGACCCCGGTTACCCGCTGCCCGGTCTCCGCCGCGACGGCGCCTGCCCGCTCGGCGATCCGGGCCGCCGTCGGCTGCGGCGTGGTGACGATCAGCAGTTCGGCGGTGGGCAGCAGTTGCGCCAGCGAGATCGCGATGTCGCCGGTGCCGGGCGGCAGGTCGACGAGCAGCACGTCCAGATCGCCCCAGAACACCTGTGAGAGGAACTGCCGCAGCGCGCGGTGCAGCATCGGCCCGCGCCACACCACCGGCTTGTCGGAATCGAGGAACATGCCGATCGAGATGACCCGCACGCCGCGGGCCGTCGGCGGCACGATCATCCGATCGATCTGGGTCGGCGCGCCCGTGACGCCGAGCATCCCGGGAATCGAATGGCCGTGGATGTCCGCGTCCAGCACTCCCACCGCGAGCCCGCGCTCGGCCATGGCCGCAGCGAGATTGACCGTGACCGTGGACTTTCCGACGCCGCCCTTGCCGGAGGCCACACAGTAGACACGGGTCCGGGAGTGCGGCTGGGCGAACGGAACGACATCGTCCGGCGCGCCGCCGCGCAGTCGGGTGCGCAGCGCGGCCCGCTGCTCGTCGGACATCACGCCGAACTCGACGGTCACCTCGGCGACGCCGGGAACATCGAGCACCGCGGCGCGGACGTCACGGTCGATCGTCGTCCGCATCGGGCAGGCGGCGACGGTGAGCAGCACCCGGACGGCGATCCGGTTGCCTGGATGCACCTCGATGGCGTCGACCATGTTCAATTCGGTGATGGGGCGGTGGATTTCGGGATCCTGGACCAGCGCGAGCGCCTGCGCGATCCGTTCCTTCGATACCAGCGGCTGGGTCATCGCGGGTTGCCTTTCGGTGCGGAGTTCGGGACGGTCAGCCGAGGCTCGCGCGGAGCATGTCGGCGCGCTCGACGACCTTGACGCGCTCGCGGCCTTCGGGCTCGCCGAGTGCGCGCTCGTAGGTGTCGAGCCGGTGCCAGCCGTCCCACGCCGTGTACGGCACGTCCTTCGAGCGCAAGAATTCGAGCACCGACTGCGGATCGGGATCGGTTGCACCGTCGAAGGTTTCGCGATCCTCGAGCAGGCAGGTGATGGTCTCGTTGGCGTCGCCCTTGGTGTGGCCGATCAGGCCGACCGGGCCACGCTTGATCCAGCCGGTGACGTAGACGGCCGGGAGATACCTCGCGGACCCCACGGCTTCCTCGTCGACCAGAATGCGGCCCGCCTCGTTGGGCACCGTTCCCGAGCAGTCGTCGAACGGTAGCTTCCCCGGCGGCGTG
>NZ_JBYISM010000024.1:0-138402 GCF_057708605.1 Nocardia sp. bgisy118 | reverse complement strand
AAGTTGCTGCGCTTGCGCGACGAGTTCCAGGAACGTCCACAGTTCGCCCGTGTCGTAGGACTCGGGCTCCTCGCTGCCGCCGAGGAACGGGTATGGCGTGGCGATGTACACCTGCTCCGGATCGAGCGGCCCGAGCCGGTCGCGAATCCGGGCGACGTGATCGGTGCGCAGCACGAACGTGGCGAACCCCGGCTCGCGCAGGACCTGGTCGGCGAAATCGGCGGGATCGGCGAACGCGCCGTACCCCTTCGCGGCGGCGCGGTACGGATGCAGCACCGCACACTCCCCGGACTGGCTGTTCACCAGGAACGCGTGCCCCAGGTCGGAGTATCCGAACACGAGGTCGAACTGGGGAAAGTGCGGCGCCCACGCGGGCATCGCCTCGAGCATCGGCCGCTGCGCGATCAACTGAAAACCCTCGATTGTCACGCGTCGATCCAATCAGCCAAGGTGCGAGTTGTCTCGACGGCCCAGACGGTTCCGCACTCTTGCGGCAACAAATCTACCCAAAGCGCAAACTTGCACAATCGGCAACTATTGCTACGGTTGCTGACATGGCGGTGGAGGAAGCTCCCGGTCTCCGGGAGCGCAAGAAGCGGGAGACGCGACTCGCGTTGAGCCGCGCGGCGATTCGGCTGTCGATCGAGCGCGGCTGGGACAGCGTGACCGTGGAAGCCATTGCGGCGGAAGCGAATGTCTCCGTGCGCACTTTTCGCAACTACTTCGCCAACAAGGCAGAAGCGATCGCCGCCAGCCACGTCGAGCGAGCGCTGCGCATCGCCGACGAGCTTCGGACGCGACCGCGTGACGAGCCGCTGTGGGATTCGATCGCCGACGCGGTGCAGGCTCAATACGCGGCGGGCAAGCGTTCCGGCGCCGAGGCCGAGGACGACCGACGGTGGCGTGACGCGTTGCGGCTGATGCTGGCCGAGCCCGCATTGCACGGTGAGGTGGTCAAGGCCAACGCGGTCGCGCAGAACGCGCTGGCGGCGGCGGTCGCGGAGCGCACCGGCACCGACCCGGCGCGGGACGTGTACCCGCAACTGGTCGCCGCGGTGATCGGCGCGGGCACTGCCGTGGCCGTGGAGCATTGTTTGCGCGCCGACGAACCGATTCCGCTCGCGCGGGCGCTGCGTGAGGTTTTCGACCGAATCCGCGCCGGACTCCCTGTCCCGTAACGCTTTCGAACGATCCGTTCTCAGCCGAGGAGTAGATCCGATGAACACCGATGTCGTCATCGTCGGCGGCGGCCCGGCCGGGCTGATGCTGGCGTGCGAACTGAGTCTGGCCGGCATCCGGCCGATCGTGCTCGAGCGCCTGCCGGAGCCGAGCGTCGAGCCGAAAGCGAACGGGCTGCTCGGCCAGGTCGTGCGCATGGTCGACCGCCGCGGCCTTTTCGAGCGCCTGGGCGGCGGTTCCGTTCCGCCGCAGCCGAACTCCGCGTACTTCATGTTCGCGGCCATGGATCTGGACCTGACCCTGCTCGACGACAGCCCGATCTACGCCCTGCCCGTGCCGCAGCGTCGCCTGGTAGCAGTACTGGCCGAGCGAGCCGCCGAGCTTGGAGCCGAAATCCGCTGGGGTCACGAAGTTCTCGGTGTGCGACAAGACGACGAGGTCGACGTCGACGTCGCTAGCCCGGACGGAACCTATCGGCTGCGAGCCCGCTACCTCGTCGGCGCGGACGGCGCGCACAGCGTCACGCGCAAGCTGTCCGGCATCGAGTTTCCCGGTGTCACCTACGATCGGACCACGACGCGATCGGCTCACGTCACACTCCCGGCGACGTCGGTCGACCCCGACACTGGCGCACTCCGCGTGCCCGGCTACGGCACCGTCCGGCCTTTCGCGCCGCACCGCACCGAGCGCGGCGGATTCTCCTACGCGCCACTGCCCGGTCATCCACCGCTGGTGAGCACCACGGAATGGGACCAGCCGCGCACCGACGCGCCGATGACCCTCGACGAAATGCGAGCCAGTATCGGCCGCGTACTCGGCGCCGATGTGCCGCTGGCCGCACCGGAAGGCGCAGGCCCGCATGTGCTGCGCCGGTTGTTCGGCGGAAACACCCTGGTCGCGGAGCGATTCGGGCACGGCAGGGTATTCCTGATCGGCGACGCCGCCCACGTCTACGCATCGGGCGGCGGTCCCGGCCTCAATCTAGGCCTCCAGGACGCGGTCAACCTCGGCTGGAAACTCGCCGCCGAGATCGTCGGCCACGCGCCGCCCGGACTGCTGGACAGCTACGAGACCGAGCGCGGGCACGCCGCCCACCGCATGGTGATGAACGCGCGGGCGCAATCGGCGCTCATCGCTCCCGGCCCCGACGTCGGCGGGCTGCGCGACCTGTTCACCGAACTCCTGCGCGACCGGAACACCGTGCGACGCCTCGCGGATCTCATCGCGGGCGCGGACGTCCACTACGACATGGGCGCCCCCGATGCGCACCCGCTGGTCGGCAGGTTCGCCCCCGACATGGATGTGCGCACCGCCGCCGGAACAGTGCGCCTCGCCGAGCTGGTCAGATCCGCCCGCCCGCTGCTGCTCGACCTGACGGTCGACGCTTCCGCCGCGAAAGCGCTCGCCGAAGTCCGTGCCGACGACCGCATCGAAATCGTCACCGGTGGAACGGAATCCACCGATGTGACGGCAGTGCTGCTCCGACCCGACAGCTACATCGCCTGGGCGTCCTCGTCGGCGAAACCGACCGCCGCGGAACTGGATGCGCTTCGTGCCGCCGTGCGGCGCTGGTTCGGTGAGCCGGTCGGCTCACGACCGTAGCGCCGTCGGTTTCGGAAGATCATTTTCCGTTCGCGGCCGGACGTATCGGCCGGGATGTCATGCAGTGTTGTGCGAATTGATGAAGGGAATGCGTCGGATCTCGGTCATATATCACGAATTGTGCGCGGCGGTGGCGGTTTTCGAGAAATCGTCGGCAAACTGATCGCCATTCCCGCGCATACCGCGGCACTCGCCGCGAATGCCCAGGTCAGCGAGCCCGTCAATAGTGCTACGCCGCAGGCCAGAGCCGTGGCGATAAGAGCGCACAGCACGGCCGTACCGCGCTCCATGCCGATGATTCGGCCGGCTCGGTCGTTCCGTGGGGTCATATTTCGGTATTACCCAGCACGGCTCGTGATCAAACCGTGATTCACGAACGGAGCTGTCGCGGCGCGTGGCGGGAAACCGAAATATGCTGCGCCGGACGCCAACTCGCCGCCGCCGCACCTCGAATCGATGACGGCCGCCCAGTCCCTCCGCACGCGGGCGCGCGATAGTGCACGAAACCGCTGCACGAAGGCTTCCCGCAGCGTCTCGGCCGACCCGAAACCGCAGCGCGCCGCCGGAATTCGTCGCGGTCACGGCCGGTGTACCCGCGCGGCTTTTCACGAGACCGCCGCTATCCCGGGCTGTCGCGGTGTCGTATGCCGCGCGCGCCGTCGTCACCGCGTCCATGTGCTCCTCCGCCCATGCTTTGATCTCCCGCATCAGCGGCACCAGACTCTCCCCGAGCGGGGTCAACGGGTAATCGACGCGCACCGGCACCGAAGGGGTGATGGTGCGGGTGAGCAGACCATCGCGCTCCAGATTGCGCAGCGTCTGGGTGAGCATCTTCTGACTGACGCTCACCAGCGTGCGCGACAGGTCGCTGTAGCGTTGCGGGCCCTCCGCCAGCGCGTTGACGAGCAGACTCACCCACTTGTCGCTGATCCGATCCAGCAGTTGCCGTGCGGGACACCCCGCGAGATAGGCGTCGTAGGCGGCGCGCGCCTCGTCCCGTGTCCGCACAACTCTCCTTCGCGTGCCTACCGCACTTCGAAGTGCGTTCTTCCCATCAGAGAGTAACTCTCCATACGATCGCCGTCATGACGAGCTTGCAGAACGACAAAGAAGCCACGATGCGCGCCGTGGTGGTGCGGACGCCCGGCGGACCGGAAGCGTTGACGGTGACCGAGGTCCCGATTCCGGTGCCGGGCGCGGGTCAGGTGCTGGTGCGCGTCGAGGCCGCCGCGGTCAACCCGGTCGACGTCGCGACACGGACCGGAATGCTCATCGATGCCGGGCTCGTGTCGCCGCGGCCAGTCATCGGCATCGGCTGGGATGTCGCCGGTCGAGTCGACGGCGTCGGCGAAGGTGTCACCGAGTTCGCCGTCGGCGATCGGGTCATCGGCCTGCGCGACAGGCTCGACCTCTCGATCGGCGCCTATGCCGACTACCTGGTGCTCGACGCGGCCGCGCTCGCACCCGCGCCGCACGGGCTGTCGGCAGTTGAAGCGGCGACCCTGCCGTTGAACGCACTCACCGCTTCGCAAGCCTTGGATCTGCTCGACATGCCGCCGGGCGGCACCGTGCTCGTCACCGGCGCGGCGGGCGCGGTGGGCGGCTTCGCCGTCGAACTGGCCGCGCACCGCGGGTGGCGGGTCGTCGCGAACGCGGACGCATCCGACGAGGAATTCCTCCGCGCGGCGGGTGCCGAGTGGGTCGTCCCGCGCACCGACGATCTCGCCGACGCCGTGCGGCGACTCGTCCCCGGCGGTGTGGACGCCGCGGTGGACGCGGCCGTGCTCGGTCTGCCTGTTCTCGGGGCAGTACGGAACCGCGGCACCTTCGTCTCGGTGGTCGCAGGCGCCGCGCCCACTCCCCTGCGCGGCATCACCGTCCGCGAGCAGTGGGTCGCCGCCGACGGGGCGGCGCTCGCCCGGATCGCCGTGCTGGCGGAGAATCGTCGATTGACGATCCGCGTGGCCGAGACCTTCCCGCTGGCCCACGCGGTGAAGGCTCACCACCGACTGACCGAGGGGAAGCTGCGCGGCCGTCTCGTGCTGGTGCCATGAACCGGCGATAGACAGTCGCCGAGCCCCCACGGCGCGGATGACGAGTTCCGCTGACCCGCAGCGCTTTCCGCCGCCGACGCGACTGCGCCCGGTTCGTTCCCGGCGGCGGTGCAGTCGAAGATCGCTCTCGGGAAACGAGATTCACTCCGGGCGGACACTCGGTCCGCCTGCCGGACCGTAGCGCGAGAGGTTGCGCGAGAAACCATCTGGCTATCGCGCGGCTCGCAGCAGGGCTGCGGCAGCATCGACCTCGCCGCCTGTTGCGACGCGGCGAATGACATTCAGGGCCTCACATCGGGTCATTTCAGGTTTTCCCAGCAAGAACGCGGTTACACCCCACTCGTATAGGGCGTAGCGTGCAAGTTTGGGGCCGTTGTGTGATCTGACCCACTTTTGTATACGCGAGGCTATAACTCGACTCTATTTCGCGCGCTCGATGAGAGACGGAGTAGATGGCAAACCAGGAGTGACCAATGAAGTGTGGAGTGAGGATGGCGGCGGGGGTGGGGATCGGATACTTGCTGGGACGCACGCACAAAATGCGATTTGCGCTGATGTTGGTGGGCGCGGGATTGAGCAGGCAGGCGGGGGGCCCGCAGGCGCTGCTGCAACGCGGTGCCTCGGTGCTCGGGTCGTCGACTGAACTGACCAAGATCACCGACACGATTCGCGGCGAGCTGATGGATGCGGCGCGGGCCGCGGCGGTCACCGCCGCGAGCAACCGTATCGATGCCTTGAACGCTCGCCTCCAGGAGCAGGGCGAGATCTCTGAGGTGGACGAGGACGAGCGCCCCGAAGGCGCGGAGGACTATGCCGAAGAGGACTACGAATCCGCGGACGAGGACCGGGAGGACGAGGACGACACCGAGCCCGAGAAGGCCAAGAGGTCGTCGTCGACCCGCGCGCGGCCGTCCACCCGCCGTCGAGCGGCGGCATCCAGCTCCCGGACACCGGTCAAGAAGTCCGGCTCCGGGGAGCGTAAGCCGACGGGTGCCCGACAGCGTCGCGCCCGTGCCGGTACCGCGGACAGCGCGCCGGTACGACGCACGAGGAGGTGATGGTGATGGCCGCGAAAGCTCTAGGAGACGTCACCCGCACGGTCGGCAAGACCGCGACCGGAGCCGCAGGCCGAGCCAAGAAGGCGGCCGCGCCTGCCACACCGCAGGGGCAGTTGCAGGACTCGTTACGGAATCTCACGGAAACCATTGCCGAACGCGCTCTCATGAGGGTTGCCGGCCGGGTAGCCGGGACGGCCGATCGCCTCACCCAGGTGGCTGAAGGCGGCGGTGGCAGCCTGTTGTCGGCGTTGACCGGCGTCGAGAAGCTCGCCGAAGGCAAATCACCGATGGGCGCGGCGATGAGCGCGGGCATGGACAAGCTCAAGCACACCGCCACGGAGAAGTTCCAGG
Organism: Nocardia sp. bgisy118; assembly: GCF_057708605.1. NCBI lineage: Bacteria > Bacillati > Actinomycetota > Actinomycetes > Mycobacteriales > Nocardiaceae > Nocardia > Nocardia sp. bgisy118. Next base: position 132,158 of record NZ_JBYISM010000024.1, on the reverse strand, counting down.
ACGTCAAGGAATCCTTGACCGGAGGCAAAGGTAAGGGCAGCGGCGGCAAGAAGCTCAAGTTGACCAATATCGTCGAGCACATCGATGTCGGTGTGCCGATCGAGCTCGCCTACGACCAGTGGACCCAGTTCGCGGACTTCCCGAAGTTCATGAAAAAGGTCCAGCAAGTCGAGCAGGTCTCCGACGAGAAGCTCGAATGGTCCGGCAAGGTGTTCTGGTCCAAGCGGACCTGGAATTCCACCATCATCGAGCAGGTGCCGTTCGAGCGGATCGTGTGGCGTTCGAAGGGCCACAAGGGCTACATCGACGGCGCGGTGACCTTCCACGAACTCACCCCCGATCTGACGCGGATCATGGTGGTACTCGAGTACCACCCGGCTGGGCTCTTCGAAAAGACCGCCAACCTGTGGCGGGCGGCAGGCCGCCGGGTTCGACTCGAGCTCAAGCATTTTCAGCGTCACGTCATGACCGAGAGCGTGCTGCACCAAGACGACATCATGGGCTGGCACGGCGAGATCCGCGACAAGAAAGTGGTCAAGGACGACGAGACCGCTCGTCGCGAGGAGCAGGAAGAGACCGAGGACGAAGAACGCGACGAAGCCGCCGGAGACGAAGAACGCGACGAAGACGAGGACGAGGAGACCGACGAAGACGAAGAACGCGACGAAGACGAAGACGAAGTGCGCGACGAAGACGAGGAACGCGACGAATTCGACGAAGACGAGGAGACCGAGGAAGACGAGCGCCCTGCCCGTCGGACCGCGGCGCGCCGTCGGACCGCGTCGACGAGTCGTCGCACCACGTTGGCGAGCAGGCGCGCCACACCGGCACGCCGATCGACCGCGCAGAGGAGGCAAGAGGCATGACTATCGAACCTGCCGGTGGCGGTGGCGTGGCCACCCGCCCGAACGCTTCGGGCTTGGCCGACGTCATCGACACCATTCTGGACAAGGGACTGGTCATCGACGCGTTCGTGCGCGTGTCGCTGGTCGGTATCGAACTGGTGACCATCGACGCCAGAGTCGTGGTGGCCAGCGTCGACACTTATCTGCGATTCGCCGAGGCCGTCAATCGACTGGAAATCTCCGACACCGAGCCGAAGGGACTGCCTGACCTGGTCGGGGAGGTCGCCAGCGGCGGAGCCAAGCACAAGACCCAGGGCGCACTCGAGGCCGCGGGCGAGAAAGTCCTGAACTTCATGGACGACGTCGAGGCGAGGCGCCAGAAGCAGAGCCGGTCGTCGAGACGCAAGGAGGATTGATGTCCACCGAACAAGCGACCGAAGCGCGAGGAAAAGAAAGCGCTGGGCGTACCGCGGTGTACGTCTACGGCATCGTGCCCTCGGACGTGGAGCCCGAAGAGCATGCCTCCGGTGTCGGCGACCACGGCGTCAGCGTGGTGCGACACGGGGAGATCGCCGCGTTGGTCAGCGAGATCTCGACCGACCGCCCGCTCGGCACCCCTGCCGACATGACCGCGCACGCGGAGCTGCTGGACGGCTCGGCCGCGGTGACGCCGGTACTGCCGCTGCGGTTCGGCGCCGTCATGTCCGACGCGGAGGCGGTGGAGAAGGAGCTGCTGGAAGCCAATCACGACGAGTTCCGCACAGCGCTGGAGGAATTGGAGGGCCGCGCGCAGTTCGTGATCAAGGGTCGCTACGTCGAAAAGACGATCCTGCGGGAACTGCTTGGCGAAACCCCCGAAGCGGCTCGGTTACGCGACGAAATCCGAGACAAGTCGGCGGACGCCACCCGGGACGCCCGGATGGCACTCGGCGAGATCATCAACCAGGGCATCGAGTCGAAACGCGCCCAGGACACCCGTCGGGTGCTCGATGCGCTCGAACCGCTGGAACCCCTCGTCAACGAGCGGACGCCGACCCATGAGCAGGACGCCGTACACGTGGCGGCCCTCATCGAGCTGTCCAAGCAGGGCGACCTCGAGGATGTGTTGGCCGGGCTCGCCGACGAATGGGACGACCGCGTCGACCTATCTTTGCTCGGCCCGATGGCAGCCTACGACTTCGTGATGAAGCGCGCACCGGAGGGCTGACCCGTGGGTTTGCTGTCGTCGATCTTGACGTTGCCGCTCGCCCCGGTCCGCGGCGTGATCTGGGTCGGTCAGATCATCCAGGACGAAGTCGAACGACAGCTGCACGATCCGGCGACCATCCGGCGTGAGCTCGAGGCGATCGACGAGGCCGCGGCGGCCGGGCAGCTGTCCGAGGAAGAGCACGCGCAGGCCCAGCAGGCCGTCCTCGACCGGATGATGCGCCCGAGCGGCGGCACGGCACCACCTGACGGGAAGGGATGATCCGAGTGAGCGCCAGGAAAGCGGACGACGACACCGAGGACGGCGGCGGCCGATCGGATCGATCGGGATCCCGGACGGCCGCACAGGCCGCCGCGGCAGCGATCGCGCAGCTGGCCGAGCTGACCTCGAAGGACGCCGAGGGGGCGACCTCGGCCGAGCCCCTCGAGGAGGGCTGGCTGGTGGAGGTCGAGGTGCTGGAGGACCGCCGCATCCCCTCGTCGGCGGACATGCTCGCGCTCTACGAGGTGGAGCTCGACCTGGACGGGAACCTGTTGGCGTATCGCAGAACCCGGCGTTACAGCCGCGGCAGCACCGACATCGGAGTCAGGGGTACGCCATGACTGTCGTGAACAGCGGATCGTCGGTCCCAGAGCCGTACGGCGCAGGCCACCGGTCGACGAATCTCGGCGACATCCTCGAGCGGGTCCTCGACAAAGGGCTGGTCATCGCGGGCGACATTCAGGTCAATCTGCTCGACATCGAGCTCCTCACGATCAAGCTGCGATTGGTGATCGCGTCGCTGGAGACAGCGAAGGCGGTGGGCATCGACTGGTGGGAGACCGATCCCTGGCTCAACAGCAAGGCCCGTAGCCTCGAGCGGCAGGATCACGATCTCGAACTCGAGAACCAAAAGCTGCGCGATCGGATCGCGGAACTGGAGCAGCGCGATGTCACCCGCAAGCCCATCGAGCGCGCACGCGAACCGCAGGAAGAGCGGGACCGTGACTGACGGCTCCGGAGTGTGGCTGTACGCGGTGACCAGCGCCGAGGACCTCGGGGATGACGTGGGCGACCTGACCGGCGTGGCCGGGGAGGCGGTGCGCACGGTGGTATCCGGCGATCTCGCGGCGGTCGTGGGGTCGGTGCCGCTGGCGGTCTTCGGCGACGAGCCGCTGCGCCGGAATCTGGAAGATCTGGCATGGCTGGAGGCGACGGCTCGGGCCCATGACGCCGTCGTCTCCGCGCTGGCGCGACGCGGCACGGCCGTGCCGTTGCGATTGGCCGTCGTCTTCCTGGACGACGATCGAGTGCGCGGCATGCTCGACGAACGCCACGCGGCATTCGAGTCGGCTCTGGACCTGATTCGCGGACGGACCGAGTGGGGCGTCAAAGCCTACGGCGACCGCGCCGCGCTCACCGCCGCGGTGGCCGAGGCCGATCTGGCCCGGACCGAAAGAGGCGGCGCGGGAACGGCTTATCTGCTGCGGAGGCGCGCGCAGTTGTCGGCGCAGGAAACCGTCGAACGCGACGCGGCCGAGCGCGCCGATCGAATCCACGAACTGTTGGTCCGGCAGGCGGCGGCGGGTCGGCGTCAGCCGGTGACGGATCCCGTACTGAACGGCCGCCGGGACTGGATGGTGCTCAACGGCACCTACCTGGTCGACGACGACCGCGCGGACGAATTCGCCTCGGCGGTCGAGGATCTCGGGAACCAATTTCCGGGTATCCGGCTCGAGCTCACCGGACCGTGGCCGCCGTATTCGTTCGCCGGCGCGGAACGGGAGACGCCATGACGCGCACCGACAGCGAGCGCCGCGTCGCGCTCGTCGACCTGCTGGATCGGGTGCTGGCGGGCGGCGTCGTCATCACCGGCGACATCAAGCTCTCCATCGCGGACGTCGACATGGTCCAGATCTCGCTGCGTGCGCTGATCTCCTCGGTCAGCGCCTTGTCCCCGCTCGAGTCCGCCTCGCACAGCGCACTGGAGCCACCCCCGGATGACTGAGTTCGACGGTCTTTCACCGCGTATCGACACCGATCCCGAATCCGTCGAACGCGGACTCGTCACGCTCGTGCTCACCCTCGTGGAACTGTTGCGCCAGTTGATGGAGCGCCAGGCGTTGCGTCGCGTGGACGACGGCGACCTCAGCGAGGAGCAGATCGAGCGCATCGGCACCACCCTGATGCTGCTCGAGCAGCGCATGGCCGAACTGCGCGACCATTTCGGACTCACCCCCGAGGATCTGAACATCGACCTCGGACCGCTGGGAACGCTGCTCCCCGAACAGTGAATGTGTCCAATTCTGTGGACACGCGAGCTCGGCGACATCTTCGACGACGCCATGACCACCGTCACGAACATGTCGATCCCCGCGATTCTCGCCGTGTACGACTTCCACGCGTTTCGCACGATCGTCGACGTGGGCGGTGGTCACGGTCGCCTGCCGGCCGCGATCCTGCACCAGGCGCCGCAAGCCGACGGAATCCTGTTCGATCTACCCTCGGTGACCGAAGGCGCACCGGCGCTGCTGAACGAGCACGGCGTCGCCGACCGCGTCACCATCGAATCGGGATCCTTCTTCGACACCGTCCCCGCGGGCGGCGATGCCTACGTCCTCAAGCACGTCGTGGAGAGTTTCGACGACGCCGAAGCAGTGCAGATCCTGCGCAACGTTCGCAGCCGGATCGCACCGGAAGGCCGAGTGCTGCTCATCGAAATCGTGCTTCCCGAGGACGATTCACCACACTTCGGCAAGCTGCTCGACATGGAGATGCTGGTGTCGGTCTGCTGCTCGGCCCGCTGATGCTGACGCCACGCATACACCAGGGCGGCGATGACGGACAGCCAGGCCGCAAGCGCGGTCCACGCACCGGCGGAGATGTCAGCCATATTGCGGGCCAGGTCCTCGAGCCAGACCACGCACCGCAGTAGACCACGGTCCGGCCGTCGGGACAGCATTCGTCACCCCGGGGCGACTGTATTTTGCTGAGACGTGGTTGCTGGTGGGAAAAGCAGAGACTGAATCGCCTTACCGGGCTGACGGGAGATTGCCGTCGACGGGCTGGTCAGGGGCCGGCGAGGAACAATTCGATGGCGCGCTCGACGATGAAACCCATGGCGAACACGGAATCGTCGTCCTTGAAGGTGTTCTGCCACACCGCGATGAACCTGCGGTCGGTCCCCATGTGCTCGACCACCGTCCCCTCCGACAGCACGGTCCTTCCGTCCTTGAGGGGGCCGCTGCCGATCTTGGTGTGGGTGACGGAGAAGTTGCGGAAGGGCAGTTGCGGTCGCCGAGTCTTGTCCATGAACGAGGGGTCCGCGCCGGCCGACGCGGACACCTGCAGGTGCGCGCTGAAGTCGTCGGAGCTGGCCGCATCGACCAAGGTGCCGTTCAAGATGTGCGCGTACATGTTCGCGACATCGAAGGTGCTCGCCCCCTGGGCCGTGTCGACGTCGTTCACGCACGGAATCCGCACCGGTGGAAAGGCTCCGGTGAAGGTGCCGCCCAGCCAGATTCCGTCTCGCGCAGGTGGGAAGAAGAATCCGCCGGCCTGCAACGTGCCGTTGATCCAGCTGTACCCGAGCGCCTTCACACACTCCGCGGCTGCTGCGTTGTCGCTATTGACGATCATCCGGCGCATGTTGGTGCGGAAGGTGTTCGTGAAATCGGCAACGAGGCCGGCACCCGTATCGCCGGCCGTGAAAATCTGGGTGTACTTGGGCACCTTCATGTCTCGGGTGATACCCGGCGTGCTGTTCACCTGAGGTACTGCATCCGCGATCGTGTCGTCGAAACTGGCCTTCACACCGTTGAACAATTCCGCCGCTGTCCCGGGAGACTGCTCTGCCGAGAAATCGTTCACCTGCTTGCGAAGCTGAAAGGCTGCGTACATCGCGGCGACCTTGAGCAGGCTGGCGGAGAAGAAGGTGCGCCCGAACGCCACCCCGCCGTGCTGGAAGCTCGTCGGCGACGTCGTTTCATCCACTGCAACCAACGAGATCGCGGTTCGGAACGGCCGCTCGAGGCTGGGGAATTCTACAAGTGCCTTTTCGATCGCGGTTTGCAACGACACCGTCATCACCGGGTCGTCGGCAAGCAATGTCTCGAACGGTGTGGGAAATGGTTCTGCCACGGCTTTCTCCTTACAGTGCGATGTGATCCGCATAGACCAGCCGCTCGGTGGTAGACAGCGTCTGCTCACCGGGCTTCGGGTCGGCGGCCAGCTTCTCGAACTCCTCGACCAGCACACGCAGGTCGTCCGAGGTGCCCGGGGTGAGCAGCTGCTCGGCGGGCTCCAGTTTCAGCACGCCTGTCCAAGAAGTCTTGAACGACGTCGCGTCGACACCGGCCAATTCGCAGTCCACGGAACGGACGTCGGTCCAATCGAGGTCGGACTTGGCGCCCGCGGCTCGCGCCTGCAGGGTCGCCGTCACTCGCCGCGACTTCGTCAGCCCTGTCCGCAGCGACGCGGTGTCGGTGGGCTTCACCGGCTTCTCGGCGCCCGGCTCGGCCGTCACGGCGGTCACACCCGTGACCGTGACTCGGACTTCGTCGGACTCCGGCCGGCTCAGCGTCGCGATCCGCTCGGGCGCAAGCTGCACGAAGTCCGTCGCAACGATCTCCGAGAACTCCATCCCGACAATCGAATTGGGTTGATACCGAGCCATCGACAGCCGCAGGAACGGCCAGACCGCATTCCCCGAATCGAGGATCACATCGACGAACCACAGTTTGCGCCCGTCGTGGAACTCCGGCCGGAACATGTACGCGTTGACGACCTTGTCCCGATCCGCGAACTTGTCCGACTTGCGTTGCCTGACGACATGCATCACGGGCCGGCCCGGCTCGCCCAACGGTGTCAACGCCAGCTGTGCGGCACGTTGCTGCCATGCCGGAAGGACGGGTACCTCATAGGTGTTCGTCATCTTGGGTCCGGCGATGATCGGATCTCGCGCCCACAGGCTGACCTTCTCGTCCGGCGTGAGTCCCGGCTCACCGGTGGTGAGCACGGCCAACAGCTCACCGTCGCCGCTCGAATACCACCCGCGCTCGAGCCAAATGCGGACTCCGCTGCGACGGATCCGCCGGATCGCGAACGGATGCTCGGGCTCGGTCGTCTGCTCCCACATGAACATCGGGATCACCGAATGCACCACCGGAAGACTGGGCCGTGCGCTACTTGGGATGTTCACCGCGACCTCGTTGCCGCCCGATGCTTCGTCGTCGGCCGCCGGAAGTTCGTTGGGCAGGAAGAACTCCCGATAGCGCGACGTGCCGAACAACCGATAATTGACCGTGCGTGCCTTGGTGTCCGGCAGCTTGTGGATGGCGGTCCGTATGTTGACCTCGCTGCGCCGCTTCCCCACGTTTTCGGCATCCGGCTGCAAAGTGAGCATCGAGTACCGCTCGTGCTCCTCGATCCGATGGTCGACGACGATCTCCTTCGACGTGGAGACCTTGGGCTGCTCGCTGGCCGGATCGTCGATCAGATCGTCCCACCGGGCACGCAGTTCGACCTTCTCGGTGCTGGCCCCGTGAACGTCGATCACACCGTCGAGATTGGCGGTCGGGATGTTCGCCGAGCGCGGTTCTGCGACCAGGCGCGTGATCACCGGCGGCCGCGCCGGCCGCGCGGTGGCGTGCACCAGGCGAAGCTTCTCGTCGGGGGTCAGCCACCACAACCAGCCGTCCCGGGCGGCGTGTTCGAGCGTTTTCCGGTCCGCCTCAGGTACATTCGGATCCTGCACCGGATGTAGCTTCCACAGCGCCATCTTCTCCAGGTGCTCGGCATCCAGTGTCGTGGAGAACGCCACCGCCACCTGCTCACCCGGGGGTAGGCCGACGTTGATCACGTTGCCGTCCTGCTTGGCGTCCAGCCGCGGAGCGTTGTGCAGCACCAGACGCAGAGGTTGCAGCTCCGGCCACTGGCCGGAGTACTGGATGACGACCGACTGCAGCACACGGAGATTGGCCATGCGGTGGTCCGCGCCGGACTCATAGAACACCAGCGCCACACCGTCGGCCATCGGGTCCGGCAGATAGGGCAGCACGAGATTGTCGACGTCGTGCACGACGTACTGGCCTTCGGCCGGCTGGCTCTTCGGTCCATTCGGAACCTGAAGGTCGTCGAGCGTCACCAGATCGGTCGCGCCCGGAGTGGCCAGCAGCGCCATCCCCGGCTGCGTGATGGTTCCGGTGGGGGAGTTCAGGTCCTGAATCCGGGTATTGAAGAGGTTGCCTCGCTCCTTGAGCGCGACGGCATATGCGCGGGTGTGATTCCCGGCCCGCATCAACGCGTCGAAGCGTCCGTCGAGTTCGGCCTCCATCTGGCTGCCCTTCGGCGGCACCACGTGACGCTGACACAGGCCGGGACTGCCGACCAGCCCGGTGCGGATGACCATGCGCTGCAACGATTCACCCGGCGTGTACGCGACCCGCGGAACCAGCGTCGGCGCCGGGATCGGGTCCCACCGGAAGAACGGTCGCGGTGTGCTCACCGTGTCCGGATCACCCGAGTCGCTGAAGAGCCCGGCCAGCTTCTCGGGTTCGATGTCCAACTGCGGGTTCATCCGCCCCGACAACGCGTGCTCGACCGCCGACGCCGTCGCGCGTTCGATCTCGCCGGGCACGCCTTCGGGATGCGGCGCCCGAGTCTGCGCGAGATCGGTACGCAGCGTTACGAACACGCCGGCCTCTTCCCGTTGCCTGGCATCGGCGCGCAGCACGTCGAGATGGGCAGACGCGGCCGCAACCATCCCGTCCGCCGGCTCACCGGTGGAGAGAGGATCCATGGGAACGCTGTTGCCCGCCAGGTCGACTCCCGAGATGCGGAACGAATACTTCCGCCCATAGCGCAGCGCCGGAAGCGATTTCGTCTCGGCGGTCGACCGCACCTCGATGCCGGGTGGCTGGCCGGATTGGTCGGTGACGTCCTCCGGCTTCGCGGTGACCTCTTCCCTGCCGTTGCGGTGGATGATCATCTTCCCCGGCCGCGGCGCCGAGAGGCTCCAGCCATCCCACCCTGCGAGCACCTCGTGGATGTAGTACGGGTTGTTGGCGTTGCCGGGCACCCGATTCATCGGCGGGTTCTGCAGGTAGCCGACGTCGCGGACGCCGTCGAGGATGGACTTGTCGTCGAACGACGCGCGCACTCGCCGCTCGTGCAGGCTATGCCACATCGTGGTGACGTCGTCCCACACCTCGACGCGGTTGCCGCGATGCAGCCCCTCGAAGTGGAATTGATGCCGCGTCTGCGCGGTGCCGGGCACCTCCACGACCGGGTCGAGATCTTGGGCCTGTTGCAGCCGGACCCGAAGGTCGTCGGGCCGACTCAGCTCGGCGAGGCAGAATCCCGTCGCCCGCAGTGCTGCCGGGGCGAATGTTGCCGGATCCCCGTTGGCCTCGGTCGCCAGCGCCCGCACCACGTCGCGCAGCAGTTGCTCGAGGGACAGCCCGGCCGCATCGGGATCCAGATCCATCACCCGATACCGCTCTGGGTCACCCAGCCCGAGACGCCCGACGCGCCACCGGTCGCTGGCCGGCTTGGCCAGGAAGCGTGAACCCACTGTCATGCAATGCGTTTCGGGCGACAGGTACTCCTCGGCACCGTCGACGATCACATCGCACCGGATCAGGGTGGCGTTGCGCAGGGCATCCAGATCCTGCACCCGCACGTCGACGACGAAGCCCAGCTTGCGGGCGAGGGTGGGAACGTTGGCCGTCGACGACGCCCGTTCGTGGAAATCCGGGGTGTCGTGCGGTGTGCGCGGCGGTTCTGGCTGGCCTGCGACGGGCTTGTCCTTGTACTCCTTGGCCTCTTCCGGCCGGTTGTAGTATTTCTGCGCGGCGTGCACGTCGGCCAGCATTCGCTTCATGGGACTGTTGATCAGTTGCGGTTCGGCTAGCAGGCGGTCCAGGAACGCGGTGATGTCTGCATCGAGCGTTCGATCGGCGAGCAGAAGTTCGATGGGGGAACGCCAGGGTTGCGGCGTCACGACATCGAAAACGTGAAGATCGGGACCGGCGTCGGGGTCGAAGATCGCCGGTGTCGGACGGGGCGGATCGATCGCCGCACGGGAGGCGTTGTCCTGGCCGACGGTCAGGTCGTTCCGGTGGCCGGCGACGGCCTCCGGATAGCGGCTCAACGCGTCGATCAGACCGTTGCCGGGCCTGGCTTCTCTGAACACGTCGAGTGTCGCTTCGGCCAATCGATTGCCGGCGACGCTGGGACGGTTGACCGGGCACGAGCATGCCGACGTGTAGTGCGCGTCGAGGGCGTGGTCGCGCATTCTGTTCGCCGGGTACGAACGCCATGGGGTCTCGGTCACGACCGGCTTCGGGAAATCGCGGACCTTGGTGCTCGCGGGAAACGCTGTTGCCCACGCGGATTCACTGGGCGGCACGATGCGTGGATCGGGATCCGGATTCAGCAGCGGCGTGCAACTGATGGCCGACGGGCTCGAATCCGTGTGCAGCCGGAACGTCGCCTCACGCAACGACTTCACCCAGTTGACCATCACGGCGTAGTCGGCGAGCGTGCCGCCGCCCTCCAGCCGATGAGTGAAGTACAGCGAAATGTGGAATGGGTCGTTCGGGTCGACCGAGTACGGCAGGACGGTCGTCATCACCCGGGTGGTTGCCATAACCTACGCTCCGATCGCAAAGGATGAGAAGTACTGATCCCACATCGCTAGACCACCCTCGGTCGGCGGCATGATCATGGTCAGCGTCGGATCTCCCTTGGAGCCGGCCAGTTTTCGTTCGCAGGTGATTTCGACGGACGCGGAAAAGAACGCGATCTCGATCTCGACCCGAAGGCTGGCCCGGCCGACGAGCTTGCCCGAGGCAAAGTCATACGTCAGTGACAGCTCGAGGGTGATCGACGCCGACGCGATGCCGAGCACCTCGACCTCACCGCGGATGCGGAAGTATCCGGTCAGCTGGCCCTTTTCGCCTTCGAGCCGCAAAAACACGCCGATCATCACAGACACCGAACCCGAGGCCACGCCGAGGTCGACGCTCAGCGACGCGCCGGCCTCCAGCCCCATCTCGAGCATCACCAAGCCCTTGGGCGCCAAGCGGATAGCGACCCATCCGCCGCCTCCGATCGCCATGACCGTCAGCCGGAACGGGGATTCCTTGCTGCAGAAGCCGAAGCCAACGGTGACGGCCTCGCCGAGGAACGGCACCCGGCAGTCAGCCGACAGCGCGATGTTTTCCAGCGTGAACACACCAACCGCGACGCTGGGCAGCGCGAGCTCGAACCCCGCGGTGGCGCCCGCCGGGGAGATGTCGACGTACGGCGGGTCGGCGAAGCCGTCGAACGGGATGAGTCGGCGCAGTTTCTCGATGAAGCCAAGCGCTCCGAGGAACTCCAGCTTGTCGAACTGAACGTCGACCTCGGGTTTGCCCCCGGTGGCGACACGGAAACCGATGCGGCTGAACGTCATCGACATCAGCGGTGCGCCGGGAAGCAGCTGCAGGCGGAAGTTTCGCAGCTGCGCACTGACGTCGGACTGCGGGTCACCCTCCTTCGGGACGCGGACCTCGACGGCGATCGTCAGGGCCTGGTCCGGCCTTGCGGGAATGAACACGCGGTTGTCGTCGCCCGGCGCCGGTCCCCAACCCTTGATCGTCGGCGTCCACTCGTACCGGACCGTCGACCCCTCCAGCGGATTCTTCAGCGCCTCGATCAATTTGTTGCCCTGCGCGAGTGTCAACGCGCTGTCCAACGCCTTGTACGGCCGCTCGATCAGCGCGCGCAGATAGGCAGGCAGGAACTGGTTGGCCGTCAGTGCCTTCACCTCACCCAACGCTTGCTGAAGCTCAGACGGCAGGTTTCCGGCGGAGTTCGCTTCGCCCTTGGCGATCTTGATCAGCGAATCGACCAACGGTTGAACGGGTTTGGCGGCCAGCTTGTCGATGGCGAGCTGCGTCTGGTTGCGCAGGGCCTGCAGCCGCTGTTCGGCGCCTGCGGTGGTGGCCGCCGCGATGTCGACGTCCAGCGTCGCGCGCGCCTTCTGGAGCCCGGCGACCAGGTTTGCGTAATCGGCGCCGACGGAGCCGATGAAGTCGAGTTGGTCTGCGATGAGCTTCGGGGCCTCGCTGAGCGGACGGCCCTCGAGCAGGATGTCTTTCAGGTCGAACAGACCGAACAACTTCGGCAGCGCTTGGCCCAGGAAGGCGCCGGGATTGAATTTGTTGTCCTTGATGCCGTTGGGTGCGCCCTTGTCACCGACCGCACCCTGTGTACGCGAGATCGCGTTGATCGCCACGTTCGGCTCGACGAATCCGCCGCCGCGGTCGCTGCCACCGGAGAAGTTCAGCTTGTTCTCCTGGTCGAGGACCAAGAAGATCTGCGCCGGATCGTCGTTCTCGAAGCCGGCGGCCGTGTACGCGTCCTCGTACTTGACGGCCACAGGACCACCGCCCCGATTCACGGTCGCCAGAGCGGGAATCGTGATGTGCGCCTTCACCATCCACGGCGTGCTGGTGAGCGGGAAGGGGTCGCCGGTGAGGTCGAGGAACTGTAGCCGAGCCGTGGTGTCGCCGGGGGTCTTCGCCTTGGCGAAAGCGACCTCGACACCGCCCACGTCAATCGACTTGTGTTTGGCGATTTCGTCATTCCACGTTGTCAGCGCGCCCCCTGGGGCACCCTCCGGCACGGCCACAAGCGCTGTCGCCATGGTGATCACGCGGTCCGCCCAGTCGACGGCGGTGATCTTCCACAGATACTGGTCGGCCCCCACTTCGGGCACGAAAGACGTCGTCGCCGGGTCGGGCGGTTGGTTGATGTCCGGAGACACCAGCGGGTCGATCGATACCCTCTTGAACGGCAGCCGGTTCAGTCGCTCGTTCTCGTAACTCCTCGTGTGCTCGCGCAGCACAATGAAATAACGCTTGAACAGGTGCGCCACCTGATCACCGTCGGCCGCCTTGATCCTGCGCTCGGTGAGCTTGACCAGCGTGCCGCGGTGTCCGAACGGGAAGAGGTAGATCGGTGTTTCGACGCGGACGTAGCTGTCGCGGCCCATCGGCGCCAGATGGCGGTACGCCGACAAGTGAAACCCGGTGTACTCGGCCGACCGCGGCCACGCCACCCGCCAGTCGACCCACGCGCCCAGCGCGGAAAGGAACAGCTTCTCGACCGTGAGTGGTTCGGGCTCGATGACCGTCTGGCCGTCGTTCGGCTTCGGATTCGCGGTCTGCCGGACAATGGCCCTTCTGTCGGCCGGCGTCAGCGAGCCGTAGTCGGGGTCGGCGGCCTGGGTGTCGTCGTCGTCCCGCGTCCACACGGCACGGACCGTTCGAAGCTTGTCGTCGTTCTCGTCGACACCGACGAACTTGCCGTCGACAATCCGGCGCACTCCCAACCGGGAGTGCCACAGCTCGACCCGGTTGGAATCGCTTGGCGCCGTTGCGGCATCGGCCGCGTGGGTGAAACCGCCGTTCACGTCCGGCGAGACGATCAGCCGATACGGCGCCTCGATCGCCGTCTGGTCGTCTTTGGGTGCCGCGGGCGGCACCAGCGCCTCGGGTGGTCGCTGTTGGTTGGCCTCCAGTCGGGGCACCGCCAGCGGCGGCACCCGCAGACCGAGCGTGCTCAACGCCTTCAACACCCCGGACACGGTGAACGGAATCTCTGTCTTCTTGTGGAGTTCGAACACCACGCGCGAATCGGTGGCGGCGCGTGCCCGAGCAACATCAGGGGTATTGGGTGGCTGGTGCAGCGGATCGTCGAGCGTTGCCTCTTCATAGATGTTCTGCGGGCCGAAGGTGACGATCAGATGTGCGTTGTCGGTAACGGCGACCAGACGGGTAACCGTTGGCGGCGGCGGGGGGCCGCCGATGCCGGGGATGACAAGGACCTGGCCGGGGAAGATCAACGACGGGTTGGCGATGTGGTTGGCGGCGGCGATCTCGCGATACCGGAACGGGTTTTCGTAGAAGCGCTGAGCCAGATCCCACAGCGTGTCCCCTGCGACTACGACGTGCGTCACCGGCGGAGGAGGCGGTGGCGGGCCTGGCCGCCGCGGAATGATCAGGACCTGGCCAGGGCGGAGGAGGCTCGGGTTCGGGATATGGTTGGCCTCCGCGATCAGCCGATACAACCGGCCGTCGCCGTAGTAGTGGACGGCCAGATTCCAGAGGTTGTCGCCGTGGACGACAGTGTGCCGCGCCAACGGCTCCGTGGGAGCGGCCCCGTCGGCGACGACCCGGCACCCGATCGCGACGCACTGCACGTTCAACAGGTCCGCCGGCCGCAGCAACCGGAACTCGACCGGGTCGGGCGGTTCTTGCGGGTCGGGACCCGGCCCAGGATCCGGCGGCGTGAGGTCCGGAATCCGCAGCACCTGCCCCGGGAAGATCCGGCCGGGATCGGCGATGCCGTTCGCTCGGGCAATGATCGGAAACTTGTTGCCGTCGCCGTAGAACCGCTGCGCGATGCCGAACAATGTGTCGCCACGGATGACGGTATAGAAGCTGTCCATCGGCCCCTCCTGCCCTGCCGGTCCTCGCCGATGGCGAAGCTACGCGCGACGGAACACGTTTGACTTGAGTAGTGCGCTACTCGATTTCGGCGACGTAACGATGTGGAGTTCGTCGAGCACTGGTGCGTGCAGGTCGGGACACGGGCTGTGCCGGGTAGTCCGTTGCTCGGCCTGGCCGGCCTGTGCCTCGGACACACCGCTCGGCGTTTCGGGCATCTCAGCGAGGAAGCCCCTTGCACTGGTGAAGTCACTGACGGCGCGTGCCGAGGCCGACCCGTCGGACGTGGACGGTCGGGCCCTCGACGGCTATGACGACGTCCGGAGCTTCCTGCACCTGTGGTGAGGTGCGGTCAGGCGGCGTTGCCTGCCGCGGATGACACGACTGACGGCCTAGGTCGTCTTGCGAAGTAGGTGGTCGTGGGGTCGGTGTGGGCTGTCGTTGGGGCCGCGATCCGTTCGACGTCACCGATCCGTGCGAACGGCCTGTGTCTCGACACAGGCGACGGCGGCGTCGAGCGCCGCCTCCAGCGGAGCGGGTTCGCGCTGGGCCCGGGAGACGAGCATGCCACCCTCGTAGGCGGTGACGACGACGAGCGCCAGGCGGTCGATATCGGCGTCCGGGCGCAGTTCTCCCGCATCGCGCATGGCGGTGAGGCCGTCGGCGACGGCGGCGGTGAGGCGGCGTAATCCGGCGGCCACCAGTTCGAGGAGTTCCGGGTCGGTATCGGGGATGTCCTCGGCGAAGGAGGCCAGCGGACACCCGGTGCGACAGCCGGTCGCGCGCGCCGCGGCGACCACCGCATCCCGCCACGCGCGCAGATCGTGTAGCGAGCGCATATCGAGCAGCCACTTGTTGGCGATCACGACCTCGGTGCTCGCTTGGATGACCGCCGCGAGCAGGTCCCGTTTGTTGTCGAAGTAGTGATAGAGCTGCGATGCGCTGACGCCCGCCTCGTGCTGGATCGCCTCCATCGTGGTGTCGTGCGCACCGTTCGCGAGCATCAGGCGCGTGGCGGCGTCGACGATCCTGGCGCGGCTACGTAGTCCTTTGGCGGTCAGGGTGTCGGGGGACGCGGGCATCGGACTTCTCCGGACTCGATTTTGGTATTGTCATTCCATTCTGTGCTCCGAGAATAAGAGCAATGGACACAACGAATCCATTGAGGGTCCCCTCGGCTTCGACCGCACTGGTGACCGGAGCGACCGGCGGTATCGGATTTTCGGTTGGTCGCACGCTGGCGCGGCTCGGCTGGACCGTCCTGGTGCACGGGCGCAGCGCGGAGCGTGCGCAAGACGCGGCAGCGCGCATGGGCGACGTGCCGGGCGGCCTGATTCCCGTCGATGCCGACCTCGAAACACGTTCGGGGGTGCGGCGACTGGTCGATCAGGTGCACCGCGCCGCGCCGGACGGCCTCAGCGTCCTGGTCAACAACGCGGGCGCCGCGTTCGATCGGCACGGCCTCACCGTGGACGGCGTCGAACGGACCGTTGCCGTCAATCACCTGGCGGTCGCCGGACTTACTCGCGGCCTCGAATCGCTCCTGAAACCGATTGGTGAACAGGGGAATTCACCAGCGCGGGTGATCATGATGACCTCGTACCTGGAAGCGCGGGCCCGCCCGATCCAGGACTGGGCGCTTCGGGGAGAGTGGACGCAGATGCGCGCGTACGCGTCGAGCAAACTCGCCAACCTCGCCTACACCTACGCGCTGGCCGAACGGTGGCGTGACCGGATCGCGGTGTACGCGGTGGATCCGGGGGCCGTGCGCACCGGATTCCAGCGCAGTGCGGGCGGTCCGCTGCACCTGATCGGCCTCGTCGGCGCACCGTTGATGTCCTCCCCCGAGCGGCCCGCGCGCACGGTGGTCGCCACGGCCACCCGCCCCGCCGCACACCCCAGCGGCAGCTATATCCGTGCGGTCCGCGCCGTGGACACCGGACGTGTCGAGCTGTCCTCGGCCCGCTCCCGCGATCGTGCCTACCAACGCGACGTCTACGACGCCACCCAGCGCTTCCTGGGCGGCTAGCGGATGGGCACGATCACGCCCGAGGTCGTCGGGCCGCCGTGCAGCTCCAGGTGGCTCGGAGCGTCCTGTTTCTTGTCGTTCTTCTTGTCGTTCTTTTTGTCTTTGCCCGGAAGGTCGAAGGCCAGCCGGATCGTGGCGGTGCGGCCGGGATCGAGCGCGATCGGGTCGGTGCCGGAAGGGTTGAGTTCGGCGGTCGCGGCGACCTCGGGTGCGACCGAGCGGCCACTGGCGGTGACCAGGCGCTGATCAGCGACGGTGAAAGCCTGCTGGTGATCGGACACATTGGTGACCGTCAACGTCACGATGGTGTACGAACCGCCCGCGGCAGCCGAGCCGCTGATGGGCACGCCGGAAACCGTGTCGGTCACGGTGAACGCGAAATTTCCGTCTCGCACGGTGCCTGCTGTGTCGAGGGGCGGTGCCTCGGCCGGAGAGGGCAGCGGAGCGGTCGTCGCCGGAGCGGCGGCTTCGGGGGTCGTCGTGTTCGGACCCGGGGCGGACCCGATGTCGATGCCGCCGGCCAGCAGCCACAGTGCCACCACGACGACGGCGGCTGCCCCGGCGGCGAAGGCAATCCACCTCGAAGGGCTTCGCCGATGATCGGGCTGTGGCGCGGGCGGGAATGGCGGGGACTCGCGTTTCTCGGTCGCCACTTTCTCGGTCGCTGTCGGGCCCACAGCGGTCATGACGAGAGTCGCGGGGCGCGTATTCGACGCGGCCTGGTGCAGCACCGGTGGGGGTGGTCGGGCCGGCGCAGGCAGGCCGAGGGCCTCGCGTGCCGCGGCGGCGAATTCCCCCGCAGTGGCGTAGCGGTCGCGCGGATCCTTGGCCATGCCGCGGGCGATCACGGCGTCGAGTGCGGCGGGGACGCCAGCGGCGGCACGCGAGGCCTGCGGTGGTGTGGAGACCAGGTGCGCGCGCATCTGCTGTGCCGGATTTCCGTCGCCGTAGGGCAGGCGTCCGGTGAGGGTTTCGTAGAGCACGCAGGCCAGCGAATAGATATCGGAGCGGGCGTCGAGCGTGCCGTCGAACCGTTCCGGCGCCATGTACTGCAACGTGCCGACGACCTGGCCGGTGCCGGTGATCGCGGTGCCATCGGCGCCCCGGGCGATGCCGAAGTCGATCAAATAGACGAAACCGCTGGTGTGCTCGAGAATGTTGGCCGGCTTCACATCCCGATGAACGAGCCCGGCAGCGTGCGCGGCATCCAGTGCCTCAGCGGCCTGGGCGATGACCTCTACAGCCCGGTCCGGTGCGAGCGCGCCCGACCGCAGCCGCGTGGCCAGATCGACGCCCTCGATATAGGCCATCTCCAGGAACAGGTGCCCCTCGACCGCACCGAAGTTGCGAATGGGCACGATGTGCGGATTGCGCAACTGCACTCCCAGCCGTGCCTCTCGCTCGAAGCGACGCTGATAGGCCGGATCCGCCGAATACGTCGTGGACAACACCTTCAGTGCGACGTTGGCACCGCCGCGGTCGCGCGCCAACCACACCTCGCCCATACCGCCACGCCCCAGCAACCGTTCGAGGTGGTAGTTCCCGAACGAGCCGCCGCCGCGCTGCCCGGACATACCCCGACCATATCGTCCGGAACACACCGACGCACGACCGTGACAGAGCGCCCGAGGGTTGAGCCGATACCGGCCGCCGCCGATGGGGCGTGAGCGGGCGCGGACGTCATCGAGGTACCGGCCCCAGCGCGTCGCTTCCGACCATGTCGGCCGACGTCAGATCGACTGAGGTGAGATCCGCCCCCGCGAGCTCGACCCCGGCCAACCTCGCGCGCGCGGGATCGGCACCCGGTCCGATCACTACCCCGCCAGGGACATCGAGCACCGCGCGCAGCAACGCCGCCCCATTCCGCGACCGAACTGTCGGCAGCGCGTCGTGTTCTCGTGCAGGATCGAGGGGTGAGTGCACTCCAGAAGAAAGTGATGCTCTACGCGATCGCCCTGGCCTACGTGGTGACGTTCGCGGTGGGCATCTTCCTGGCACTGCTGGACGAGAGTCTCACCGGTCGCGAGATCGCTTCCGCTATCGGCTTGAACCTGGTTGCCTCGGCGATCTTCGCGACCTTCTTCGCGCTCATCGCGACACGCTCCCAGGACCAAACCGTGCAGGCGACGCTGCGGGAATCGTTCGCGGCGATGTCCGATCAGGTCATCGATCGCGCCTTTCAGGCCAACTCGACCTACCTACCACAGCGCACCTACCCGGCCACAACAGGATTCGATCCGGTCTTCAACCGTGATATGCAGCAAGCCATGGCGGGTTCCACCTTCTACGCGTGCAGTGGCCCGAACCCGTGGTACGTCCCAGCCAGGCTGCGGGAGAGCGACAATCCGCCCGATCAGGTTGTGGTGCGGATGATCTCACCGGCCTTCGACAAGGCGGTTCGGCGACGAGTCGCCGACCGGCGGCTGCTACCCCGCCTGCGCGGCGTACCGATGGAAGAGATGATCCGCGACTATCGCGATTCGCTGCTGACCGCTCTGGTCGCGCTGTTCGACTGCCGCGATATCTGTCCGATCGACGTCGTGTTCGCCGAAGAGAGCGCGGTGACCCGCCACGAGATCTGCGACAACGGCGTCTTCATCGCTTGGTACCGGGGGCCGGACTCGCAGACGAAAACCTTTCCGCACGCCCTACGCTTCTCGTCGGACGCCCTGCTCTACAAGACATTGCGGCTGGACATCCTGCGCGCCCGCGAAATCGCCGACCGCGTGCTGACATTTCGCGCCGCGACCACGGAGACCGACCTGATCGCGGCGCTCGCCACCTGTACCGGCGACATCCTCGACCACGACGACATCGCCCGCCGACGCTCGAAATACGCCACCGAGGCGGCGGCGTTCGTCCGCCACCTGCGCAGCCTCAACTGATCTCCCCCTCCGTGCGTCGCGCAAGGGAGCAGAACGCAGGAACTCCAGCGTCCCGGCTCGGTGCCCGCTGGGCTGCTAAAGCAACTGAACGTGCTCGATATCGAGAGCCATCACATTCTCGTGCTGATGGTCGATGACGAACGCGAACTCGACGACCGCCCCGAACTCCCCCTCGATGGCGACGTAATTCCTGTTGTAGTCCGGGTCGACCAGCGTCCAGACCGCATCGTTGTCCAGCGTGCTGTAGAACTCGCCCTTGTCCATGAGGGCCTCGTAGCCGAACGACGTCCTGACCTCGACGGTCCCGACCGAGGTACGGCCGCGATACGTTTCGACGACCGACACCACTGCGGATTCCCCCTCGAACCTCGCCGTGGAGATGGATGCGGCTTCGAGCTCTTCCGGCAGTTCCACGCCGGGCAGCAGGGATTCGGTCGAATCGTCGTAGACGTCGCGCGTCAGCGGGGCGCCGATCATGTCCGTATAGGCGTCCCGGATCGCCGCCATCAGCAGGTCTGTGACACGTGGCGAAGGCACCCTCGGCCACCAGGAGGTGTTCGTCATCGCGGCCCGGGCCACTTCCAGCCCTTCGAGGACGGTGCGAGCGAAGCCGACGGATTCCGTTCGGCCGATACTCGCCAGGTGGCCGGCGAGATCCTCGTGCGGCGTGATCTTTCCACGCGCACAGTAATCGTTGTCGTCGGAGACCAGCACCACGAACCCGGCGCTGTCGGCGGCTGCCAGATCGCAGAAGGTGTGCCAGATCAAGGCATCTCGATATCCCTTGTCGGTGGCGTCGAACGGCCGATGCGACGCCAGCGACCAGTCCACGAGCTGATCGTGAGCCGCCTCGGGGATCGGAGCAACCGTGAACCCGATCTCCTTGAACCGGTTACGGAGCTCGGACCGCAGTTCCTCGGTCGTGATCTCCGGCAGTTTGCGGAGTTCGGCGACCGACGGCAGATAGGTCAACGCAGGCGCGTCGAGGCGCGAGCTGCGCAGCTGATCGTGGATGGCGCGTACCGCGGTATTGAGCTCCCGGCGGGCACTCTTGATCCTCTGCTCCATATGGCGTGCCGATTCACGCACGACCACCTCCGGCACCGCGACGTCGACCTCTTCGGCCTCCACCGCCGCTACGAGCGCCTGCCATTGCGCGCTGCCGAAGTTCGGGTCCGACCTGATGATGTTGGTGTCGATGACCAGCAGCGGTCTCGGCATGTCGACATCATCGAATTCAGGTGTCATATCCCCTCATGCCCTCTCGATGCGGCGCCGTTCGATCGGCTCGGCGCTGACGACCATCGATCGATCGACAGCCGCCCTCCTAGTTACCGACCGCCAATGCCATTCTGAGCCTTGGCCGGACGGCGAGGTCGGGTCGGCTCGCTGCACGGCATCCTCGGCGAAGCGGGCGCGCGCGGCGAGGAACAGCCGGCGCGGGCGGTTGCTCGCACCGGCATGGCCGGGATGATCCATTTCGGCCGTATCCAATTCGGCCAGCTCACCGTCGGTGACGCCGAGGATGCGCCCGGCGAGCGGGTCGGTGAAGATACGCGGCCCGTCCGCCGAGACCTGCCGGGCCTATCACTGCCGCTACCACCGGCAACCACACATGGACTACGGATTCATGGCGCTACTCCGCACCACCTCAACGCGGTGAGTGAGCCAGGCATCCAGCGACCAGCGGCCGGGCCCGGCCCACAACAGGAAGATCAGCCCGAGCAGCATCGCGAAATCCGTTCGGGCGTCGTGCGCCATCCCCCAAAAGCCTTCCACACCCTGGAATCCACCGGGCTGCAGCTCACGCAGCTTGGTCAGCACGATCGCCAAGCTGATATCGATCAGCAGCGGCACCGCCGCCAGACGGGTCAGCAGACCTATGACTATCATGGCGCCGCAGGCGATTTCGACGACACCGTCGAGATTGGCGAAGAACGTCGGCGCCGGTATCCCGATCCTGTCGAACCGACCCGGCCCCAGCTTGTCCGGGTAAAGGAACTTCTGGATCCCCTCGCTGAGGAACACCAGCCCCACCGCCACACGGATGCAGATCACCGCAGCCGGACCGTCCGCGCGCAGGATGTGCGTCCACGACCACCGATCCGTTCCCGCCATCGGCACTCGCCTCCCGTTGTCGTCACCCGATACGGCACGAGAGCCTACAGACGAGCACTACGCACGTAGGGTCTCCTCGCTCGGACCGGCGGGCCGCACGACAGACCTCGGCAATGCCCTCGTCACCACGATGAACAGCGCCCAAGACATTCCAGCCGTCCTCGCCGCGGGTACGCGGTCCGACAAAGCAGACCTCCACCTCGATATACGACCGCGGCGTTGCCGGGGCAGATTTGCACTGGCGTCGGTACACGCCTTGAACACAGAGATTCACGTGCCGCAGAGCGGTCAGGACTTGTCGCCGGGTGTTCGAAGCAGCCGTGTCTGCAGCGCCAGATACAGTCGCACCGCGTCGGCAGGCACTGCGAACGCTGCACCGGTGAGCCCTTCTATTCGCTTGAGACGGTGCAGGACCGTGTTGCGGTGCAGGTGAAGGCGCTCCCCTACCGCCGACGTGGAGCCGCCGAGTTCGTACCAGGCCAGGGCGGTTTGGACGAGAGCGTCGGCGTCGTCGGGATGGAGTCGATCGAATGCGGCGAGCGTGTCCGAGAGGACGTCCGCGGCGAGTCCGGGGTTAGCCGCGATCAAAGCGCGGGCCGGTGACGAAGAATAGGTGTGGATTCCGGTGTCCGCCGGGCCCAGGCACCGGAATGCGAGCCGTGCTTGGTCCAGCGCGGCAGGCGTCGATACGAGGTCGGTGAACGGTTTGCTCGCACCGGCTCGCGCCTGCACGGTACCTAGCGCGCGGTCGAGCGTGGCGGGCGAGACTGCGGCGGCAAGGGTCACTCGATCGTCGGAGAGAAGGGTGCGGACGGTGGTGACTCCGGTCGCGGCAAGGCGAACGTCGCCGACCAGGACGACAAAGATGGCTCGGGCTGGCAGGCGCATCCTTCTGCCCAAATCCTCGCGCTGCGTCGGCGGGAAGGCGGGATCGAGCAGCGCCCGCAGCAATCGTTGATCGGGTTGTTCGGTCCCGACGACGACTACGCGCCGGTAGGCGTCGGCCGCCGCGACGGAGTACTCGTCGACGGTGGCCCACATCAGCGTGGACAGCTGAGGCAGAGCGGAACGGTCGTCATGATCAGCGCGTTCGACGATCACCGCCCAGAACGCCATGCCCGCGAGGCGGAAGGCGTGCAGCAAACTGTCCAGCGGGATCCCGCGCTCGGCCTTGAGGCGTCCGGCTCGGCGAGCCGGCTCGAGCGAATACGGATCCCCGGCAAGGGAATCCAGCAATGCCGCGAGGCTGTCGGCCACCAAGGTGGCCAATTCGTGGTGATCGAGTGCGGCGTCGTCGTAGTCGCCGTCGTCCTGTTCGATTCTGGCGGTCACCATTTCGGAGATCGCAGCCAAGTCCGCGCGCAGCTCGCGAACGAGGCGCGGGCGCTCGGCGTGCGTGTCCTGGGTCACTGTCGCCAACTTAGCGTGCATTGTGCGTGCGCACAACGGAAGTGTTCGAAGTGGAGGCGTTCGCCCGTCGCCACGCCGGACGGCTCCCGGCGACACTGAATTCCCTGATGAGTCACAGCATCCAGAGTGCTTCTCGCAGAACGCCTCTCAGGTCACATCGACACAACTACGATCGGAGTCGCCCATCATGTCCACTGCCACCCGCGAACTGTTCGAGCGCTACCACGCTTGCTGGGCGGACCGCGACCCAGACCGAATCATCGAACTCCACACCACCGACTCGGTGTTCCACCTGCACTCGGGCCAAGAACCCGCCCGAGGTCGCGCCGCCATCCGCGAGGCCGCGGCGGGGACATTCGCCCTGGTTCCCGACCTGACCTTCCACCTGATCTCGTTGCGCGTCGGAGACGATTTCTGGGTGGTCCAATGGCAGCTGACCGGGACCTCGGCGACCGGCAATCGCGTGTGCGTCGACCTCGCGGACTACGTTCTGGTCGAGGACGGCGCAGTCAAGGAGAAGCATTCCTACGTCGACGGAGTCGCGATGCAGGCCGCGCTGAAGTGAAAGCGCCTCGGTCACATCGCAACCCCATTGACCATGTCATCGAATAACGAAGCCCGGCCGCTGACGGTCCTCTCGTCGCGTTTGGCGAGCGGATCGGCCGGCTCGTGTGCGCGCGTTCGGATGCCCTGCCCCTCGACAGATTCGCGTAGGTGAGAGTTGCCCCCGCCCGCAAGGGTGGGGGCAACTCGAACACGTGGTGACCGGTTCTCCAGCTCGGACGTTCGAGGGATGGGTCGCCCAAAACGTCTCGGCGTTCCGGTAGGTCGCACCGCGTCCGGCGCATGAGGTCGCGTGGACGACAGAATCGCATCTCTGGATCGGCTCGGTGGGCCACCTGAACTAGATCCTGTCCGCCTACATGGCCTCAGCCACATGACATCTCAACCATCCGCACATGGCGAGTCGAGGGTGTTCAGTTCGATCGGCCATCGGCCATCGGGCAGCTTTCGCAGTGCCTCAGAGCTTCCACACGTAGGTGTTGGGAGCTGGTTCGACATACTGCAACAGACCCCAATCGAAATGTGCCCAGTAGACACGATTACGCCCGGAGTCGGGGTCGATTGCTCTGAAGGCTGCCACGTCTCCGACCCCGCCGAATCCGTCGACGACGTCAGTCGGTCCCAAGGTTCCATCGTGGAACTCGTTCCGCGTGCACGACCAGGGGGTCAAGTCGGCAACAGATTCCAACCGCGGCCGTGGGCAGTCGGGGTGCCGAAGAAGCTGCCTGAACAGCCGGGGATGAGGCGGAATCTCCATCCATTCAATCTGCAGACCGGGCCAGAACGGCAAATCCCACACCGCATACCGACCCTCGCGGTCGCCGTGGTGTTCGATCCGCTCCGAAGCCGGTGCACCCCAAGCTGTTATGTACTCAGCGATTGACCTGAAGTCGTTCGTCGCATCAGCGAACCACCACCGATGCTCGGCGACCGCAGCGTCGGCGCGGGTCGCACCGATCCGATCGAGCAGATCCGCCGCCTGAGCAGGAGCACTCGTGCACATCGCGTGAAGCATCGACAATTGGAAGTCATACAGCGTTGTCACAAGTTCGCCGGTCATCGTCCCTCCCCGTCGGCGCAATCCATGTCGAAAGTACCAGCTGACCGAAACGCACTGACATGCCGCTGCGCGGGTGATCTGAGCAGTGAGATCGACTGCGGCGCAGACCGTCCGATGATGCCGCGGGACGCGCGTACCCCTGGTGACAGAGCCGACCGCATGTCCCCTGAGCGCCCTGAACCCGGCGCGTAGCGTCCTCGGGAACGCTACGCGCCGAGCGTCTCCAGAACCCGCCGCGCCTGGTAGTCCGCCCCGAGCTGATTGGGATGGAACGGCGCGGCGGGGCCGACCGGGGTGCTGGAGAACGGGACCAGCCCTTCCACCCAGCGCACGCCTGGGGGTTGGCAGGCGTCGTGGCCGGTGCTGCCGGTGTAGGTGTCGACGAATTCCACGCCGGTGGCCGCGGCGATGCGGGTGAGCATGTCATTGAGCTCGATGAGCTTGTTGCCCAGCCAGATCGCGTCGGCGTCGGAGATGGGGATCTCCGGGAAACAGCCGCCGGTGGTGCCGACGGCTTCGAAGTAGTCCAGCAGCAGGATGCGGGCGTGCGGGGCGCGTGCCCGGATGCCCACGATGGTCGCGGTCACCCGGGTGGCGGTGACGTCGATGGCTTCGGTCATGACGTCGGTGTCACCGGTGATCATGGTGTCCAGGCAGGGCGTGGCGGCGGGATCGGTTGTCAGGCAGGTAAATACGGACTTGGCCAGGGCGGCGTCGTTGCCGCCGATGCCCAGGGTCACCAAATCCGTGGCAGAGGTGAGGCTGTCGAACTGCGGCGGATTGCTGCCCAGCGCCGTGGTCTGCGGGCTCGTCATATGTTTGGTCTCCGCACCGCCGCAGGTGGCGTCACGAAAGACCGGTGTCGACAGCGCGGCCGCCACTTGCTTCGGGTAGTTGCGCGCGCTTTGCAGGCAATGCACCGGCGTGAACTGCGTCGTGATCTGGCTGCCGGTGACATCGGCTGCCCACGAATCCCCCAGCGCCACATACTCCGAATAGGTGCGATCGGCGGCCGCCGATTCCGTGGCCAGTCCCGTCACTGCCGTCAGTGGCAGTATCGCCACCGCGGCGGCCGCCAGCAATGTACGCGTGGTCCCAAGCACTGTTTCTCCGCTCGAACTGCCCGACCCGGTGCGAATTGGACTAACGTCCAGCGGAAATCTAACACGGCCGTCGGGCATCGACCGACCGGAATCGCAACCAGCCATCCCGACGGCCCGAGCCCGCGAAATCTGCCGGTCTCTCTCCCTCTCCCCCCGCCAGCCGCAACCACGCTCGAGCGCCTCGGGGACCGGTGCTGATCGCGAAGCCTTCGAGTTGACGTCCGGTTATCACTGAAAAGTCTTTGCGTACGCGGATTCCCGCCAGGTGCCCCCAGCGGGCGCCGGGTAGGAACGTACGCCGCCGGCTTCAGAGCCATTCGATGCGGCGGAAGACGACATACAGCGTGCCGCAGAGCGTCGCCATGAGCGCGAGCACGGCCGGGTATCCCCAGACTTGCCGCAGCTCGGCCATGTGCTCGAAGTTCATGCCGTAGATCCCGGCGATCATGGTCGGGACGGCGAGGATCGCGACCCAGGCCGAGATCTTGCGCACGTCGGTGTTCTGCTGCATCGCGGTTTTCGCCAACGCGGCGCCGATGAGGGCGCTGAGGGAGTCGTCGAAGTCGTTGATGCGTTCGGCGACGGTGGTGTGGTGATCGGCGACGTCGCGCAGATAGCGGCGAACTTCCTTGGGCAGCGGTGTTTCCGGTTCGCTGAGCTGGTGGATCGGGGCGGCGAGTGGCTTGACCGCGCGCCGCAGTTCGACGATTTCGCGTTTGAGCTGATAGATGGGTTCGATGGCGATCCGGCGGCGCGGGGTGAAAATCTCCTCTTCCATGGCGTCGACGTCGAGCTCGACCGCTCGGGTGACCTCGATGTACGAGTCGACGACGAAATCGGCGATCGCGTGCAGCACGGCGCCGGGGCCCAGCTGGAGTCGCTGCGGGTCGGCCTCGAGGTCGCGCCGTACTCCGGCGAGGCCGGAGTGCTCGCCGTGGCGGACCGCGACGACGAAGTCGGGTGCGGTGAAAATGAGGATTTCGCCGGTCTGCACGATTTCGCTGACGCTGTGGAGTTCGTGCTCGACGTAGGCGACGGTGCGCATCACCGTCACGAGAATGTCGTCGTAGCGTTCCAGTTTCGGCCGTTGATGTGCTTTCACCGCGTCTTCGACCGCCAGTGAATGCAGCCCGAAGGTCCGCGCGATGTCGCCCATCTGCATCTCATCGGGTTCATGCAGCCCTACCCATACGAACCCGGTACCGCGGGCGCGGACCTCGGCCAGCGCGGCGGCGTGGGTGAATTTGCCGGGGAGCCGCTGCCCGTCGACGTACACCGCACAATCGACGATCGCCCGCGCGGTGGGGATCGGGACCTTCGGCAACACCGGAACCTGCCGGTCGGACCGGCGGAACGACGGGAGATGCGGAATATGCGACACCTAACGATGCTAGTCGGTTGCACATTCTTCCGCGCTCTCTCAGTCGCAGCATCTACCAGCGAGTTGAGCGCGATCAGAGCGATTGCCGACCACTTGCCGACGGTGACAGATTCGGACGCGAGGCAGGGCGCATCGGAGGCGTCACCGCCGGAAAGCGGCTTGTGCGGATCAGCGGAAGGCGTCGATCCCGGTCAACGCCCCACCGAGGACGAGTGCGTGCACATCGGCGGTGCCTTCGTAGGTGACGACGGTTTCGAGATTGGTCAGGTGCCGCATGACGGGGTATTCGAGGGTGATCCCATTCGCACCGAGCACCTGTCGCGCGGTTCGAGCCACATCCAGTGCGGCGTTGACGTTGCCCAGCTTGCCCATGCTCACCTGTTCGGGCCGCAGCGTCCCGGCATCCTTCAATCGACCGAGGTGCAGCGCCAGCAAGGTGGCGCGGTTGACCTCGAGGGCCATCGTGGCGAGCTTGTGCTGCTGGATCTGGAACGACGCGATCGGCTTGCCGAACTGGACGCGCGTGGTGCTGTAGTCGATCGCGGATTCCAGACAGGCGCGGGCAGCGCCTGCCGCGCCCCACACGATGCCGAAACGGGCTTCGCTCAGGCAGGTCAGCGGACCACGCAAGGATGTCGCGCCCGGCAGCATCGCCGAGGCGGGCAGCCGAACCTCGTCGAAGATCAATTCGGAGGTGGTCGACGCGCGTAGCGACACCTTCTTCCGAATGTCGCGGGTGGTGAATCCCTTGGCGTCCTTGGGAACCAAGAAGCCTCGAATGCCCTCGTCGGTCCGCGCCCACACCACGGCCACATCCGCGAGCGAGCCATTGGTGATCCACATCTTCGCACCGCGGAGCACCCAATCGTCACCGTCCCGGCGAGCGTAGGTCCGCATCGAGCCGGGATCGGAACCCGAGTCCGGCTCGGTCAGGCCGAAGCATCCGATGGCGTCACCCGCGGCCATGCGCGGCAGCCACTCCTGCTTTTGCTCCTCGGACCCCCAGTGGTGGATGGCGAACATGGCCAGCGAGCCCTGCACCGACACCAGACTGCGGATGCCGCTGTCGCCTGCCTCCAGTTCGAGACAGGCGAGCCCGTATGCCGTGGCGCTGGTTCCGGCGCAGCCATAGCCCTCGAGGTGCATCCCGAGCACCCCGAGTTTGCCCAGTTCGGTGAACAGTTCGCGAGGGACGCGGCCCTCGTCGAACCAATCCCCCACCGACGGCAGGATGCGCTCGCGCACGAACGCGCGAACGGTATTGCGCATGTCTCGTTCCTCGTCGGTGAGGACAGAGTCGATGGCGAGAAAGTCGAGTGGGGCCACTGCGGTGGACATGCTTGCGGATCTCCTTGACCTGACAGGCCGCGATACCTAGCCTAATCTTCGATTTTCGAAAATCGATGATTGGATCCTCACACATGGTCCCCCCGCTTGCCAACCTCCGCGTCCTGGACTTCTCCCGCATCCTCGCCGGCCCCTTCGCGACGATGCAGCTGGCCGACCTGGGCGCCACCGTCACCAAGGTCGAACGACCGGGCACCGGGGACGACACGCGCACCTGGAAACCGCCGCACGACGACCGAGGACAGGCGACCTACTTCCAGGCCGTCAACCGCAACAAGAGCACGATCGTCCTGGACCTGTCCGACCCGGCCGACCGCGCTCGAGCCCGGGAGATGGCGGTGACCGCCGACGTCGTCGTCGAGAATTTCCGCCCGGGACTGATGGCGGACTTCGGGCTCGACTACGACCAGCTCCAACCGGAGAATCCGGGCCTGATCTATTGCTCCATCACCGGTTTCGGACGCGGCCCCGGCGCCGGACTGCCCGGTTACGACCTGTTGATCCAGGCCCTCGGCGGCCTGATGAGCGTCACCGGGGCCCCCGACGCAGAGCCGCAGAAGGTCGGTGTCGCCCTCGTCGACGTGCTTGCAGGACTCTTCGCCACGACCGGCATCTTCGCCGCGCTGCACCACCGCACAGCGACGGGCGAGGGGCAGCGCCTCGACATCGACCTGCTGTCCTGCCTGCTCGCCGGACTGGTCAATCAAGCCAGTGCCTACACCTCGGCGGGTGTCGTACCGACTCGGATGGGAAACCAGCACCCCAGCATCGCGCCCTATGAACTGCTCACGTGCGCCGACGGTGAACTCGTCCTGGCCGTCGGAAACGACCGCCAGTTCTCCTCGCTGTGCGAGGTGCTCGGCGAACCTGAACTCGCGACCTCCCAAAGGTTCTCGACCAACACCTCTCGCGTTCGGAACCGGGTGGAATTGCGTGCCGACCTCGAGCGGCTGCTCGCCGCCCGGACCGCCGCAGAATGGACCGACCAACTGGCCGAAGCCCGTGTCCCGGCCGGAGTCGTCAACGACATCGCCGCAGCCTTCGCCCTCGCCGAGAAGCTGGGCCTCCAGCCTACCGTCGAAGTGCCGCGCGCCGACGGCAGCACCGTCTCGCTCTGCCGAAGCCCCCTCAACCTCTCGGTGACGCCGCCGGTCTATCGGTCAGCGCCACCGGACCTGCCCACCACCACTTCTGAGCGGTAGAGGATTACCGATCGGGTGGGTGACTATGGGTAAGCTCGCCAGGTGAGTCTCCCAGCCGCCTCCGCAGGTCGTAAGGGTCCTGGTACTGCGGGCGAACATGCGCTCGAAGAGCTCCGGCGGGCGATCGTGTCGGGTCGGTACCGCCCGGGTCAGCAGGTGCGGCAGGAGCGGATCGCCGCCGATCTCGGCGTCAGCCTCGCGCCGGTACGCGAGGCTCTTCGCGCGCTCGAACAGGAAGGCCAGGTCGTCTATCGGCCTCGGCGTGGTTACTTCCTCACCGAGCTCCGGGTCGCGGATCTGCGTGAGATCTACGAACTGCGGACGTTGCTCGAGACGCGGGCCGCACTGCACACGGTGCCGCTCCTCGACGCCGACTCCCTCGACCGTGTCGCGCTGGCTGCCCGCGACTGCGCCGAAGCGGCCGAGCGCGGTGATGTGGCGGCCGAGCTGGAGGCGAATCGCCGGTTCCATTTCGGCCTGCTGGAATCGCCCGAAATGGTGCACACCATGCGGGTCATCCGGCTGCTGTGGGACTCCACCGAGGCCTATCGCGCAATGTATTACAACTCGCCCGTCGAACGTTCGCGGACCGTCGCAGACCATGAGGCGATTCTCGAGCTGGCACGCCGCCACGCGGTCGGCGAGGTGATCGTCGCACTCGACGAGCACCGGGACCGGGCGTTGCGCGTGCTGACGACGATCCTCGACGACCCGGCTGCGGACGGACGGTGATCGCAGCGCGGCGCGCGAACGCCGATGCCGGTGCGCGCATGGTCTCGCCGATCGCCGCGCCCGGGTGATCGACTACCTCACAGGCTGTTTCGAATCGCAGGACCATAACTCCATCCGCTACATGAATGCGACTGGGCCGCATAGGAATTCAGCCACAGCCGTTAACGGTCCACGTCGGAGTCGATCAGCTGGAGCTCGAGCCACAGCTCCGACCGACTCGTCGGCGACTCGAGACTGATCCCGAGCAAGCGTTCGATGCGGTCCAGTCGGCGACGCAGCGTATGCCGGTGTATGCCCAATGTCTTTGCCGCCGGATCGATCTGCCCATTGTGAGCAAGCCACACCTCGAGTGTGGAGCGGAGTGCTTCCGAACCACCGCGATCGCTGTCGAGCAGCGGCGCCAGATGAGCTTCGGCGTAGGCGCGTGCACGATCACGATCGAAGCAGGCACTGAGCCCCTCACTGATCACTGCCGTGAACTTCGTTGTCTCCTGGCGTCGCGCGGCATCGTCGGCCGCCTGGCGACTTTCCCGGATCGCGCGCGCGAGCTCGCCCCAACTCGCCTCGCCGGAAATGCCCGGGAAGAGGCCCGAAACCGATGTCAGGCGCGCGAGTGCGGAGTTCGCCGAGGCGTGCGAAGCGATCACCGACAGGTGATCGTCGATGAGAGCGAAGGCGATCGCTCCGTGCGGGTGCACCTCGAACAGCTCGCATGCTGCCGAGAGGCGTCGCGGATCTCCTTGCGCGGTGAACACCACGATCGGTTCGGTTGGCAGACCTCCCCACAACTCGTCGGCCATCGCCTCCACCGTGGAGATCTGTCCGGCGATCAGCATCTTCATCGCTGCCTCTCGCGCACGAGCGAGCGCATCTCGTGACTGCTCGGTTCGACGGACGAACAGGGTCAACAGCGACGCGGCGATGGTGACGACACCGTGGTCGAGAGAACCGACGACACCCTCGCGACCGGCCACCAAGTAGCCCAGCACGCGGCCGTCCGCGGCGGTGAGCGGATGCGAGATGACATCCTCGCCACCTTCGGTCGAGAACACGATCTCACCGGGTCCGGACCGTCGTGCCCGCGCGGTCTGTTCGACCGCTCGTCGCGCACTGCGATGGGTGCTGTCGACGATGTCGCCTGCGGCGTCGAGCAGAGCGGCCCAGCCGCCGATGAGCTGCGCGGTGCGCCGAACCAAGGTCTTGGCCCCGTCGGCTGCCAGTGTGGCGTGGATCAGTCGCCGCTGTTGCTGGTGGCTGAGCTGAAGCCGGGCGTGGTCTTCGGACGACAACGCCTGATAGACGGCCTTTTCCAGCAGGATGAACGGCACCTCGAGTGGCACCTCGACCAGAGGCAGACCTTCTGCGCGCGCGGTGTCGAGGACCGCCGCGGGTACGTCGTCATACCTGAGACCGACACCGAACCCCAGCGCCGCAACACCGGCGGCGACCAAACGCCTGACCCAGTTCGCAATCTCCTCGTCGGAGTCGGACAGCGCCACTCCGGTGGTGAGTAATAGCTCTCCGCCGCTGAGAAACGCTGCGGGGTCGTCGAGTTCGGACACGTGGGCCCAGCTCAACTCCCGGTCGGCATGTTCGGCCCCCGCCCGGAGCGTGATTCGCAAGGTCGGGTCGGCGACGAGTTGACGGACGGTGAGCGGCACCCATCAAGTGTGCCACTTTGGCCCATCGGAAGTAGGAAATGCCCAATGTGGCCACTGGCAACAGGTTCGACCGACAGCGACACTTGCCCTAGCTCTGGCCCTGTCCAGATCCGAGCAGGATCGACCCGCTCGGCACATGACAAACAAACCCAATCCAACGAGGACGAATCCGTGACCGACTACACCTACCGGCTGGCGCAGAAACGGCAGCTCGTCACCGAGCTACCCGGCCCACGCTCACTCGAATGGGCTCGGCGTCGCCGCGCCGCGGTAGCGGCAGGCGTCGGCTCATCGGTCCCCGTGTACGCGGTCGATGCCGACGGCGGCGTGATCGTCGACGTGGACGGAAACTCGTTGATCGATCTGGGCTCCGGCATCGCGGTCACCAGTGTCGGCGCGTCGCATCCCTCCGTCGCCGCGGCTATCGCCGAGCAAGCAGCACACTTCACGCATACCTGCTTCATGGTCACACCGTACGAAGGCTACGTCCGCGTCGCGGAGGCACTCGCCGAACTGACGCCCGGTGACCATGAAAAGCGTTCCGTGCTCTTCAATTCCGGTGCCGAGGCCGTGGAGAACGCCGTCAAGATCGCACGCCTGGCGACGGGGCGCTCCGCGATCGTGACCTTCGACCACGCTTATCACGGGCGCACGAACCTGACGATGGCCCTGACCGCGAAAACCATGCCCTACAAGGCGCACTTCGGCCCGTTCGCGCCGGAGGTCTACCGAATGCCCGCGTCCTACCCTTATCGAGACGCCCACACTCTGACCGGCCCGCAAGCCGCGCAGCAGGTGATCGACCAGATCGAGAAACAGCTCGGCGCCGACGCGGTCGCGGCAATCATCTACGAACCCATTCAAGGCGAGGGCGGGTTCATCGTGCCAGCGGACGGATTCCTGCCGACCCTGGTGTCCTGGGCCAAGGACAACGGGATCGTGTTCATCGCCGACGAGGTGCAGACCGGCTTCGCGCGTACCGGCGAGTGGTTTGCCAGCACGCACGAAGGCATCGTTCCGGATCTGATCACGATGGCCAAGGGCATCGCGGGCGGCATGCCTCTGGCCGCGGTGACCGGCCGGGCGGACCTGCTCGACTCGGTCCATAGCGGAGGGCTCGGCGGAACCTACGGCGGCAATCCGGTCGCGTGCGCGGCGGCACTGGCCACGATCGAGACGATGTCGCGCCTGGGCCTTCCCGCACGTGCCCGGGAGATCGAAGCCCTGGTCAAGCCGCGTCTGCGCAAGCTTGCGGACGAGATCGACATCATCGGTGAGGTTCGTGGCCGAGGAGCGATGCTCGCGATCGAGCTGGTCCACCCCGGCACCGACACTCCGGACCCCGTGACCACGAAAGCTGTCGCCGCGCAAGCATTGTCGGAGGGTGTCATCGCTCTCACCTGCGGAACGTACGGCAATGTGATCCGGTTGCTCCCCCCGTTGGTGATCAGCGACGACCTCCTCGACGAAGCGCTCGGCGTACTCGAGACCGCTCTCCGCTCAGCCGCCGCGGCGCGCTGAATACATCCAGAGATCAATCACGAGGACATGACCATGATCGAAACCAAAACGCTGCTCGCCCAGCTACCGACATCCGTCTGGATCGGCAACAAGGAGACCGCGGCGGCAGCGGGCGGCACGTTCGCGGTGTACAACCCGGCCACCGGTGAGGTGCTGCTCGAGGTCGCCGACGCAGGCGCCGACGATGCTGCGGCCGCTTTGACCGCCGCAGCCGCCGCCCAGCAGGAATGGGCCGCGACTCCCGCACGGGAGCGGGCGCAGATTCTGCACAGGGCATGGCAGATCGTGATCGATCGCCGTGACGAGTTCGCCCTCCTCATGACGCTGGAGATGGGCAAACCGCTCGCCGAGAGCCAGGGCGAGGTGAACTATGGCGCCGAGTTCTTGCGATGGTTCTCCGAAGAGGCCGTTCGCATCAACGGGCGCTACAGCGAATCACCGTCGGGCAACGGGCGCATCCTGGTGACCAAGGAGCCGGTCGGACCGACACTCGCCATCACGCCCTGGAACTTCCCGCTGGCGATGGGCACTCGCAAGATCGCGCCCGCGCTCGCGGCAGGCTGCACGATGATCGTCAAACCGGCAGCGGAGACCCCGCTCACCATGCTTCTGCTTGCCGAGGTGTTCCGCGACGCCGGGCTCCCCGACGGCGTGCTGTCGGTGCTGCCGTCGACGCATGCGGCGGAGGTGACCGCTCCCCTGCTCACCGACGCGCGGCTACGGAAACTGACATTCACCGGGTCGACCGAAGTAGGCAAGATCCTGTTGCGGCAGGCCGCGACTCGAGTGCTGCGGACATCGATGGAACTCGGTGGCAACGCGCCGTTCGTGGTGTTCGACGATGCCGATGTCGACGCCGCGGTCGACGGAGCGATGGCAGCGAAGATGCGCAACATCGGTGAGGCATGCACCGCCGCCAACCGCATCTACGTCGACAACGCCGTGCATGACGAATTCTGCGCAAAGCTCACCGCCAGAATGAAAGCACTGCGGATCGGACCTGGCGATGTCGAAGGCACCCAAGTGGGTCCGCTGATCACCGACAAGCAACGCAAGCGTGTCGCCGCACTCGTGTCCGACGCGGTCGACAAGGGCGCTGTCGTCGCCACCGGCGGAGACAGCTATGGCGACACCGGATACTTCTACCACCCAACGGTTTTGACCGGCGTCTCCCCGGACGCGCGCATCCTCAGGGAGGAGATCTTCGGTCCTGTCGCGGCCATTGTCGGTTTCGACGGCGAAGCGGCCGGAGTGGCCGCCGCCAACGACACCGAATACGGCCTCGCCGCCTACATCTACACCAACGGTCTCGACCGCGCCCTGCGGGTTACGCGTGCCCTGCAGGCCGGGATGGTCGGCGTCAATCGCGGCATCATCTCCGATGTGGCAGCGCCATTCGGCGGAGTCAAGGAGTCGGGACTGGGGCGCGAAAGCGGTAGCGAAGGTATCGATGAATACCTCGAAACCAAGTACATCGCCTTTCCCTGACTGTTCCGGCCACCAAGGCAACGGATTGAGACGCACACCCGCTGGCATGACCGGAGGGCTGGGAACTACGGGGCGATCTGCTGACGAGGACGCAGTCCGCCGAGAACTCGATCTTGCATATACGTATACATCTACGTATAGTCATGGTTGTTGGGTAACAACGGATTCCAAGGAGCAAGCAACCATGTCCATCACCCTCACCGACCAGGACAAGCTCACCCTGCAGACCGCCGCGTACGGTGCCGTGTCGCTGATGTCGGCCGCCGCTGCTGCCGGTGGCTCGCCCCACAAGGCCGCCACCGACGGCAGCATCGCCCTGTCCTCGGCGACCGGCCTGGTCGGGCACGTGCTCGCCAAGCCGAAGGGCATGAAGCTGAATGGCAACTCCGTCGCCGGACTCGCCGACCAGGTGCTGCCTGCGCTGACCGCCGCGGTGGGCCTGCTCGAGAAGCAGGATCGGGCGGAGGCCGAAAACTTCCGCAGCACTGTCCTCGTCGCCATCGAAGCAACCGGCCAGCGCCACAAGGGCGAGCCCAGTCCCACCATGGCCGACATGGCTCGCAAGATCACCGCGGCCCTCGACGCCGCTTGATCGGGACCGAGAACCGGCATCGGACCGGTGATCTGGGGCGATGCGCGTCGAGAGGCCGGGCAGAGCTCGTATTGGCTCGAACGCCACCTGACCGCCATCGAAGCGGGAGCGAATCCGCAAACCCCCACCCCACGGCATCGGCCCCGACGATCTTGTTGTCGGGGCCGATCAGCACGGGTGTCCGGAGGGGGTCACCATGTTCGATCGGGCCTCAGCGTGGGCACGCGGCGAGCAGCGCGGCACCGAGTGTTTGCTGCATCGTGGCGTTGAGCCGGTCGTTCGGGATGTCGGTGTCTGCGCCGGTCCAGGTCATCGCGGCAACCCGGCTGCCGTCGTAGCTGGCGATCAGATAGGACTTCGAGCCGATACCGTTACCGCGGTTGCCCCATAGCCGCTCGGGGTTGCCGCAGGGGTCGGTCCCCATCATGAAGGCGCCGAGCCCGTAATACCCGGACACCCCTGGGGTTCTCATCTGTGTGAGCAGTTCGGCGGAGATGAGTTCGCCACCGAACAGCGCGTGGCCGAAGCGACCGAGATCTGTTGCGGTGGAAACCATATAACCGGCGGGCCCGAACCATGACGGACTCTGTTCCGCCGCCGCAAGCCGTTCATGTCCAACGCCGGTGCCACCGTCGTCGTCGAGACAGGTGCGGCCACCGGATCTGCCGAGCCGCAGCCGACCAGCACCGCCGAAACCGATGCCAGCAACCCGATTCGTCGTACCACCGCGCTCATCGACGCTCCCCCCTCGCCAGACATCCACACCATAACCGTTCGGCGGCGCGGGTGTTCGAATCCACCTTTCGGATCGGGAGAGAGCGGCCTCGAACGGATGGGACGGCGCGCAACTGGTCTCCGGCGTGTTCGTGCGTGAATGTTGCTGGCCTACAGCGGCATCGGGCGTCGACACTGCTGGTGGACATGACCGGGAGCGTTCGCTGTCGGCGTGCCGATCACGTCGGGAGCAATTCTCGTGCAATGTACGGTGAGGTATGGAAATACGTTCGGACCGCGGGGAGTCCGATCAGCCCGGGGCATCGATAACCAGGTTTCGCCGTCCACTCGCGATCGTGGCCGGCATCGTGGTGGCGATGCTCGTCGCGGGCTTGCTGCCGAGCTGGTGGTGCGGTCGCGACGCCGACAGCTGGTTCCGTGGGGATCCGGCGCGGGTGCGTGGGCTCGCCGAGGAGTCGGTGGCCTTCGAAGTCGAGGACGATCGACGACGAGCCACGGGCTCGGCAGGGGTGATCGACGGCATGTGGGGGCTGCTCGCGCACCAAATGACCGCGCTGGGACTGGCGCAAGTGTGTCTGGCGCACCCCGAATGGCGGGAACGCTACGCCCCTGTCGTGACCCGCGCGGCAACCAAGAGTCTGTTGCCCGAGATGCGCTCGGTATTCACCGATGCCTGGCACGGGGAGGACGGAGCAATCCATCTCGACAGTACGAACGGCCACGCCTATCTCTCCTATCCCGCCCTCGCGCTCGGGATGGCGCGCCTCATCGATCCGGCGTTTCCGGCCGACCTCGCGACGCGACATGACGCGCTGATCGCCTCCTACGAGCGGAGATTACTCGCCTCACCGACCGGGCTGCTGGACACCTTTCCCGGCGAGGCCTACCCCACCGACGTGGCAGCCGTCGCCGCCGCGATCGCGGTCCACGGCCGCGCGACCGGCATCGACCACACAGCGGTCCTCTCGCACTGGGCGCAGCAGGTGCGCGCGGTACAAATCGATCGGGACACCGGGCTGGTCATCCAGCGCATGGGTGTGAACGGGCGTGCGCACGACGCCCCCCGCGCCTCGGGGACCGGACTGGCGGCTTACTTCGTGGGCTTCGCGGACCGCGCGCTCGCCGAGGAGTTGGCGACCGGGTTGTTCGGCCAAGAGCGAAGTTTCCTCGGCTTCAGTGCGATTCACGAGTACGGCGACGGCTATCACGGCGCGGGCGATATGGACAGCGGTCCCCTGATACTCGGGAAGTCGGTCGCGGCCACCGGTTTCGCGCTCGCCCCGGCCCGTTCCTTCGGTCACCACGACGTGTTCACCCGCCTGTATCGCACCGCAAACCTCGTCGGCTTGCCACTGCGGAGCGGGACCCGCTTGCGTTTCGCCACCGGTGGGGTGATCGGCAACGCCCTGCTCCTGGCGTTCCTCACCTCCGGACCGGAGCTGGCGCGATGAGCCTTCCCAGTACCTCGCGGTTGCTCGCCGGCCTGCGGCTGATCCGTATGCCCTTGATCCTGGTCGTGTTGTATCTCGCCCTGTATCCCGTGATGGCGGCGTTGTCGCAGCGGCAGGGGTTCGGTTCGCCCGACGGCACCGGCCTGAGCTACCTGGCCGTCAGCGTCGCGCTCCTGACGTTGCGCATGGCGCTACTGGTCGTTGTACCGGCTGTCCTCACCTACCGTGTTGTGGCGTACGCGGTTACGCACATCCTGCGCCGCGTCGATTCGACAACTCCGCCCGACGGGGCTGGATCGAATGTCCGCGAGGCGGGCGAGGCGCATCGAGTAGGACCTGAGCGCGCACAAACTTCGTGACCAACCGCTTCGGGATGCGCAGGGGCACTCCGCTCGATGCCGCATGTGCAAGTGTTCGAGTTGTAGCGGTTCGAGCGTCCGTCTCTGTTGGTTGTTCAGTTCCGACCAGAGGTGATGTAGTAGTACATGGGGTCGATCATGTCGATGAGATGTTCGATTTCGTTGTCGGTGAAACGGTTTCGGCGGCTGATGGTGATCAGCACCAGGTCGTTGATCGCTTTGGCGATGGTGTCGAATTCGCTGATGGGTGGCGTGGGTGCGGTGCTCGTTGCGCCTCGCGACGGGTTTGCGCGTTTCAGTTCGGCGCTGGCGTTGGCGGCCAAAGTGCGAAGGATGCCGCCGGCGCCGCGTGGGCTTGCAGCGGCAGTGTGGTCGTAGAACTGGATGGCGGCTTGGATCAGTGCCGCTGGGCTGGGATGAACAAGGGAGTTGTCGGTTCGATCGGCGTCTGCGCGCTTGGCAGGCTGGTTCGCCTCTCTGTCGAGTTGGGCGAGGGATCGTGCTTTCGCTGTCAGGTAGCGCGCAACCAGGATGTCGCGGATGGTGCCGTATTCCGCGGTTCGGAGCAGGTCGATGGCTGCCTGTTCGTAGTCTTCTACGGTCGAACCAATCCGGTCGAATTCGGCGGTGGGGTCGGACCGGTCGAACCGGCTGGTGAGATCATCGAGGCGCAGTAGGGCTCGGATGTTGCCTTCGTGGCGGTGGCGTTCGCTGATGGTTGAGGGGAAGCAGGCCAACAACTTTCGTGTCCAGCTATCCATGTTGTCACCGAAGATCGTGGCGTATGGCTTCTGCTGTTCGGGATGGGTTGCATAGGCCATGCGGATTCGGCGCAGTCCGATGATGACATCGGCGAGTTCGTTTGCTCGCAGGGTGTCTTGTGGCTCCCGGGCGATGCTCGGAGCGGGTCCGCACAGCTCGATCAGCGTAGTGGCGATCGTGTGATGCGATCGCATTTCTCGGTCAGGATCTTCTTCGCCGAGGGCGCGGGCATGTTCGGCGTGGAATCGCGCCAGTTCGTGGTGTAACTGCCAGCCGAGGGCATCGGCGAATGTCATCTCGGTTTCTTTGATGGACCGGATCCGACTCAGTCCGGTGGGCTCGTAATCGGGTTTCCTGCACAGGGTCATTTCGGCGGCCGCCCCTGCGCGGGTGCAGCGTATCCCCATCATGCAATCCAGGCGCGCTGCCGGATCGACGAGGGCGATCCCGCGGCGCGCCCAGTCCCGGGCCGCGACCACCGGTTGCCGATCCCCGCGGCGCCGGTGTTGCAGGTGGCGTTCGGCCAGCTCGGCCGCCCAGAACAGCATGTCGGAGCGCTCATTACGGGTCGATGCATGGTCGAACTGTTCTTCCAGGCGAGGGATGTCGTAATGCCGGGCAGAGAACCGCGCCTCCAATCGTTGCGCGGCGACCCCGTCGCGCCGAGTGCCGGCGTGATGGCCTCGCGTGGCGAGCGCTGCGATCTGCTCTGGGACCGGAAGATTGTCGGCTGTCAGATTCTCGATGACCGCGGCGGCAAGTGCTTCGAAGGTTTTGAAGTGCTTCCACATGGTGGCCTTCGGGATCGGGCCCTCGGTACCGTCGCGTCGAATGTATCCACGGGCACTGCCGCACACATCGGCGAGCGTGAGACGTTCGATCGAACTGCCCGGACGAGGTGTGGTGATTCTGTCCATCATCACCTCCTCGGCGGCAGCGACGATCATCGCTTTGGTGTGTTCTTCGAGTGCACGGCCGGCTCGCGCCTGGTAACTCGTTGCACCGCGGTGCATTGCTGTAGACGACACGGCCTCGAGTTTATTGCAGTGCACATAGTTGTGTACTTGTCTATTCCGGCTAGGGTCAGCCATTGAAGGTGAAACCGGCAGCCCGGTTCGAGGGAGGACTCATCTGTGGACACGACTGGCGCGAAACACGCTCTGCTGCAACAGAATCTGGCAGCAGCGCGCGAGCCGACAGGTGCGGCGGGAATCGCCAAACGCGCCGCGAAGAACATTCCCAGCCCGCGCGAGCGCATCGAAATGCTCTTGGACCCGGGTAGTTTCATCGAAGTCGGCGCTCTCGTGAGGCAACCTGGACGTGCCGATGCCCTGTATGGTGACGGCGTGGTCACCGGCCGGGGCACGGTCGATGGGCGTGCGGTAGTGGTGATTTCGCATGATCAGACGGTGTATGGCGGATCGATCGGGGAGATGTTCGGGCGGAAGGTTGCCGCGGCGATGGACTTGGCGGCCGATGTCGGGTGCCCGTTCGTCGCGATCAACGATTCCGGTGGCGCCCGGGTACAGGACACGGCGACCTCGCTCGCCTGGTACGCGGCCCTGAGCCGACGGCAACTACGCATGTCCGGTGCAGTACCACAGGTGTCGTTGATGCTGGGCAAATGTGCTGCGGGGGCGGTCTATTCACCGATCAACACCGACGTGCTGATAGCGACCGAATCCGCCTACATGTTCGTGACCGGCCCCGACATCATCCGCGAGACCACTGGTGAAGAGGTCACCCTCGAAGAGCTCGGTGGCGCGTTCAACCAAGCCCAGAACGGCAACATCCACCACATCGCCGTCGACGAACGCGCGGCATTCGCCTGGGCGCGTAACTATCTGAACTTCATGCCGTCCAACTGCTTCGAGCAGCCACCCATCGTGAATCCTGGCCTCGAGCCCGGCCTCACCGACAGCGACCGCGAATTGAATGCGATCATTCCCGACTCGGACCGGGCCGGATACGACATGTACGACGTCCTGGCAAGGATCTTCGACGACGGCGACTTCCACGAGGTCGGCGATGCCGCCGCCCGCAACCTGATCACCGGATTCGCGCGGGTCGACGGCCGCAGCGTCGGCGTGATCGCCAACCAGCCGCTGGTGGCCAGCGGGGCGATAGACGCCCGCTGTTCGGACAAGTCGGCGCACTTCATCCGGCTCTGCGACGCATTCGGACTCCCACTGATTTTCGTCGTCGACACTCCGGGTGTCCTGCCCGGCGTCGAAGAGGAAAAGATCGGCGTCATCAAACGCGGCGGCCGATTCTTCTACGCCGTCACCGAAGCCACCGTGCCGATCGTCACCGTCATCGTGCGCAAAGCCTACGGTGGCGCCTACGCCGTCATGGGATCCAAACAACTCGGCGGCGACATCAACCTCGCCTGGCCCACGGCGCGCATCGCCGTCATGGGCGCCGAGGCCGCCGTCAGTCTGACCCAGCGCCGCCAACTCGCAGCCGTCCCGGAGAGCGAACGGCCCGCCCTGCGCCAGCAGCTGATCGACTTCTACAACGCCACCATGGCGACCCCGTGGACCGCCGCCGAACGCGGCTACATCGACGCGGTTATCGAACCGGCCCACACCCGGCTGGAAATCCGCAAAGCACTGCGCCTGCTCCGCGGCAAAACCATCCAGCACGGCCCCCGCAAACACCACCTCATGCCGCTCTAGAACACAACCGGCCGCTGACACGACATCCGTCCTTATCGACCCGACCGGACATCCGGTCTGCCTGTCGCTGGATCGACCGCGGCCGACACACAGGCGCGGGCCGAACATCCTCAACTCGGGATGGGCGTGAGTTGCCTGCGGGGTGCGGCGTTGGAAATGACGGGGCCACAACGACTATCGAGATAGAACTTGAAGCGCCATCATCAATCGGTCGGGACAGGTGCAGATAACTCAGCATGTCCGCTGACTGCCTCTGGTTAGCCTGAATCAGTAGCTTTTCACTGCGCCATCGACGGCCGACTGCAGTTCCGTACGGGCGAAACGAGCGATTTCGATGGGCCGCGAGGGCAGTTCCAGAACGGGTCTCCGGAAATGGAACGATGCACTGCGCACCTCCTCCTTGGTGGGTTCGATCGAGGGATCCAGACGTTCCCCGTAGCTGATGCCGATGCAGACCAGAGCGGGCGGCGCGCCCAGCTTGGCCGCCCGGAACGCGATGTGCCCGATGCCGCTGCCCACCGCCTGCACTCGGGCCGGATCGACGGTGTTGCAGGTGCCCTCCGGGAAAAGCGCCAGATAATCACCACGGGTCAATCGTCGAGCGCAGACGTCCATCATTTGCTGGCCTGCCGCGTTCACCGCACGAATGCCGTGGTCCTTGCCGCGGAATACCGGGATACCGCCCATCATGTCGATCTTGCGGCGCTGTTCGGGGTCGTCGAACAGCTCGTCCTTGGCCAACATGCGTACCCGCCCGATGAGGGGGCGCAACGGCGAACACCAGGCCATGGCCGCGACGGCGTGCGGATCGTTCTGCGACAGGTGGTTGAGCGCGAAGATTGCGGGCTGCTTGCTACGCAGTAGCTGCTGCAACTGCCCGCGCGCGCCCTCGTCGAATGTTACGCGCGGCCGGAACCGGTAACCCATCACCGCATGAGTCGCCAAGGCCCGCAGTCGATTCTGGCGATGTCGCAGATAGTGCTCGTAGACGGCGGTGCTGTTTTCCAGAAGGACGGGCGGTTGGTGCATGGCGCGACACACTACCGAGCCGGTCTCGGCACCGACAGGCGACAAATCACCGCCGCGCACGCGCGTCGCACTCGAGGTGCCGAGCCGGAACGAGCTCGTCGTACCGGCTCGAGACCATGCCGATCCGGCTGTCCGCGGACACGGTTCCGGCTCCCCCGGTGCGCTCGATGCATCGATCACCCCTGCTCATACCGGCAAGATCACGCCTGCGATATTCTGAATATCGTTGTATCCATATTTGGCGAATTGTGGGTGCGCGACACCGCATCACCGGTCGCGCGACACAGGCGGACACCCTTTGGTGAACGGAGAATCGGTGGCGAGAATCACACCGGCAGCGCGCGTCTACGGAGGCCTGTCGGCGAACGAACGGCGGACCGAGCGCCGGAGCCGGCTCCGCGAAGTCGCGATCGAAACATTCGGCGCGGGGGTTGGATACCGCAACACCCGGCTGGCTGAGCTCTGTCGAGCCGCGGGCCTGTCGACCCGGCAGTTCTACCAGGAGTACGACACACTCGAAGATCTCCTGAGCGAGTTGTACCTGCACATCAACGACACGGTAGAACAGCGCGTGCTCGATGAAGTCGGCCGAACGATAGGGCAACCACTGACCGACCGAGCAACGGCAATGGTGCGTTCCTATCTGTTCGCTCATTGCGCTGATCAGCGCTGTGCCCGGATCGCCTTCGTCGAAGTCGTCGGCGTCGGCGAGCGGATGGATACCCAACGCCTGCAGTGCCGGTCGCGGTGGCTGGACTTGCTCTGCGACCTGTTCGACAGCTTCGCCGCGCGTGGGGAGCTCGCTCCCCACGACGTCCGCCTCACCGCCAGCACATTCGCCGGCGCGATCAACGGACTGATGCACGACTGGGCCGTCGGCTGGATCGATGCCACCACGGACCAGCTCACCGAGAGCGTGTTGCGCATCCTCTTCGGAGTTCTCGGCATCCCGCACCGGACCGAACCACCGGCTCCCCCGCTCGAAGCCGAGCAGCCACCGGTGCGCCGCCGCCCACGCGATCGCCGGGCAACCATTCTCCGCGTCGCCTCCCGCGCTTTCGCCGAACGCGGCTATCACCGCACATCGATGACGGATATCGCCTCGGCGATCGGCATCACGCATGCCGCGCTGTATCGGCACTTCCGCACCAAGCAGGACCTCCTCGGCTCCTGCCTGCGCGAAAGTCTCGACTTGATCATCACCCGTGTCGATGCTGCGCGCGAAAACTCTGCCAACGACAGCGGAGCGCTGCAGGAGCTGGTGCGGGTGACCCTGGAGATCCGGGGACTCGCCCGGCTGTGGCAGCTCGAATTCCGTAGCCTCACACAGGCCGACCGAGTGGGCGTCCTCTCCCGCGCGGTTCGCCTGACTCAGCTCATCCGCGAGGCCATCCACCTGCGCCGACCCACTCTGACCACGACGGATCGCGAAGCACTGAGCTGGATCGTGCTGTCAGTGGTGACCAGCCCGTCCAACCACCGCACTCAGCTGCCCACGGAGCTCTTCGCCACGGTGCTCGACTCCGCCATCGATGCGGTCACCGGCGCCACCTGTCCCGGTGGCAGGACCGCGTCCAGGCTCGATGTCACCGAGTTCGACGAGGCGGGAACGCCATCCGGCTCCGAACCACGACCGGAGCAGATGATCGTCGCCGCCGCGCGGTTGTTCAACGAACGTGGCTTCGGCGCGGTGAGTATCGAGGACATTGGCGCTTCGGTCGGCGTCAGCGGGCCCGCGCTGTATCACCACTTCGCCGGCAAAACCCATCTCCTCAACGAGATCATCGACCGCAACAACGAATGGGTCGAGATCTACGCCCAGCGCGCACTCACCGAAGGCGGGGAACCAACGGCATCGTTGCGGCTCGTGCTGCGGTACTACATCCAGTTCGCCATCGAACAGACCGACCTGGTCGGCACCGCTGTCAGCGAGGTCGGGCACCTTCCCGACGATGCCGCGGCCAGGTACCGCCGAATCCACCGTGAAGGCAACATCGGCTGGGCGCGCCTGCTGCAGTCGCTGCGCCCGGAGCTGTCGATGCCCGTGGCACGAGTGCTGATTCACACCATCACCACCGTCATCACCGATGCGGTCCGCAACCCTCGGCTGACCCGCCGCAACGACCTGGCCGACCTGCTGTACGTCGTCG
Organism: Nocardia sp. bgisy118; assembly: GCF_057708605.1. Lineage (NCBI taxonomy): Bacteria > Bacillati > Actinomycetota > Actinomycetes > Mycobacteriales > Nocardiaceae > Nocardia > Nocardia sp. bgisy118. The sequence goes on along the minus strand of NZ_JBYISM010000024.1, from coordinate 87,373 downwards.
GCGAGCGGATCGCCCTCGCCGAGCTTTCCACCCAGCCTTCGCCTGAGCTTTACCCAGAGTGACTTAGGACTGAATCCAGGTGGACGTTCCAGCTCAGCGCCACTACACGCCGTCCAGCGAACTTATCATCGAGTTACTTAGCTTGCGTGGACGCAAATGCTGCGACATCATGGCTCCGCGGCGCGATGTGCGCTTCGTCAGCACCTGCCCCATCGCGGCGGGTCCCGTCGAGAGGTGATGGGCCGGTGGGCCACTACAAGAGCAACATTCGCGATCTGGAGTTCAACCTGTTCGAGGTCTACGGTCTCGACACCGTTCTCGATTCGGGCACCTTCGGCGACCTCGACGGCGACACCGTGCGCATGATGCTGTCCGAGGCGGCGAGGCTGGCCTCTACAAGATCGGCCTCAACGCCGTGCGGTTCCTGCTCGCCGTCGGTGACCTACTCGTGGCATGGCGGCTCATCGTCGCGGCTGAAATCGCTCTCGCGGCACTCGATTCCGACGTTTCCGCGGCCGACGCCGCCTTCTACCGCGGCAAGATCACTGTCGCCTCGTTCTTCACCACTACCGTCCTCCCCCACCTGACCGCCGAACGGGCAGTCATCCCCGGCACCGACCTCGCGGTGATGGAACTCGACGAATCCGGATTCTGAATCCACATGCTTTCGATCGGGGCCGCATGCGGCCCCGACCTCACGCCGGGCGCGATGCTGACCCAACCCGCCCACCTCGACGGGCAGCCGACGCGACGGGTCGACGGCTCGTCGAGGTGGGCGGGTGCGGTGCTGGCTGGTCATCCGAGTGGCGGTTGGACTACCAGGACAGTCGATCGCAGCGTTCGGCCATGCTGGCCGCTTCGACCTGCAGGGTGGCGTGGTTGAGGTTGTAGGAGTCGGCCAGGAGTTCTTGCGCCGCAACCAGCACCGCGTCCGGGTTGGTGTCGTCGTCGATCGCCAGGTGCGCCGAGGCCACCTCCATCCCGGAGGTCAGCGTCCATATGTGCAAGTCGTGAACCTGCTGCACGCCGGTGAGATCTTCCAGGGAAGTACGGACCTCCTCGACGTCCATCCCGGCGGGAGCATGCTGGAACAGGATCCGCAGCGCGTGCCTGCCCAGGTTGTAGGCCCGGGGCAGGACGAACAGGCCGATGCCGATACCGATGAGCGGGTCGGCGTAGCGCCACCCGAACAGCAGGGTTACCAGACCGCTGATCAGCACGCCCATGGAGCCGAGCATGTCGGCCATGACTTCCAGGTAGGCGCCCCGAACGTTGAGGCTCTCCCCCGCCCCGCGGCGCAGCAACAACAGGGCCGCGACGTTCATCACCAGGCCCGCCACGGCGACGGTGGTCACCGGAAGGCCCGGCACCTCCGGTGGTTCGGCCAAGCGGCCGATCGCTTCGTAGAGCACCCAGCCCGCCACCGCGAACAGCAGCACCGCATTGAACAGCGCGGCAAGCACTTCCGCGCGATACATCCCGTAGGAGCGGTCGACCCGCCGCGTCGACCGGCGGGCCACCAGGATCGCCACCAACGCCATCACGACACCGAACACGTCGGTGAACACGTGCGCGGAATCCGACAGCAACGCCAGCGACGAGGTCGACAACCCGACGACGAGCTGCGTCACGAACGTGACCAGACCCAAGCCGATGACCAGGATCAGCCGCCGCGCATATTTCCCGGAGGCGCTGCCGGCATCCGCCACCGACACCCCGTGATCATGTCCTTGCCCCACGTCGACCTCCTCGTTCACCCCGTGCCGATTTCATCTGTCAGCACATCACCTTCATCGCGCCGCGACCGAACATCTCTCCCGCGACTCGGAAACATAGTAACATGCGCATGTAATTATCCAAATGTGGGAGGTCGTCCATGATGTCTGTCCAGTCGCCCGTGCAGGCGAGGCGAAGCCGGGACCTGGCCGGTGTTCGGTGGTTGTTCTTCGCGCCGTTCGCGGTCTTCGTCGTCCACACCTTGGAGGAGCTGCCGGGATTCGCGGCGTGGGCGTCGCAGCATTTCGCGCCGATGTCGACTGAGAAGTTCGCTCTCAGTCACATTCCGCTGATTCTGTTGGTGCTGTGGTGTTCTTGGCGGGCAGCCCGGCCCGAGGCGGCTGCGGGTTGGGTGATCGTGGCGGTAGCGTTTCAGTGGCAGTTCGCGGTCAATTCCGCGTTCCACCTTGGCGGCGCGGCATGGTTCGGCGATTACTCGCCGGGCATGGTCACCGCTGCGACGGTGGCGTTACCGGTGACGGTGTTCGTGTTCGCGTGGGTGCGTCGCGACCAGATGTTGAGCGCACGCCAGCTCGCTGCCGCAGTGGCGATCGGCACCGCTGTCGCGGCGGCCGCGATCGGGGTCCTGTTCATCGGGTAGTCGCCGCAACCGCGTGGCTCGGTAGGCGGTTGGTTCGTCCGCCGAGCGAGCCTCGGGGGTGATCCACATCACTGGTTGATGCTGTCAGGAATTCGGGGGCTGTCTCGTTCAGGGAGCACGCGAACCAGACAGGAGCGAACCATGAAGCACCGCATCGTCGTCCTCGGGGCCGGATACGCCGGAGCCTTCTCCGCCGGATACCTGGCCCGCCAACTCCACTCCGACGACTTCGAGATCACGGTCGTCAACGCCGAACCCGATTTCGTCGAGCGGCTGCGCCTGCATCAGCTCGCCGCCGGGCATGATCTCCGCCACCGGCCGCTGGCGGAGGTGTTCGCGGGCACCGGCATCCGGCTACGAGTGGCGCGGGTAACCACCGTCGACGCCGAGCATCGGACGGTCACAGTCGTCGACGGCGAGGGCATCGACCGGCTCGAATACGACACCCTCCTCTACGCGCTCGGCAGCACCGCCGCTGGCCATGGCGTTCCGGGCGTCGACGAGCACGCCTTCCACGTGGCCGCGCGGCCGTCCGCGCTGCGCCTGCGCGCACGCCTGGACGAACTGGGCGAGGACGGGAAGGTGCTGGTAGTCGGTGGCAATCTGACCGCGATCGAAGCCGCCACCGAGATCGCCGAAGCACGTCCAGGACTTCAGGTCAGCCTCGCCACTAGTGGCGAGCTGGGCGGCTGGCTGGGCGCGAAGGCCCGCCGTCACCTGCTGCGCGCCTTCGACCGGTTCGGTATCACGGTCCACGAGCACACCGCCATCGAGCGCGTCGAGGAGGCGGGGGCGGTCGCCGCCGACGGCACCGCTTTCGCCTCCGACGCGACCGTGTGGGCCGCAGGCTTCGCCGTCCACCCGATTGCCGCCGCCAGCGGCCTCGAGGTGATGCCCAACGGCCAGATCACGGTCGACCGTCAGATGCGGTCGGTCTCGCACCCGGATGTCTACGTTGCCGGTGACAGCGCCTTCGTCATCGGCGAGAACGGCCGGCCGTTGCCGATGTCCTGCGCTTCCGCGGGATACACCGGCCTGCAGGCGACGGCCGCGATCATCGGGGATCTGACCGGGCGCAAGATCAAGGCGACCGCGCTGACCTATTTCGGCAACCACATCAGCCTCGGACGCAAGGACGGGATCTTCCAACTGGTCGACGGTGACGCTCGCTCGAAGCCCGGGGCGCTGCGCGGCCGTTCGGCGGCCCGAGTCAAGTCGGCGATCGTGGCAACCAGCGGCTGGGCCGTGAGCCGCCCGACCTTCGGAAAGCCGAGTCACACGTACCGCTTGGCCACGACCCGAGTGCACTCACCCGACGTGATCGGCGCATAGAGTCGTGCTCATGGACACTGCCACCGTGGCGCGTTTCGAGGCCAGCCGGAATCGACTGGCCTCGCTCGCCTACCGCCTCCTCGGCTCGGCCGCCGATGCCGAGGACACGGTGCAGGACGCGTTCCTGCGGTGGCAGGCCGCCGACCGGGAGTACGTCGAGGTGCCCGAGGCGTGGCTGACCAAGATCGTCACCAACCTGGCGCTCGACCGGCTCCGTTCGGCGAAGGTGCGGCACGAACGCGCGGTCGGCGCCTGGATGCCCGAACCGCTCCTCGACGGCGACCCGATGCTGGGCCCGGCCGACACCGTCGAGCAGCGCGAATCGGTGACCCTGGCGGTGCTGACGCTCATGGAGCGTCTGTCGCCGGTCGAACGGGCCGTTTATGTACTGCGCGAGGCCTTTTCGTACAGCCACGCCGAGATAGCCGAGATTCTCGGCATCACCGAGTCCGGGAGTCAGCAACACGCCCACCGAGCCCGGCGTCGAATCGCCGCCGCCGGCAACGGCACTGACATCGACCATGCCTCCGCACGTCGAATCGTCGAGGCATTCGTCGCTGCCGCCTCCTCGGGCCGGACCGAACGGCTGGTGGCGCTGCTGACCGACGACGCGACCGGCATCTCCGACGGCGCCGGACTGGGGTTGGCCGGGAAGCTGATCCGGTACGCGACCCCCGAGCGGATCGCCAGCGCGGTGCGGGCCGGCTTCAAACCGTCTCCAGCCAAGCGGAGACTCGCCGGTGGCTCGCCCTCGATCCATGCCGCCGTGGTCAACGGCTGCCCGGCCATGCTCGCCACACTCGACGACCGGGTCGTGGGCGTCGTGATCCTCGAGATCCGTGACGACAAGATCGCAGCCGTGCGCGGCATCGCCGCCCAGGACCGACTCGGTCGCGTCACCGAGGAATGGCAGCGGCGGGAGCATGATGTCCCGCTGATCGAATCGTGGTAACCGGCTGTCCGACAATCGATCTCACGTTCGTCAGTCGATTCCCGTCGAAACATCCGGCGGGCATCGCGGCTTGACCGTGGTCGACATCACGGGTGGTAGTGAGCAGAGTGGCGTGGTGCTTGCGCGCGAGTTCGCGGAGGTGACCGATCACCTTCCGGTGAGGTCAGGGCAGATCCTAGCGATGGTCGCCGAGTTCGAGGCCGACTCGGCCATCGGCACATTCGCACCGTTCGAGTCTGCGGAACACGTTCCATACCAGACGATTACGGCATATCCACCCGATTTTCGGCGGAACCACCGGGACCCTGATTGCGACCGGCCTGCGGCCACACGTCGGGCGAATAGTTTTGGCGATGTGTCTGTTCGGATCCGGTTCTCGGATTCAGGAGAGGCCGGAGCGTCGGTTGGGATGGTCAGTCGCAGCAGTCGCAGTCGTGTCCGGTCACACCAGCGTCGCCGAGTGCGGCCGGCGTGGGGCAGCAGGTGTCCCCGCGCCAGGCATTCATGCCTTCCTTGACCGCGATGGCGGCGATGACCAGTGCCGCGATCGGGTCGGCCCATGACCAGCCGAACAGGGTGTTCAGCAGCAACCCGGCCAGCAGGACAGCCGATAGGTAGGTGCAGAGCAGGGTCTGTTTGGAATCGGCGACTGCCGAGGCGGAACCGAGTTCGCGCCCCGTACGGCGCTGTGCCCATGACAGGACCGGCATAATCACCAGACTGGCTGCGGCCAAACCGATTCCGATCGGGGAATGTTCGGCTTCACCGACGCCGAGGAGGCCGCGGATCGAGTCGACGGCGACATACAGCGCGAGAGCGAAGAACGAGAACGCGATGACGCGCAGCGCAACCTTCTCCCGCGCGGCGGGGTCACGTCCGGCGAACTGCCAGGCGACCGCCGCCGCAGAGGACACCTCGATCACCGAGTCCAGCCCGAACCCGATCAACGCGGTCGAGGACACCCGTGTCCCCTCGGTGAGGGCGATGATCGCCTCGATCACGTTGTAGGAGATCGTCGCCGCGACCAACCAGCGAATCCGCCGCGCCAGCACCGCCCGCCGCTGCGGTAGCGGCCCCGATGCGGCGACCACCGATGGCCTGCCCAGCGATGCCGACATCAGCAGCACCCTTCGGTCCCGGAGGCCGGGCAGCACGCGGGATCCACCGCCAGCACCAGCCCGAGCAGATCCTCGAGCGCGGCGGCTATGCGCGGATCGGCGAGCTCGTAGCGGCTGCGTCGCCCTTCCGGGACCGCGACGACCAGACCACACCCGCGCAGACAGGCCAGGTGGTTGGACAGGATCTGACGCGACACCCCGATCCGCTCGGCCAGATCCGACGGATACCCCGGCCCAGACCGCAGGCTCAGCAGAATCTGGGTGCGAGTCGGATCGGACAGCGCGTGCCCGAAACGGGCGAGCGCGTCGGAATGCAGCGCGGTCTCCACGACACCAATAGTACAGATTCAAATGTATTCAGATCAAGATGAACTATCAGGTCGAGGGCGCAGCCCCGCACCACCCGCGCTCGGTCGTGCGCCGACGACGATTGCCGTTCCTACGTCTCCCACTCGGAGCGCCGACATCGGCTACCCGCTCACCCGGAAACTACGTCCGAACACCGAAGCCACTTCGAAAAACTAACCCTGAACACCGAAGGGTTCGCCCAGCGGCTCGGGCCGCGCAGCCCCGTGTGGGCGACTTCGGGAGGTAGCCCCTTGGTGATCAGCCATTGCAACGTCAGGGGTGACCGGGGCGATCCGATGGTCGCCTGCCAGCTCCCGCGCCGAGCACGCGCGTCCGGCCTCGTTCAGCGTGGTGAGTGTGGCGATCTGAGCGGGGGTGAAGTCGTTGCGCTGCCATTGTGAATCCATTGTGCTGCTGGTCATTTCGTCTGTTCCTCGCATCGGTTTGGTCAGGGCTCGAGATAGAGCCGCTCGTTGGGCAACCGGGGGTGCCCACTCAAGCTCGTATCGACGCTCACTGCGTCGAGATAATGGCGGTCTCGGTGCTCGGCAACGAACACCAACGCAGCGGTCAGGCAGGCGACGAAATCCATACGCACCCCGTGCAGAAACACCGAAAGGTGCACGTCCGGCTCGCTCGGCAAGGGCGACAACGGCTCGGCTCTCACAAGACCGACTGTCGTTGCGGGCCCAGGACAGCGTGGACCGCATACAGCACCGCCCGCCCGGAGGGCCGGAACACCGAGTGCGCCGCGGTGATCCATCCTCGGTACTCCGAGCCCTGATCGGCAGGAGACGGCAACGCCACGAAGTCACCGTTACCCAGCACCGCCACACGGTGGCTGCGGTACAAGGCTGCTTCGGCGGCGATCATGGTTGCGGGAATGTCGGAGCGGACCAGAAAGGTCCATGTCGCCGTGCGGGGCATGGTGATAATCGGTCCGCCGCCATGTCTTTTGGCTTCCAGCTCCACCTTGACCATCTGGCCGACTTCAGCGGGCATCGCAACCGCCCACACCATGCCTGCCGTGAAACCGATTCGCCCCGTATCGGGTTGGAGTACGGCAGGCAGGTGGCATACGGCGCGGTAATACTCAACCCGTGAACGCGGGGTATCCCCCACTGCCACTGCGCTGGGGTCAGTGCGTGTCGGCGCTGACGTCGTGTGTGTAGTCGATATCCCGTCATCACGTTCGGACAATTCCATCGGGCAGCACCCTCCCTGCTTGCTCAAAGACTTGGTGAGCGCCCGCCGCCGGAGACCTCGAGGGGACACCATGTCAGTCCGACGGCGGGGCTAGATCTGAGCTTGACCGCTGGCAAAGGCTCGAAGGGTCAGTAGAGGGACAGGCTGTCGACAGCAAAGGACAGCGGGGAAGGATCGATCTACGCTCAGATGTATGGGTCAGCACGCAGGAGAGCGAATCGCCGCGCAGCGCAAGATCGCCGGGCTGAGCCAACGTCAGTTGGCCAGCCGGGCCAAGTACAGCCTCAGCATGGTCAAGGCTGTCGAGCAAGGCCGTGAGGTGCCATCCCCAGGCTTTCTTTCGGCAATGGCTCGAGCACTGCGGATAACGCCGGAGCAGCTCACAGGCGCACCTTACGACGATGGCAAGCCTCTGTCAGACGCCGTCAATGACCTGTCCATATTGCTTGCAGAGGGGCAGTACGCCCGAGCAACCGAGCCCGCCGATCTCGTAGTGCTGGAAGCAGAACTTGGGGCGGCACAACGGCTTTACCGCACCGATCGCACTCGACAAACGATCGAAGTACTTCCGGGCCTTATCCGCCAGTTGCACGGGGCCGTGCGAGAACTGGCCGACGACGAGAAAGCCCGTGCCTACACCCTGTTGACGTCAGCGTACGTATTGGCAGAGTGGTCGGTTCGCAGGACCGGTCATCTCGTGCTCGCCCTTCCAGCACTGGATTTGGCCGACACCTACGCCCCGCTTGCCGACGACGCGAAATACGGCGCGTTCTCGGTCCTGGCTCGAGCTCGAGTACTGACGCACTACGGCGAGGCAGAGGTAGCAGAGCAGCTGATCGCTTCCGCGATCAGTTCGGCGGACAACAGCCAAGCCGGCATGGTGCTGGCTGGCTATTCCCATCTGGCCGGAGCGATCAACGAAGCGCGAAAGCTCAACTACCCGAATGCGACAGCTCACGTCCAAGCGGCACGCGAGCTGGCTCGGCATACCGGCGAAACCGACCTGTACATGACATCGTTCGGCCCGCTGAACGTGGATATCCACGCCCACGCAATCGAACTCGAAGCAGGCGACCCGAACCGAGCGGCGTTGGAAGGGGCTGAACTGACGTATCCGGCCGGCGCAGCTCCCACACGGATCGCCCATCATTGGCACGACAACGCTCGCGCGTGGTTGATGTCCGGTAAGCCCGATCGGGCACTTGCCGCGCTCAACAAGGCGAGAGCGGCAGCGCCCCAGCAGACTCGCCTGCACCCATCAGTGCGTGAAACGCTCTTCGGTATCGCAGCGGCGCAGCGGCGTCAGACCGATGGACTCGTCGGCTTCGCGTCCTGGCTCGGTGCAAGCCTCTAGACGCAGCGACAGCTGGTTTTCAGGAGGTCGAGTCAGTACTCGAGCCGAATGATGTCCGCCAGTACACGCATTTCCGGTATGAGAGTGCGGCGTTTGGCGATGATCCGGCCGAGTAGATCCCTGGCCATCCGTTGCTCGACCAACCACGGCCGCGCCTCGCGAGAAAGTTGGGCAAGAACGTCGAAAGCGGCGTCATAGTCGGCCGCCACCGGTACCGGTGCGTCCATCTCTCGGCTGGTTCGTCTGAAGAAGCGAACTCCCATCCACCCCGGGTGTGAGCACGCCTTCTGTCGAGAGGAACCCTGCGATGGCCATCTACCTGTCCAACGACCTCCCTGATCACGTCGGGGGTGTGCGATGACCACCCCGGCGGTCGTGGTCGAGGATCTGCACGTCGCCTATGGCAGAACGTGGGCCCTCGACGGTGTCGACCTGGAGGCTGCTGCTGGGACGACGATCGGGGTGCTCGGCCACAACGGCGCGGGCAAGACCACCCTGATCCGTGCCCTCACCACCCTGGTGCGGCCCACCATCGGCCGCGTGGAGATCGGGGGCCTCGACGTGGTCGCCGACGCCACCGAGGTTCGCCGCCGGATCGGGGTGACCGGTCAGTACGCTGGACTCGACGAATTCCTCACTGCGCGTGAGAATTTGGAGCTGATCGGTCGCCTGGCTGGGCTGCGCCGCGGCGCTGCCCGCGCATGTGCCGACGCGTTGATCGACCGGCTCGGGCTGCACGAGTACGCGACCCGGCGGGTGGGGGAACTCTCCGGCGGCTCCCGCCGCCGTGTCGATCTGGCCGCCAGCCTCGTCGGTGATCCGTCGGTGCTGTTCCTCGACGAGCCGACCACCGGTCTGGACCCTCTGGCCCGCGCGGGATTGTGGGACGTCGTCGACGAGCTCACCACCGCGGGCACCACCGTCGTGCTCACTACCCAGTACCTCGAGGAAGCCGACCGGCTCGCCGACCACATCGTGGTCCTGAGTCGCGGGCGGGTCGCCGCGCGTGGCACCCCGGCCGAGCTGAAACGGATTGTCGGCGGCAAGGTCCTGCACGCCACTCTCCCCATCCACCAGATCGCGGATCTGCCGTTCACCCCGGACAGCGACCGGGTCGACGGCACTCGGGTGCGGGTGTCGGTCACCGTCGATGACGCCCGCACCGCGACTGCACTGGTCGCCGACCTGCACCGCGGCGGTATCGACGTCGCCGACCTGGATGTGACCTCGCCGAGCCTCGACGACGTCTTCACTCACCTCGCCCACACCACCGGAGCCCACCGATGACCACCATCACGACCGTGATCGGGCGTTCCCCGATCGGGAACCAGCTCGCCGCCCTGACTGTCCGGAACCTGCGCACCAGCGCCCGCGTCCCGCAGCTGCTGATGTTCTCGCTGACCATGCCGATGGCGATGCTCGTGCTGTTCAGCCAGGTGTTCCGCAGCGTCGCCGCCGGACCCGGCTTCCCGGCCGGGGTCAGCTACATCGACTTCCTCACCCCGGCCATGCTCGCCGTCTCCACGGTGATGGCCGGCACCAACGCCGGAGTCTCGGCCGCGATCGACCACACCAACGGCCTGCACGACCGCTTCGCGGCGCTGCCGATGCGGGCAACGTTGCCCGGAGTGGCTCGCACCATCAACGAGGCGGTCTTCACTCTCGCTCGAGCTGCGCTGCTCGGGATCGCCGCGGTGCTGCTGGGTTTCGACTTCCACGGCACCGCCGTGGATGCCGTCGCCGCAGTCGTGGTTCTGGTGGTGCTGGCGGGGGCGATGAGCGCCCTGTTCGGTCTGATCGGGGACCGGCTACGCCGCCCGGACGTGGTCCAGTTCGCCGGGATGACGGTGATGATGCCGCTGATGTTCGTCTCGAGTGCGTTCGCACCGATCGAGACCATGCCCTGCTGGATGCAGGCCATGGCCACGGTGAATCCGGTCGCACACGCCACCGACGCCCTGCGCGGGCACGTGCTCGGCACTGCCACCGCCGGCGACACCGCCACCGCCCTGGTCGCGGCGATCGGATTGTGGGCCGCAGTCACCGCTGTCCCCGTCCTCACCGGCCTGGTTCGGTCGGCACGCGCTCGTTGACCGGCGACGCACCCGCCCTGCCCTTCCCTGCCAGAGGGAAGGACGGGGCCGGGTTCTTCGCCCGGAACCGGGCACTCCGATGGCCCCTACCCCGCCGGGGATAGAGGCACATCTGGGGTGCTTCTCAGCGGATACGCCCGGTGTGGGCGTCGGCGGCGCTCATGCGGCGGCGTCGAGCAGATGCAGTTCCTCCGCCACGATCAGATCGACCTCTTCCTCGGTCAGATCCGACAACAGATGTGTCGTCAGCATCGCTCTCACCTCCTCACCGCGCTTCCTGATCGGTCGAATCGAAGAACTCGACATCGACACCCATACAGACGTGACACCCCGGATTCGGACGCAGGAAATGCGTCCCGATCGCGGTCCGTACCGGTAATGACCAGCCAAGGCTCGCCACTGCGGTACCAGGCGAGGATGCTGGAGACAGAGAGGAGCCAGGATCATGAGCGAGGAAACGGCCACTACCGCGGCCACACCCCGGCCGGAACATGGTGATCTCGAGCAGCTTTGGCGCCGCTTTTCCAGCGACCTGCGGGCCTTCATCGCCCGCCGGGTCTCGCGCCCGGAGGACGCCGACGACATCCTGTCGATCGTGTTCCTGCGGATGGCCAAGAGCTTGGACAATTTGCGAGATCAGGACCGGCTTCTGGGCTGGATGTATGCCATCACCCGCAACGCGATCACCGACTACTACCGGTCCGCGCCCCATCGCCGCGAACTACCCGTCGACACCGTCCCGGACAACCCATCCACTGGCGAAGCTGAACCCGACACCGAACAGGCCGCCGAGCGAGAACTCGCCTCGTGCTTGGTGCCGATGCTCTCCGGGCTGCCCGCCGAGCAGGCTGCTGCGGTGAAGATGGTCGACCTCGACGCCCGCACGCACGCCGCTGCCGCCAGTGAAGCGGGAATTTCGGTGTCGGGGATGAAGTCCCGCGTCCAACGTGGCCGCGCCGCCCTCCATGCCCGATTGCACGCCTGCTGTCAGATCAGCCAGGACCGCACCGGCCACGTGCACGACTACCAACCCCGCAGCGGAACCTGCGACGGCGGAGGCGGAGGAGCCTGCGCCTGTGGAGCCACACCACCCTCGGACCAGTAGACCGACACCCCGGCTCGGGCAAACAGCCGCCGGTCATCCGCAGGGTCACCACAACCAGACAAAGGTGCGGTGCGAGCCACTCGAGGCTCGCACCGCACCGTGCCGGGTGAGTGCTACTGGCAGCCGCACCCGCCGCCGGACGTCGCCGCCGGACCGCAGCACGCCGCCTTCTCGCTGTCATCGCAGCATGTGGTCTGCCGTTCGGTGCTGCAACACGCGGCCGCCGCAGGCTGCGATGGTGCGTCTGATCGTTGTGCCGCCGGGGACGAGAACTCGTTCGGGTTGGTCATGGTGACTCCTTGATTCGTGGGGATAGGCATCAGGACAGACGGAGGAGAACAGGAAAGGACGCACCTGGGCCGCAGTGGGAGCATTCGATGCAAGACAGTCGCGGCACGGTCGAGATTTGGCAGGGTCCTGCGAGCGCTGAGGCTGTCGTGTCCAGGTTTAGCTGACGGAGTTCGGACGTCGTCACCGATTACGACTCGAAAACGTCGGCGCGCCCGCAGAATCGGCGGCCCTGGTGTCGCTGCTGAGCACGATCGGTGGTGGTGCGCCCGAGTCGGCAGCGGGGTTCGAGCTGGCCGACATGACGCGCGGAGGCTTGTGTTGGTTCAGGTGGGGCGGGGTGCGTTCATGATGACAGCGACTCCGATCAGGCACAGGATGGCGCCGATGAGGTCGTAGCGGTCGGGGCGGAATCCGTCCAGGGCCACTCCCCACAGCAGGGATCCGGCGACGAAGACACCGCCGTAGGCGGCGAGGATGCGTCCGAAGTGGGGGTCGGCTTGCAGGGTGGCGACGAATCCGTACAACCCGAGGGCGATGACTCCGGCGCCGATCCACGCCCAGCCACGGTGTTCGCGGATTCCTTGCCAGACGAGCCAGGCGCCGCCGATCTCGGCGACGGCGGCCAAGGCGAACAGCAGGATCGAACGCAGAACGGTCATGACCGGGTGAGCCCAGGGAACCGGGCTCACCGCGTCGCGGCGGTGGTGCAGCCGCATCCCGCACTCGCGCATCCGCCGTCGGTGGCGTTGTCGGTGGTCGCGCATCCGGTGCGGCGGGCGCGGGTGCGTGACCAGATCAGCCCGGCCACGCCGATTGCGAGCAGGACGAATCCGAGGGGTTCCAGCCACGACAGGCTCACCAGAATCGTTCCGCTGCCGATGATTCCGGCGGCGAGGAGGATCGGGGCCAGGCAGCAGGCCACGCACAGGGCGGCGCCGAGCCCGATCGGCGCCCACCAGCGGCGGGTCTTGGTCTGTTCAGCAGCCACAACGGCCTCCTTCGATACCGCTGCCGATGCCGGTGGTGATGTCTGTGTCGAACGGCACGGGGCAGCACGGGTGTTCGCTGCATTCGATGAGGTCGTCGCATCCGGCGGCCAGGGCGGCGCGCAGAATGTCGCGCACGGCGGTGAGTTCGGCGAGTTCGGCGTCGACCTCGGCGAGTTTGGCGGCGGCGCGGGCCTGCAACCCGGCCTCGGTGCGGCGGCGCCCGAGCTGGGTGGCTTCGAGCAGGTCGGCTACCTCGTCGAGGGTGAACCCGAGGCGTTGGGCGGCCTTGATCACCCGCAACACCGTGACCGCCTGCTCGGGGTACATGCGGTGCCCGCCAAGGGACCGGTCCGGTTCGGCGAGCAGGCCGCGGCGTTCGTAGTAGCGCAAGGTCTGCGCGTTCACACCGGCCGCGGCGGCCAACTCCCCGCTGCGCATGCCCGTCATCGACCGGCTCCGGCGACGGCGGTCTGGGCGCGAGCTGCCAGCGCGTCGAGCACCTCGACGTAGGCGGTGGGCGCCTCGATCCGCATGACAGTGCCCGCCAAGGTGGATTGAAAGGTGAAGGTGAAGAACGAGCAGCATGCCGACTCCCTCGCGGCCAGATCCCGCCCGACCGGCTCAGCGTCTGCGTCGGCGGTGAGCGTCAGCTCGAGGCGGGCGGGATCCGGGCGGTGGGTGGCCCGCACGGATTCGGCGAAGAACTGGTCGAACTCGGCCAGCCGCGTCGGACGCTCCACTGTCGGCAGCGTGCATGCCGACAGGTTCATCATCGGATCGGAATGATCGTTGGTGGTCATACGATCACGGTAAGCCTGTACCTAGGTACAAGATGCAACCCCGAAAATGCCGGGCGGTCCGGGCAACTGGTCCGGTCAAGGGTGCGTGCTGATCGGTTGGCTCACGCAGTGGTCGCACTGACCGGCGTGGGAACTTTCGAGCACGGTCATCGCGCTGGCGCGGACTTGTTGCAGGTGAGCGAGTTGGGTGTCGATGCGGTGAAGCACCTGCTCGAGTCGCCAGCGTTGATTGGCACACGTGGTGTCGCCATCGTCGAGGTCGCGGAAGGCGTCGACGACTTCATCGAGAGTGAATCCGAGTGCTTGCAAGGACTTCGTCAGCCTGATGTGGTCGGCAGCGTCTGGTCCGTAGTGGCGGTAGCCGGACGGTTCCCGTTGCGGGGCGGGCAGGACACCGCGGCGTTCGTAGTAGCGCACTGTGTCGACGGTGACGCCTGCATCCTTGGCGACCTGGCCGATCTTCATCGTCACCTCTCCTGCGATCGGTCTTGACTCTGGACTTAGGTCCAGACTTTACGGTTGCCGGTGACAGGACACCACAACGACAACGAGGAGCAGATCGGTGACCGACACCCACGACATCCCGCCCGATGCACCCATTGTGTGCACGATCCGACCCGGCGACGACGAGCACGCGATAGTCGATGCCTACCGCGGCTTGTTCGCCGAAGCGTTCATCAGCGGGCAGCGCACCGAATGGGGGGTGCGCTGGACCTTTCGCCAGCAAGACGACATCGAGACCCAGGTGCGGCAGCAGGCGGCGTTCGAGCAGGGATGCTGTCCATTCCTGTGCATGGCGATCACCGTCGCCGACGGCACCGTGGTGTGGGATGTGATCGGACCGGCCAACGCGGGCGCGTTCCTCGACGAGTACGTCCAGTTGCCGCAGACCGTGTTCGGCAGCGTCGACGCGCTTCGCGATCGCACGATCGCGTCGGGAATGACTCTGAACGACCAACGCTAGTCAGAGATCGTCGAGCCGTTGCCCGCCGTGCAAGCCGACGATGACCCGGTGGTGATCGGGCCGGGTTCACTGGTCACGAGCGATGTTCTTTCGGCGCTGGCGTCGGAATGGTGGCGGCGGACAGGACGGCAGCGGCGGCGGCGAGGGCGCCCAGCAGGAGGAAGGCGTTCGAGTAGCCGCCGAGCGCGCTGGCCAGAGCGGTGGCGGCGAAGGGCGCCAACGCCATGGTGATGGTCAGCGGCGCCGACAGCAGTCCGGTGAGCTGGCCGTAGTGGGCTGCGCCCCAGCGGTCGGTGATGGCGGTGGCTTGCAGCAGGGTGAACACTCCGCGGGCCATGCCCGCCGCGATCGCGGCCGCGACCAACGCAGCCGCGGTGGTGAACACCCCGAGCAGTGCGGTGGTGGCGGCGATAGCGCTCACGATGGCGATGGTGCGAGTACGCACGCTCGTGCGGGCCACGAACGCCGAGTAGCCGAGGCGGCTGGCGACTTGCCCGGCGCCGCCGAGTCCGAGCGCGATCGCAGCCAGGCCGGTGCCGAGACCTCGTTCGGTCAGCAGCGGAACCAACGCGACGATCACCGCGAATGAGGCGAATCCGCTGGCGCTCAACGCGATCGCCAGCGCGACGAACGGGCGGCTGCGGGCGATGGGGCCGGGATCGGTCACGTGCGCGTGGCCAGGTTCGGCGGTCGGGCGCGGCGGCCAAGGCAGTCGCAGCCCCAACCAGTGGCCCGGCACCGTCACCGCGGCGAGCACGATCGCCAGCACCAGATACGTTGCCCGCCAATCCATCCGGTCCGACAACACAGCCGTCAGCGGAGCGAACACGGTCGAAGCCAACCCCGCGGCCAAGGTCAAGACCATCAAGGCACGCACCCGGTCGGCACCGTGCCAGCGCGTGAGCGCGGCGAAGGCGGGTGGATAGAGCACCGCGCCCATCGCGACCCCGGCCAGCAGCCATCCGGTGACGAACCACGCCAGCGATGGGGCGGTCGCGATCACGACCAGTGCGGGCACAGCCAGCAGCGATCCGGCGGTCATCACCCCGCGGGGGCCGTGGCGATCGAGCCAGCGCCCGACCGGGATCCCGGCCACCGCGGCGACGAGTTGACCGGCCGAGAACGCGGCGGTCAGCGCGGTCGCCGACCAGCCGGTGGTCGAGGCGATATCGCCGAGCAGAACAGGGAAGGCGTAGAACAGGATTCCCCAGCTGGTGATCTCGGTCAGACACAGCACCACCAGCACCCGCCGCAACCCGGAGGCGGTCGCGGCGGGTACGGGCGGCGCCGAAACGACGTCTACCACGGCGGATCAGTGGGCAGCGGGGACGGTCAACGGCAGCTCTTGCAGCGCGACCGGCGCCGACAGTGCCAGCTCCGACTCTGGTGCCGGTGCGCCACCGCAGCCCGAGCTCTCCGCAGCTTGCTCGGCGGGGGCGTCGAACACCCCGGAACCGCCGCAGACACCGGTATCCGGGAGCACCAGATCGACACGCTCGGCAGCTTCGTGATCTCCGGCCAGCGAGGCCGCCAGGGAACGGACCTGCTCGTAGCCGGTCATCGCCAAGAACGTCGGCGCCCGGCCGTAGCTCTTCATCCCGGCCAGGAACACACCCGGCTCGGGATGAGAAAGCTCCTTGACCCCATGCGGATACACCGTCCCACACGAATGGATGTTCGGGTCGATCATCGGCGCCAGCAGGGTGGGCGCCTGCAAAGTGGCATCCATGCCGAGGCGGATCTCCGACAGCCACGACAGGTCCGGACGGAAACCGGTCAGCACGATCACCTCATCGACGTCCGAGACCGGGTTCCCCTCGGCGGGAACCAGGTTCAGGCGTCCCTCGCTGTCGCGCTCGACGGTCTCGGTGCGGAATCCGGTGACCACGCTGATGTGTCCGGCCTCGACCGCGGCCCGTGCTCGCACACCCAGCGCACCGCGGGCGGGGAGCTGGTCGTCCTTACCGCCACCGAAGGTCGAGCCGATCTCACCGCGCCGCAGCAGCCACGACACCTGGGTGCCGGGATGCTGCTCGGCCAGGCTCGCGAGCGCGACCAGCGCGGTCATCGTCGAATGCCCGCTACCGGCGACCGCGATGTGCTTGCCCGCATACCGCTCGACCACCACCGGATCGCTCAGGTCCGGCACCCGGTAAGTGATCCGGTCGCCAGCTGCGGATTCTCCGATGGCGGGCAGCCCGTCCCCGCCGAGCGGATTCGGTGCGCCCCACGTCCCCGAGGCATCGATCACCGCCCGCGCCGCAAGACGCTCCTCACCACCCTCGGCGGTGCGGACGTGCACGGTCAACGGCTCGCTGTCGCGCCCGGCGTCCACAACCCGGTCGCGGCCACGACGCGCTACCCCGACCACCTCCGCGCCGAACCGGACCCGCGGTCCCAGCGCCTGACCGAGCGGACGCAGGTAGGCCTCCACCCACTCGGCTCCGGTCGGGTAAGTGCCCGGGTCGGGTTCGGCCCAACCAGCCTCGGCCAGCAGCGGCCGCGCGGCCGGAGCGATCAGTTCGGCCCAGCGGGAAAACAGCCGCACGTGGTTCCACTGCGCGACCGCGGCACCGCCGTGCTCACCACGTTCGAGAACCACAACCGGCAGGTCACGGGCTACAAGCTCGGCAGCGGCAGACAGTCCGACCGGACCGGCGCCGACGACGACAACAGGCAGGAAGCTCATCAGAAATCCTCTTTCATCGATGCGGATCGATCAATCAACGAAGATCCTATCGACGCCCATCGATGAATGCAACCATCGATACAGATCGATATAATCGGGTGCATGTCCACCGCCTTGCCTCTTGCCCAGGTCCTGCCGCTCGGGCAGGCCAGCACCTACGCCGAATGGTTCGCCTGCCTGGCCGAACCCGTGCGGGTGCAACTGCTCCACGCGGTCGCCACCACCCCGAAGGGGATCACCGTGGGCGCGCTGACCGACATCGTGGGCACCAGCCAATCCACCACCTCCCACCACCTGCGCAAGCTCGCCGACGTCGGATTCGTGCGCCTGCACAGGGAAGGCCGGACCACGATCGTCACCGTCAACGAAGCCTGCTGCGCCGGACTCCCGCACGCCGCCGACGCGGTCATGGGACTCCTCGGACCCCAGCCGAGCCACCCCGCCGAGGTCCCCACCGACATCTCCGTGCGGGCAATGGACGATCAGGACTGGGACGCGGTCTTGCGGATCTACGCCGAGGGCCTGGCTACCGGCAACGCCGGTTCCCACACCGAACTGCCCGGCCGCGACTACCTCGCCGAGCACTGGCTGCCGGAGCACCGCTGGGTCGCCGAACGTGACGGCGCCGTCGTCGGCTGGGCGGCCGCAGCCCCGGTCTCCGACAGCGACGCCTACGCCGGAGTGGTCGAAACCGACGTCTACGTCGGTGCCGAGCATCGAGGCCGCGGAGCCGGAAAGGCGTTGCTGCGCAAGCAGATTCTCGCCGCCGACGAAGCCGGGCTGTGGACGTTGCAGACCTCGATCTTCACCGAGAACCGCGCCGCACTCGCCCTGCACCACGGCGGCGGATATCGCACCGTCGGCGTCCGCGAACGCATCGTCCGACATGACGGGATCTGGCGCGACACCGTGCTCCTGGAACGACGTTCACCGTTCAGCTGACCCATGCGGCCCACCGCCGGGTCAGCCCCACGATGCGTTCACTCGCGGATCGTGAGCTGGAGTTCGTGGAAATCGAAGTGCCGCACTGGATATCGGTACGCATCTTCGACAGTCATCACTGCGGAGAAAAACGGGTCCCACCGCGCCGGGAACGCCATGGCCAGGGTGAAGTTGGCCTCCGGTTCATTGGCTAGCTTGTATTGCAGCTTGGCGATGACGCGATCACATCGCCTGGCCACCCGATGCCTGTTGAACACCAGCGCCGCGGCACAGGAGCCGTAGTAGTTGATCACGTCGAACATAGGCGTTCCGGCGTTGAGCAGTCGGGCATAGGTTCGACCGACTCCGCCGGGCAGCCTGCCGAACAACCGAACCAGCGGCAGCAGCCGCGCCACGACCATGAACCCGAAGACCATGTGGAACAGCAGCTGCTCATTGGTCCAGCGCGTGCCGCGGGAGGGACGATCGAAGTCGTCGTCGGTGCAGGAGTCGACCAGCTCGTGCAAGCGCCGCCGAGCTCCTTCGAGTTCGGCGGCAAGCGCCCGTCGATCCACTGCACGCCTCGTCATCACCACGACTCACCCTCGTCTTCGATTGTCGCCCCTCGCCAGTGGACTAAGCGTTCACCGAGAGTTTGCTTGCCGATCGGATTCGATATCTGTCAATATAGCCGCATGTCTAAGTCGCAATTGTCGATCACGCCGCTGGAGCAGTGCGCGGCCGCGCCGCTGGTGCGCGAACCGTTGACCGCGGACGCGGCTGTGGAGTTGGCGGCGGTGTTCAAGGCGTTGTCGGACCCGGTGCGGCTTCGACTGTTGAGCGTGGTCGCCAGCCGCGAGAACGGTGAGGCGTGCGTGTGCGACATCTCGGAGGGGATCGAGCTGACCCAGCCGACCATCTCCCACCATCTGAAAGTGCTGCGCGGGGCTGGTCTGCTCACCAGCGAACGCCGTGCGTCGTGGGTGTACTACCGGGTCGTTCCCGAAGCGATGCAGCGGCTTTCGGATGTATTGCTGGTCGAGAGCGGCGCAGCTGGGGTGATGGCGTGAGCGTGGAGACACAAACCCCGCACACCGGAGTCGTTGCGAAACTGTCCATGCTGGACCGGTTCCTGCCGGTGTGGATCGGCGTGGCGATGGCCGCCGGGTTGCTGCTGGGCAGAATGATTCCAGGCCTCGGCGACGCGCTCGGCGCGGTCGAGATCGACGGGATCTCGCTGCCGATCGCGATCGGTTTGCTGATCATGATGTACCCGGTGCTGGCGAAGGTGCGCTACGACCGCCTCGACACCGTCACCGGCGACCGCAAGCTGCTAGTCGGTTCGCTGGTGTTGAACTGGGTCCTCGGCCCGGCCCTGATGTTCGCCCTCGCGTGGTTGCTGTTGCCGGATCTGCCCGAGTATCGGACCGGGTTGATCATCGTCGGGCTGGCCCGCTGTATCGCGATGGTCATCATCTGGAACGACCTCGCCTGCGGCGACCGCGAAGCCGCCGCGGTGCTGGTGGCGTTGAACTCGATCTTCCAGGTGATCATGTTCGCGGCGCTGGGCTGGTTCTATCTGTCCGTGCTGCCCGGCTGGCTCGGCCTGGAGCAGACGACGATCGACACCTCGCCGTCGCAGATCGCGAAATCGGTGCTGATCTTCCTGGGTATCCCCCTGCTCGCGGGTTACCTCACCCGCCGCTTCGGCGAACGCGCGAAGGGCCGCGACTGGTACGAGTCGACACTGCTGCCGACG
Source organism: Nocardia sp. bgisy118 (assembly GCF_057708605.1). Classification (NCBI taxonomy): domain Bacteria; kingdom Bacillati; phylum Actinomycetota; class Actinomycetes; order Mycobacteriales; family Nocardiaceae; genus Nocardia; species Nocardia sp. bgisy118. Next base: position 67,075 of record NZ_JBYISM010000024.1, on the reverse strand, counting down.
ATCGGCCCGTGGGCGCTGTACGGGCTGCTGTTCACGATCGTGATCCTGTTCGCCTTGCAGGGCAAGCAGATCACCTCCCAGCCCCTCGACGTCGTGCGCATCGCTATCCCGCTGCTGGCCTACTTCGCAATCATGTGGGGCGGCGGTTACCTCCTCGGCGCTGCGATGGGCCTGGGCTACGAACGGACCACGACGCTGGCTTTCACCGCCGCGGGCAACAACTTCGAACTCGCCATCGCCGTCGCGATCGCCACCTACGGCGCGGCTTCGGGGCAGGCGCTCGCCGGGGTCGTCGGTCCGCTGATCGAAGTTCCGGTGCTTGTGGGCTTGGTGTATGTGTCGCTGGCACTTCGGAAGCGATTCACACCGGTTCCCGCCGCCGCTGCCGAGCACGGAGCTCAGCAGTGACCGCGACACCAGCCGTGTTGTTCGTCTGCGTGAAGAACGGCGGCAAGTCCCAGATGGCCGCCGGCCTGATGTGCCACGCCGCACAAGGCCGAGTCGAGGCCTACTCCGCAGGTACCGATCCCGGTGGAGCACTCAACGACTTGTCGGTGCAGTCGCTGCTCGAGGTGGGCGTCGACATCCGCGATGGGCGCCCCAAACCCATCGACTCGCGGCTGCTGCGCGCGGTCGATCTGGTCGTCACCCTTGGCCGTGAGGCTCGAGTCGACCCTGTTGGTGATGTGCGAGTCATCAACTGGGACACCGACGAACCTTCCGAACGCGGAATCGAGGGCATCGAACGCATGCGCCTGGTCCGCGACGACATCGCCGCCCGCGTGCATCAGCTGCTGACCGAACTCTGTCCACCCAACTGATACCGTCATTCCTCGGAGCATCGGAACACGTTATGAGCGACAGTCCCCTCGCCCACGCCGGCCACGTTCGTGACGATCTGACCATCGACCAGCAGCTAGCGCTCGAGACCGCGGCCACGCGGTTGCAGCGCGAGTTCGACGGCACCTTCGGTGTCGAGACGATCGAGCGGTTCCTGAACTCCTCCTACGACCAGTTCGCCGGACGCGCCACGGTCCTGAACTTCCTCCCCTTGCTGGCCGAACGCTTTGCCCGCCAACGCCTCAACGCCCTGGCCCGAGTCGAGGGCAAGGCCCACACCGGCAAGCCGACAGTGCTGTTCCTGTGCACCCACAACGCAGGACGGTCCCAGATGGCGCTCGGATTCTTCACCCACCTCGGAGACAACGCCGTCGCCTGGTCCGGCGGTAGCGAACCCGGCGATGCGATCAATCCCGCTGCCATCGAAGCGATGGCCGAGGTCGGCATCGACATCACCACCGAGTTCCCCAAGCCATGGACCGAGGAGATCCTTCGCGCCGCCGACGTGATCGTCACCATGGGCTGCGGCGACGCTTGCCCGATCTATCCGGGCCGCCGATATGAGGAATGGAGCCTCGACGATCCCGCCGGGCTCGATGTCGAAGCGATCCGGCCGATCCGCGAGGAGATCGAGACCCGAGTCCGGCACCTGCTCGCCGAGCTCGACATCCCGGCTTCCTGACCCAGCAGCACTCCGTTGTTCGAAAGGCTCTCCCGCTCATGGCTTCCAAGCCCAGTGTCCTGTTCGTCTGCGTCCACAACGCCGGGCGTTCCCAGATGGCGGCCGGGTTCTTGACCCACCTGGCCGGTGAGGACATCGAGGTCCGCTCCGCAGGAAGCGCGCCCGCCGACTCGATCAACCCCGCAGCGGTCGAGGCGATGGCCGAACTCGGCATCGACATCTCCGATCAGAAGCCGAAGATCCTCACCTTCGACGCCGTCGAGACCTCCACCGTGGTCATCACCATGGGCTGCGGCGACACCTGCCCGATGTTCCCCGGCGTCAGCTACCGCGACTGGGTCCTGGAAGACCCCGCAGGCAAGGGTGTCGAGTCAGTGCGCCCCATTCGCGACGAAATCAAAAAGCGAGTCGAGGAACTGGTCGCCGAGCTGCTGCCTGCCCGCGCCTGACCTGCCGAGCCTAGGTGCGCTCATCCGCGGGGATTGTGGTGGAGTTGGCGCGAGCTGACCACGAAATTGCGGATCCTGTCGCTCGACGTGGCTACCGTGGTTCAACGAATCTCCGCGGCGACATCGTTGGCCGGATTCGCGACTTCGTAGTGGCTACACTGTCGGCAGTCCAGCGGATGTTACAGGGGGCTGTATGCCCGGTCGGTTCGGTGTCGGTCGCTTTCACATGACCAGGGCCCAATACCTATGGGCGATTGCGGGGCTCGCTGTTGTCGTCGCGGTGCTCGTGATCGCCAACGCCGAGCTCCACAATATATACCAGGCCGAACCCGACTTCGTGCTCGGCGCCTCGCTGTCGCTGAGTGCCTTCTTCTTCACAAAAGCGTTCTCCCGCAAGGATGTTCCAGCTGCGGTGCAGCTGATCCTGGAACAGCGTGACGAAAGCATCACGGCGGCGACGGATCGGGTATTCGAGGAGCGGCTGCACCGCATGGGCGTGCAAGAAAATATCGTGCTGCTGACTCGCAGCCTCGCGGTGACGAGTAAGCGCATCAACGAGTTCTACGACATGCAGGCCATGGAGCCCCGCTTCTCCATCACGGCGCCGCTACTGCGTGTCGCGATGAGCGATATCGACGATGCGCTCGCCGCGGTGGGCCGCCTAGCCGAAGCGGTCGGCACGACGGAGCAGATGCAGGTCTACGACCTCCCTGACAATCTCAAGTCGCAGCTCCATGACGCGCTCCGCGATGTGCGGGAGGCATCGGCCCGGCGCAATGAGACCTTCGAAGCGCTGCGGTCGCAGTTCGCGGCCCAGCCCGTGGACGAATTGTGGGGCGCGTTAGCGGTACTCACGTCGGATACGCTCGAGGCGCAGCGTGACCTGGAGTCACTGCTCAGCAAGACCATTCTTTCGGCGCCCGGGGACCTGATCGTCGTGCTCATCGGATACGTCCAGGCCTCCCTCATGCGCGCCCGCACCGTCAGCGAAATGGTGCGGAGCCGAGGTATGGCGGAGCCGCCCGCACTGGTCATCCTTACCGAGGATCTGCAGCGGGCGGAGCGGAAATTGACGCGGATCCAGGAGGATTCGACGCTGCCGACCTCGACGTCCGGGTCCGGCGAGTAACACGCTGTCGCACCTTTCACGAACCCGACGACGCCTCGACCGAGTTCGACGAAACTTGACGTCACCAGCGAGTGCGTCCTGCTGTCTGAGCGAGTCAGCTGACCGCATGCTCATGCCGACCAGGCGGCGCCAGACCTTGTGCTGTCCCTGCCTCTTGGACTCGAGCGCATGACTTCCACACCCGATGTCTTGCGTTACCGGGTCCATCAAAGCGATCACGCATGAATTGACTCAGGCCCTGTTCGACGATTCCTTCGCCTGCGGGAACGAAGTCGCCTTCACCGGCAAGGTTCGCAGTCGAAGCGGCGGCCAAGTGATCGACGCCGAGGGCGTGTTCATCTACCCGGTGAACGAGGCGGGCAAGATCCTTGCGGTGCGTGCCTTCTGGGAGATGGAGCGCACCATGCGGACCATGAGACGTGCCTGACTTCAGCCGGTTTCACCGGAGAAACGCAGCGTGGACGCCCCGTTCTCCAGGGCGGGTCCGAAAGCGTTGACTGCGCATTCGATACACCCAGGTTGCCGCCGACCAAGCCGGTGTTCGGGAGCAGACGCTGAGCGTGATCGTGAGGAGAAGGCCGGTCGTACGCTCAGCAGCCACAACCGCCTCCGGTGACGCTGTCGTCGCTGTCGGTGAAGGGCACTGGGCAGCAAGGGCTTTCACTTGCAGGCGATCAGGTCATCGCATCCGGCCGCCAGTGCGGCGCGCAGGGTGTCGCGCACCGCGGTCAGCTCGGCGAGCTTGGCGTCGACCTTCGCCAGCTTCGCGACCGCCCGGGCCTGCGATCCGGAATCTGCGCGGCGACGCCCGAATTGGGTGCCAGCCGCCTCCTGCGGCTGTCGAGATCACACCACTGTGACGGCTCCGCGAACGCGCTGCCGGTAGCGCATCGGCGACTCGCCCACTACTCGCTTGAAAGCGGTGCTGAACGCGCTCTCCGAGCCGTAGCCGAGTTGGGCGGCCAGCTCGCCCACGCGGACGTCGCCTGCGCGAAGGGCGCGCTGCGCCAGGAGCATTCGCCAGGTATTGAGGTAACTCAACGGCGGCACGCCTGCCACTTCGCGGAACCGCACCGCGAACGATGTCCGCGACATGGCCGCGGCGCGGGCGAGCTCCTCCAAGCCCCAGGCACGGCCCGGCTCGGCGTGCATCAGCGCGAGCGCGGGGCGCAGCCGCTGGTCGGTGAGCAGCCGCAGTAGTCCGGGCGGTGCGTCGGCCTGGCAGGCGTAGGCCCGCAGGACCTCGAGCAACAGCAGCCGCGCGTACTGCCGGATCGCGAATACCGAGCCGATCCGGTCGCCGGTCACCTCGTCGAACAGCCGCATCAGTGTGGCGTGCAGCCGGCCCGATTCGGCGGCGGCTGCTCGCACGTGCGCCACCGGCGGCAGTGCCCCCAGCAGCAGTGCCCGCCCAGCCGGGGTGAGGTCGACGCAGCCGCCGACGAGGACGTCGTCGGCGACGCGGTCGGCGATCGCGAAGCGCTCGGCGGAAAAGTCGGACTCGGGCAGCACCTCGAGTCGCGGCGTATCGCCCGCCTCGAACGCCACCCAGGACCGCCCGATCAGGATCGCGACATCGCCCGGCTCGAGCTCGATCGGCGCGTCGAGGCCGTCCGTGGCCAGCCGGGCCCGCCCGGCCACCATGGCGAAGAACTTCACGGGGTCGTCGAGCAGCGTGCGCGACCACCAGCCGCCGCGCGCGGTGACGCCACCGGTCAGCGTGGTGGTCACCTCGACGAGGTCGAACACTTCGGACAGTCGATCGTCGGGCATGTTCGTACTATCGCGCAGAAAATCCGGACGAACAAGTATTCAGAGTTCGACTGGTCGGGAGAAAGCTGGAGATCGCACCCAGCAAGGCACGCAGACAGGAGACAGCGATGCGGTACCGCACCCTCGGCCGGACAGGTATCAAGGTCAGCCCCTATGCCCTCGGGGCGATGATGTTCGGCGCCATCGGCAACCCCGACCACGACGAGTCCCTCCGCATCATCCACCGCGCGTTCGACGCGGGGATCAACCTCATCGACACCGCCGACATGTACTCGCACGGCGAATCCGAGGAAATCGTCGGCAAGGCCCTGCGTGGCCGCCGGGACGACGTCGTGGTCGCGACCAAAGCGCGGATGCCGATGAGCGACAACCCGAATCATCAAGGCGCGTCCCGGCGCTGGCTGGTCCGCGCCCTGGACGACTCGCTGCGACGCCTGGGCACCGACCATATCGACGTGTTCCAGATCCACCGCCCGGACCCCGACACCGATATCGAGGAGACCCTTTCGGCACTCACCGACCTACAGCGGGCAGGCAAGATCCGCGCCTTCGGCACATCCGCCTTGCCTGCCTCGGAAATCGTCCGGGCGCACTGGGTATCCGAGAAGCGCGGACTGGCCCGACTGCGCACCGAGCAGCCCGTCTATTCGATCCTCAACCGCGGCATCGAGCGCGAGGTACTCCCGATCACGCAGGAGTTCGGCATGGGCACACTCGTGTGGTCGCCGCTCGGCGGGGGTCTGTTGACCGGTCGCTATCGCAAAGGCCAGGACGTCGCAACACATCGCTCGCAGTTCGGCTTCCAGCATCTGAAGGACGATCGGCGATTGGACGTCGTCGAGCAGCTGATCCCGCTCGCCGACGAAGCGGGCATGCCTCTGACGCATCTGGCGATAGCCTTCGTACTCGCCCACCCTGGCGTCACCTCGGCGCTCATCGGCCCGCGCACGATGGCGCATCTCGACGATCTGCTCGCGGGGGCAGAGGTCGTGCTCGACGACGACCTCCTGGACCGGATCGACAAGATCGCGCCGCCCGGTACGGATGTCGGCACACTCGACATGGCCTATCAGCCCCCGGCGATCCTGCGCACCGAGCTGCGCCGTCGGTCGCCCGGCGATCGCCCCGCGAATTGAGGACCGTACCAGCACGTTTCGGCCAGAAACATCGCGAAGCGGCCAGTGGTTCGGCACATAGGCCAGCTTCAGTACGACTCGTCAGCCTGGCCGATCACCCACGGCCCCGACGTAGGGGCGGCAGTGGGCGTTCTCTCCAGCGAAGCGCCGGGATATCGCCCGCGGGCGGCTACCCACCGGTGAGATCGCCGGCACATTGGGAAGCGTGACGGCGTCGAGGACGGGCGAGGTCGGCGTGGCGAGGTCGGCGTTTCGCGAGGACACTGAGGGCGTAGCGCCAACTCGTCCCTAGGAGCACATGCGATGCCAACCAACGGGCCTTTCGGCATCGATCCGGAAGATTTCGAACGCGCACTGCGTGAGGCAGGGACCGAGCTCCGCGATCTGCTCGGGAAAGCCGGCGTATACCTGGACCGCGTAGATCACGCGAGCGTCGGTTCACTGGCGTCGCTGCTCGGTCAGTTCGTCCAACCGGAACGGCCACGCCCACCGAAACCCGAAGGCGAGACCACCGGTGAGACCGGCAGCGGGGTGTGGGCGATCTACAGCATCGACGACATCGGCGAGGCCAGGGTCGACCAGGTCTTTCCGAGCGAGCTCGAGGCCTTACGCGCGCATCGCGACAACACCGATGCTCGCCGTCGCGTGCGGTTTCTGCCCTATGGGGTTCCGGTAAGTGTGTTGGATGCGCCCTGACGGCGTTGACTCGCTCCACGAGTCACAGGCGGAGACAGACCGGCCAGCGCACCACCGGTCGCCGGGGTTTGTGGGGTCAACTCGTCCGGATGGATATTTCAGCCGCAGTTCCAGGGTTGTCGCGGCGGGTGGCGCGTCTGGAGCCGGCCAGTAGCAGGCCGGCGGCGATCAGGAGGACCAGCAAAGGCGAGGGGCCGCCAACCGCGACAGTGACCAAAGTCCAACCGGCCACCATCCACGCGAGGAACGGCGGCGGTGTGATGCCGCGGCGGTCCAGCCACAGCACCATGAGGCCGATCAGGAGGAACGGCACGCCGAAGCTGAACACGGTGTACCACAACGTGGCCTCGGCGTAGTTCATGGCAGTGGCATCCGCCGCCCACCCCTCTCCGCTGAACCACGCCTTGGCGTAGCGCGGGGCCGTTTCTATGAGAGCGCCCAGCGTGTGCCCGACTCCTGGAAACAAGACAATGAGCCAGCCGGCCCACTTGATCATGTGAACTCCCCATTTCTCGTGCGCGGGGCCGGGTGGCCCCATTCGGGTTGTCTCCGCGACCGCGGGCGTTCACGTCGCCGCGCAGACCGTCACCCTCGAGTTCTTATATACGGTTGCGTATACCACCGAGCCTAGCCGTTATATACGGTTCCGTATAGATGGGAAAGCATGAAAGGAGTCACGCTGTGGGCGTGGCCCGCACACCGCGCACCTCGATGCGGACCGCATCGACACCGCTGATCAGCGCGCAGTCGACCCGAGGTACTACTTCTTGCCCCCAGGGCCACGCAGAGGAGCGCGCGTCTGCGCGGCCCCGGACTCTGAACCCACGCTGTTACCGCACGGCGTGCTCGCGTTCCGCAGTACGGGCGTGCCGGGACAGCGGGATGTCGAAATGCACCGTCTGGAACCCCTCGCCGGGAGTGCGCGCGTCGTGGACCAGGCGGGCGCAGCTGCGCCAGAACTCCAGCGCGCCCGGTGTGCGCGCGTCGGTGTGCAGGTACAGGTCGTCGAATTCCGTTGTGGTGTCGACGTATTCGACCGCCATTGCCACGAGTCGGCGGGCCAGTCCGCGGCGCTGATGTTCGGGCCGGACGTAGACCCGGAAGAGCTGGGCGGTGCGCGGATCGGGATAGCGCTCGGTCAGCCACCGCGGGTGCGGTGGGTGGCGCGGCCCCTGGGCGCGCACCGCGGTGGTGGCCACGATGCGCCCGGCATGTTCGGCGACCCAGAGCCGGTTGAGCGGGTGACGCAGGTAGGCCGACTCCGGGTCTATGACGTCGTGGTGGTGTTCGGGCAGGTAGCCGATGCCGAAGACGTGGTAGAAGGTGTCGAGCATGACGCTGCGCGCGCCGGCGACGTCGGCCGGGCGGGCCACGCGCAGCCGGTAGCCTTCCGCGCTCACCGCAGACCGCCGAGAGCTCGATCGAGGGCCTCGAGACCCTCTACCGCGACCGGACCAGGTCCGGTGTAGCCGAAGGGCACCGCGATGATGCGGTTGTCCCGTACCGCGCGCAACCCGGCGAATTCCGGGCGTGCCTTCAGCGCGGCGGTCGCCGACTCGGGGGTTTGGGTGCCCTGGGTGAGCAGGATGATCACCTCGGGGTCGCGCTGGATCAGCGTCTCGGTGTTGGCGTCGAAGTTGCGCTTGGTCACGTCACCGAAGATGTTGTCCAGGCCGAGCATCCGCATCTGGGTGGCCACCGTGCTGGTGCTGCCGTAGGCGCTGACCTTGGCCCCGTCACGGGAGATGATCAGCGCGGCGGCGGGTTTCGCCGTCGCGCCCGCCGGGTGCCGCGCCGCGACCGCGGCCAGGCGGCCGCGCAATTCGGCCGTGGAAGCGGTGGCGGCGGCGCGGGAGCCGAACAGAGTGCCGTAGAGCTCGATGTCGGCGAACACGTCGTCGAAGGTGCCCGCGGCGTCACGGCAGTAGCCGCGGGTCACCAGCAACGGGATGTTCACCTTCGCCAGGTCGTCGGGCGTCACTGCCGCACCCTCGAAACTCACCACCAGGTCCGGGGCCCGGTTGATGATCTCCTCGCGTGCGAGTTCGCCGGTAGGCGCGACGATCTCGATATTCTTCAGCGATTCGGCGTACTGGCCGGGAAACGGCGCGGTCTCGAAGGTGCGGGTGACGATGCGGTCCGCGGCGCCGGCAGCGGCGATGAGCGGTGCGGCTACCGAGCCGACGGTGACGACTCGCCGCGGCGGCGCGGTGAAGGTGACGTCGCGGCCGCAGCTCGAGATCGTCAGCGGGAAGCCGTCGGCGGCAGGTGTGGTGGCGGGGGCCGGTCCGCCGCAGCCGGTGACTATGACGGCTGCCAGCAGGGTGGCCGGGAGCGCGGCGCGGCGGCGCAGGAGACGGGTGAACACGGGTATTCCTTTCGAACGGGTGAAATCACGTGGAGGACTGGCGGAAGCGCCGGATCAGCACCAGCAGCAACGGGGCGCCGACCACGGCGGTGACGATGCCCAGCGGCAGCTCACGCGGCGCGAACGCGGTGCGGGCCACGACGTCGGCGGTCACCAGGAACAGCGCGCCCAGCAGCGCCGAGACCGGCAGCAGCTGCCTGTGTGTGGCGCCGACGCACAGCCGGGCCACATGCGGCACGATCAGCCCGACGAATCCGATCGCCCCGGCGACCGCCACCACCACGCCGACGGCGAGCGCGACGACACCGAGCGCGAGCATGCGCAACCGGACCGGGGACATGCCCAGCGCCCGCGCGGTGTCGTCACCGGCGGCGAGCACGTCGAGGCGGGGTGCGAGCAGCATCAACGTGGCGAGGGCGGCCAGGGTGACCGTGGTCGTCGTGGCCACGCTCGACCAGGCGGCCGAGCCGAGTGAGCCGAGCAGCCAGAACAGCACCGTGCGAGCGCCTTCCTGGTTGTCGGAGGCGAAGATCAGGAAGCTGGTGGCCGCGGAGAACAGGTAGCCGATGGTGACGCCGCCGAGCAGCAGCCGCAGCGAGGTCATCGCGCCGTTGATGCGCGCGACCGCGAACAGCAGCGCCGTGGCGGCCAACGCACCGGCGAAGGCGCTGGCGGCCAGCGCGCCCGCCGCGACCGACACGCCGAACAGCAGGGATACGGCGGCGCCCGTGGAGGCGCCGGAGGTGACACCGAGGATGTGCGGATCGGCCAGCACATTGCGCACGAGCGTCTGCAGGGCCGCACCGCTGAGCGCCAGCGCGGCGCCGACGAGCGCGCCGAGCAGAACCCGGGGCACGCGCACGAGCCAGACGATGGAGTCCTGCGCGGGCGTCCACTCCCCCGCGGCGGGCAACCCGACGGTGTGATGGCCCACGATTCGCGCGACCGTCGCCGGCGGCACCGACACCGGGCCCAGGCCGGTCGCCAGGATCAACACGAGCAGCAGCAGAGCGGTGAGGCCGCCGACCCACAGCAGGATGTGCCTGCGGTGGCGGTCGTGGCCGAGATCATCGACGCTCATCGCGCCGCCACCTTCTCCTCGGTGCCTGCACGCGGACCGAACAGCAGTTGCGGCGCGCCGAACGCGTCGGCCCGCTGCACTGCGACGCCATAGACGGGTTCGAGGACCTCGGGGAGGAGTACCTCGTCCACCGTGCCCGCCGCGCGGACCCGTCCGTGGTGCAGCAGGATCAGGCGGTCGCAGTAGCGAGCGGCCAGGTTCAGATCGTGCAGCACCACAATCGTCGTGGTGCCTGGCAGATCCCGGACCAGGCCGAGAAGTTCGTGCTGGTAGCCGATGTCGAGGTGGTTGGTGGGTTCGTCGAGCAGCAGGTGATCGGCCTGCTGGGCCAGGGCGCGGGCGATCAGCACCCGCTGGCGTTCACCGCCGGACAGCTGCGCGAACGGCCGCGCGGCCAGGTGCCGGGCGCCGACGCGTTCCAGCGCGGCCGCCGCGGTGATCCGGTCGGCCCGCGAAATGCCCTGCACCGCACTGGCCCACGGCGCCCGACCGAGCAGGACCGATTCGGTGACGGTCATGGGCGTATCCGACGGGGACTCCTGGGTGACCACCGCGAGGCGTTCGGCCAGCGCCCGGCCGCGCAGTGCGGTGACGGAGGTGTCGCCGATAATGATCACCCCGGCGGTCGGCCGCAACGCGCGGTAGATCAACCGCAGCAACGTGGACTTGCCCGACCCGTTGGGGCCGATGAGCCCGACGGTGTCACCGGACTCGGCGAGGAGCCCGACGCCGTCGAGTACGACCGTCCCGCCGTAGGAGAAACCGATGTCGTGCAGGGTGATCACCGCGCCACCGCCGCGGACAGCGCCGGATCCGCGCCGTCGGGCGGGCCCGGCCGCCACGAGCGATGGACATCGACCGACACCGCAAACTGTGCACAAATCTGTTGTGCCGCAGTTATTTTCGCCGACATTTGCGGGTCGTGTTCGTCGAGCAGAATGCCGGTGGTGGTTCCGCTGTGGGCGACGACCACGCCGAGGGCGCCGATGCGTTCGGCGGCGGTGATGGTGGCTTCCAGGTGTGGGCGCTCACGCAGGGGTGTACTGAGGCGGGCGCTACGGGTGGCGACCGCGCCGATGGTGGCGGCGTCGCCGCGGCTGATGGCGTCGCTGAGTGTAGCCAGCAGGGAGCTGTATTCGCGTGCGACGGCTGTTGAAACGGTCGGCCGGTGCCGGTCGAAGACGACGGTGTCGATACAGCCGCCCTCGTCACCGGTGACGACGGTCAGCGGCGGCAGCGCGCCGAGTGCGGCCAGCAGGCGGACCTCGCGATGGTAGTAGGCCACCGCCCCCGGATACATGATGCCGTCGGAGGGTTCGATGCCGCGCAAGACGGCCTCGATCTCGGTAGCGGCCAGGGTCCTGTTCTCCGCGTCGGCGACGGCGCGTGCGGTCGCGACCAAGTCGGCGGTGGAGCTGGCCAGGCCCTTACCCTCGGGCAGGTCGCCGAGCACGGTGAGCACGCCGCCGCGCAGCGCCGCGGATCCGGCGAGCACGGCGGCCGCGACAGCACGCGACTTGGTCTTGTGGGCGGGCACGACGGTCACGTCGTCGCGGCTGGGGTCGGGTTCGAACACGGCCACCGAGCCGCGGGTGATCGGCAGGGTGACCAGGAAATCGCGCCCGTTCTCGGCGGTGACGCCCTGGAGGAGTTCACCACAGCTGCCGAAGGCGGCGCCGACGCCGACGCGGATCGGGACGCTCATCGCGCCTCCTCGCCGCGGGCCCGGCGAGCGACCACGTGCAATCGGTCGCCGTCGAGACGGTCGCCGAGTGCTCCGTCACCGGGCCACGCCGGTGTGGTCAGCGGTCCCGGCTGGTCGAACAGGGCCAGCACCTCGAATCCGGCACTGCCGAGCAGGTGACGCAGTTCCTGCGGGAAGAGCAGCCGCCAGGCGGTGTGCTGCGCGACAGGCTCCGCGCAGCCCGGCCAGGTCCACACTCGTTCTCGGCGCAGCAGCTGGGCGGGCAGGTCGACGGTGAGGCGGGTGCGCGAGGTGTATGTCAGACCCTCCCATTCGATGTGCCGCTGCGGCTGGTCGTCGAGAAGTTCGCGACGGCCTCGGTCGGTCAGCAGGAAGGCGCCGTTGCGCATCTCGAGGACGAGCAGGCCGCCAGGCCGCAGGCAGGCGGCGAAACGGTGCAGGGCGGTGAGCACGTCGGCGGTGTCGTGCAGGTGCAGCAGGGTGCTGCCCAGGCAGGTGAGCACGTCCACCGGGGCCGGGGTGTCGAGGGCGCGCAGGTCGCCGACCACGAATTCGACGGCGGGGCAACGGGTCCGGGCGTAGCGGACCATCTGTTCGGACAGGTCGACGCCGCGCACCCGATAGCCGAGTTCGGCCAGGCGGGCGGCGTCGCGGCCGGTGCCCGAGCCCGCGTCGAGCAGGCTGAGCCGCGGGCCGGTGCCGAAGCGGTCCACCAGGTCGGCGACGAATCGCGCGTTGTCCGCACCGGTGCCGGGGAAGGTGCGCTCGTAGATGGCGGGGTTGTCGGTGAGCAGGTTCTCGCTGAAGAGAACCGGGCCTGCGGGGGTCATCGGTTGCCTTTCGCGGGGCGCAGCGGCTGCGCCGGGGAAGTCGATACTTCGGGGCCGGGCAGGAGCCGCGCGCGGTGCAGGGCCAGCACCGCGGCGGCCGAGCCGAATCCGAGCGCGGCGCACACCAGAGCGGGCGGCCACCCCAGCGGCCCGCCGCCGTGGTCGACGACCGCGCCGACCAGAGCACCCACGACCAACGTGAGCAGACCCGAAGCCAAATAGAAAGCGCCGTAATAGGTTCCGGTGAGCGCGGTACCGGAGAAGCGTGGGATGGCCTCGTTCACGAACGGCTGCGCCACCGTCACCCCCAGTGCCAGCACCACAGCGCCGAGCAGGACGGGAGCGATGCGCACGGCGACATCGGTGACGCCGGTCCCGGTGGGAAGATCTCCTGCCGCCGCCAGAGGCACGGGCAGGAACGCCGCGCCGAGCAAGGCCATTCCGGCCGCGATCATCGGGCCGCGCTCGCCGCGGCGGCCCAGCACTCTGGTCACCGGAACCTGCAAGACCACCACCGCGACGGTCTCCACGACGAAGAGAGCGGCGACGGCGGCCGGACCCGCGGCGGCTCCGGCCAGGTCGCGTGCCTGCAGGGTGAACAGCAGGTACAGCTGGCTCTGCAGCGCGAACAATCCGGCCAGCGCCAGCGAGAACGCCCAGAACCGGCGGTCGGTGAACACGGTGGTGAAGTCCGCGCGCAAGGTTGTGCCGCTCGGCGGTACGGGCCGGTTCGGCAGGAGCAGTAGCTGCGCCACGGTCAATCCGGCGAACACCGCTGCCGCCGTCAGCGCGGTGATCCGGAAACCCACTCCCACCAGCACGGTCCCGATCACCGGACCGAGCGCGCATCCGGCATTGCCGAACACGTTGAACCACGCGAATGCCTGCGCCGCGCGGTCTTCGCTGTCGCGGGCGATGTAGGCACGCACGGCCGGGTTGAACAGGGCGCCTGCGAATCCGGTGAGCACCGACCCGGCCAGTACCACCGGCAGGGACCCACCGATCGCGAACAGCACGAAACCGATCGCGCGGATGCCAGCGCCCACGATGATCACCCCGCGCGCGCCGAGCCGGTCCGCGGCCGACCCACCGACCAGGAACAAGCCTTGCTGGCTGAGATTGCGTACGCCGAGGACGATGCCGACGACCGTCACCGACAGCGCCAAATCCGTGCGCAGGTAGTCGGCCAGAAACGGCACGAGCATGAAGAACCCGATATTGCCAAGGCACTGATTGGCCAGCAGCAACCGCACCGACCGCGGGAGACTCCGCAGCTCCATCAAGGCGCTCACCGCGCGGCCACCGCGGTGGTGACGCCAAGACCAGGCCCGGCCGGTGTGCTCAGGACGCCGTCGGCGGCTCCGAGACCGGTCCATGGGTCCTCGGCCAGCAGCAGGTGCCCGTCGAGGTCGACCCAGCGTGCGGCGCCGAGCAGATGCACCGCCGGGGCGATGCCGAGCGAGCTGGCGGCCTGACAGCCGAGCATCACGTCCAGGCCGCGGTCGCGGGCGTGGCCGATCATGGCGAGCGCGGCATCGAGCCCTCCGCATTCGGCGAGTTTGATGTTGATGCCGCCGATCCCGTCCGGTAGCCGGTCCAGGTCGGCCACAGTGCCTGCGTCCTCGTCGGCGATCACCGGCATCGGCGCACGGGCGGCGACCTCGGCCAGCCACGCGGGCCGAGCGGCGGGCACCGGCTGCTCGACGGCGGCGATATCGAGCTCGGCCAATGTCCGCAGCACGGTCACTGCGGTAGTGGCGTCCCAGGCGCCGTTGGGGTCGAGCAGCAAGGTCGCCGAGGGGGCGACGGCACGCACCGTGCGGACGCGGGCGATGTCGTCGGCAGGGTCGGGCGCGCCGAGTTTCATCTTCACGACGGAGAACCCGGCGGCGGTCAGTTCGGCGGCGCGGTCACCGGCCTCGGCGACGCTCGTCAGGCTGATCGTGCAGGCGGTCGGTACCCGAACACGATGAGGCAGGCCGAGATACGTCGCGACGGAGACGCTTGCGCGGCGGGCCAGCAGGTCGTGCACCGCGCTGTCGACGGCGCAGACCACCGGCAGCGGGAAGGCGGCGCGCAGGCCGGGCAGGTTCGCGCGAAGTTGTTCGGGCGCACCGCAGGCCTCGATCCGGGCGGCCAGTTCGGTGAGCGCGATGGTGATGCGCGCGGTGTCGAGTCCCAGCCGGGGGCTGGTGACCACTTCACCCCAGCCGTAGTCTTCCCCGTCGCTCAGGCGCACCCACACTGCGTCGCGTCCGGACATGCTCGCGCGGGAGATGCGAAGGGGGCGAGCAAGTTCCAAGCGGGTGCTCTGCCAGGTGATCCTCATGCGCCCACCTGCTCGCGACGGGGATCACGCACCACCGCGCACCGGGCCCAGCCGTGGACCTCGACGGCATCCGGGGCGGCGAGCTCGTCTGGTTCGGTGGCCGGTATCGCGGTGAGGCCGTGCCGGTGGCACCAGTCGTCGTCGTAGATCGAGCGCAGGTAGCGGTGCGGTCCGTCCGGAAACACCGTGAGGACGCGGGAATCGGGTTCGCGCCGTGCCAGCCAGTCCGCGACCAGGGCGGCCGCCCCGGTGCTCCAGCCACCGGCGACGCCGATCCGCGCGGCGAGCTCGTGGCAGGAGGCCACCGCTTCGGCCGCACCAACCCAGTGCACCTCGTCGAAGTCGTCGTAGGCCACATTGCGCGGCAGGATGCTGCTGCCGAGGCCGCGCATCAGGCGCGGCCGGTCGGGTTGGCCGAAGATCCGCGACCCGGCCGCGTCCACGCCGACGACCCGCAGATCCGGCCAGCGGGTGCGCAGCACCTTCGTCAGGCCCGCGCAGTGCCCACCCGACCCGATCGCGGCGACCAGGACATCGACTCGGTCGACCTGGTCCAGTATTTCCTGGCCCATGGCGGTGTATCCGGCCGCGTTGTCGGGGTTGTCGTACTGGTCGGGCCAGTAGGCGCCCGGTGTCGCGGCTACGAGGGCGGCGAGCCGGTCGAGGCGGGCCTGCTGCCAACCGCCGTCGGGGTGTGGTTCGGTGACGATGTCGAGTCCGACGCCGAAGGCGGTGAACAGGGAGCGCATCTCCGGTTCGAGACCGGCGTCGACCACGAGGGTCACCGGATGGCCGAGCGCTTTGCCCGCTAGGGCGAGGCCCAGTCCCAGCGTGCCGCTTGTGGATTCGATCACCGGCGCACCGGCCGCGAGCTCGCCGCGGGCGCGGGCGGCGGTCAGCATGGAGACCGCGGCGCGCGCTTTCATTCCCGCGATACTCGCCGCCTCCAGTTTGGCCAGATAGTGGGTGGCACCGGCAGGGACCGGGATCACGGGAGTACCGCCGACCAATGCCAGCAGATCCGGTTGGGGTTTCACGCGTCCACCCCGCTGCGGTAGTGGAACAGCGTGCTCGGTCCGCCGTCGAGAGAGAAGAACGGATACGGTTCGGCCGACACGGCGTACACACCGGCGTCGAGGAACCACGGCAGCACCGCACTGCCGCTCTGGGCGTAGGCGACGAGCGGGAGCGAGCGGTCTCGAGCCTCGGCCACCAAATCGTCGAAGGAACCGTTGCCCAGGGTCATCCCGGTCACCAGCATGGCGTCGTAGTCACGGGCGACTCCATCGAGGTCGCGGCGGACTGGTTCACCCCACTCGGTGGTGCCGCCAGCGAAATCGCAAGGGATATACGTTATTCCGCGTTCACGCAGCGCGGCGAGCAGCGATCCGACCACGCCGACGACCAGCACGCGGCGGGTGCGCTCGGGCAGCAGCGCCACCACCGCCCGCGCCCGCTGCCGCGATTTCGCCAGGCTGTCGCCGGGCTCGATCGTCACCGCACGAGCCATCGTGCCGACTGCCGCCGGATGCGGGCGCAGGTGCATCAGATAGGCGTCCAAGGCGGCGATGCGCACCGGGAGCAGCGAGTGCCGCAGGAGATCGGCCACACGGACGCCGACACAGTCGTCGAGCAGTTCGTCGTTGTCCGCAGTGGGCTCGATACTGCACGAGCCGACCGAGGCTCCGGTGCGCAGGCCGAGCACGGCATTGCGGTAGCCGCTGCGGCTGCCCCGGTGGCGGGTGTCGTATCGGGTGAGGAAGGCGTTGGAGATCGTTAGGGTCGCCGGGTCGGGGCCGAGGCGTCCGTCCGTGGCCCGGGCCAGGAGTTCGGCGACCGAATACGGGGCGGTGGTCTGCACGGGACTCATCGAGCGACCTCGACCGACAGTTTTTCGATCAGCGATCGAGCGAGATCTCCTGCGGCGTCAGAGGATTCGACGCCAACCATGACGTGGCCGAGATAGGTGTTGTTGTTCGTCGCGGCCTGCACGGTCGTGCCGGGTTCGGCGAGGGTGTGCTCGACGATCCGCGGGTCGAGCGGCCAGTCCTGCGCACCCGTCAGCGCGGTCAAGGTGCCTACCTCCTGTGGCACCACGAAAGCGATGGCGGCACTGCCGATTCCGGTGGGCCGCACCGTCAGATCGGGCGTCTGCCCCGCGGCGACCTGCGCGTGGACAGCGGCCAGATCGATGCCGGTGACCCGGCGGACGAGTTCGGTGATGCGGTTGCCCGCCGGGCGCGGGTTCACCTCGATCAAACGCGGACCTTCCGCGGTGAGCATGATCTCGATGTGGGCGACGGTGTCGTCGAGACCGAGCGCGGAGATCGCGGCGCGGGCCGTGCCGGTGAGGGCGTCGCGTTCGGCCGGGGAGAGCGCGGCGGGGAACATGTGGCCCGCCTCGATGAACGCCGGGGCGCCGGTGAGACGCTTGTCGGTGACGCCGACCACCGTGGTGATGCCGCGGGCGGTCACGGTCTCGACGCTGAATTCCGGTCCGTGCAGGAGCTTTTCGACGAGTACCTGAGGTGAGCGCTCCTGGCCGCGGGCATTGCGCGGGAATCCGCCGAGCCTGTCGAGCGCCTCGCGCAGTTGCGCGTCGTCGTCGGCGCGGGTGACGAACATGCCGCCGCACAAGTCGACCGGTTTGACCACCACCGGGTATCCGATGCCCCGCGCCGCCTCGACGGCCTCCTCGGCACCCGTCACCACCGCGAACGCCGGACCCGAAACGCCTGCGGCACCGCACAGTTCCCTAGTGCGGTGCTTCTGGCAGGCCGCGGCGACCGCGTCGCGGCCGGGGCCGGGCAGACCCAAGTCGGCGGCGATCGCCGCCACGGTGGGCAGGTAGTAGTCGCATGACGACAGCACCCCGTCGAAGCCGAGCACCTCGTGCAGGCGCCGCACGTACGGCAGCAGCGTGTCCTCGTCGTTGGTCTCGGCGGTGAGCACATTGGCCGCGCCGAGCAGCGGATGCGTACCCGGCTTCCCGCGCAGGTAGTGCCCCAGATCGCGAGTCAGGAAGCTGAACGTGTGCCCGCTGTCCCCAATTCCAGCAGGCAGCAGTGTGCTCATCGATCCGACCCAGCTCTCCACCATCAACAGGTGTCCCAACAGAAGCCTCCAAACGTCGCGCAGACGCTAATGATAACCATTATCTTTAATCGCGCGACAAGTCGGCGGTGCGACGACCTTGCGGCACAGCGTGTTTCGTTGGCCGATTTGCGCTAACGATAATCATTATCAATAGTAAGACAGCCGACGCACCGCTCGGCACTGTTCGACAACGAGGAAATCTCCATGCTGATGAGGACCCTGGCTCTGCCCGCGCTGGCTCTGGCCGCGCTGACCACCGCTACCGCTACCGCGCACGCCACACCGGAATCGCCGGTGTCCTTCACCGCGCAGGCCACCGACACCGCCTCGATCGTCGAGATCGATTCCGGTGCGCTGAGGGTCGAGGACGGAGCGCTGAAGGTGAAGTCGCCGAGCGGGACCGTGATCGCCGCGACGCCGCTGACCTTCAACATCGACGACTTCCAGTTCCCGATCCGCGCCGACATCAACGGCCGCACCGCCACCCTCACCCCGGAACTGTCCATGGACAAGGCCGTTTACAAGCCGGTCGCACTGCCCTTCGAGGACAAGGCGCCGTGGAAGACCGAATACGAACGGGAGCAGGCAGCCTGGTCCCGGATGACCAGCACCATCAGCATGGGCGCCACCATCGGCACCCTGGTCGGCGGACTCGGCGGCGGCGCCGTCGGCTGCGTGCTCGGCGGCATCGTCGGGGCTACGGTTGCCTCGGCCACCATCGTCGGCCTCTTCGGGCCCTTCATCCCCGCCGCCGCCGTCGGCTGCATCGGCGGCATTCTCGCAGTCGGCGCCCTCGGCACGCTCGCCGGCCAGATCCTGGTCACCGCCCCGGTCGCCGCAGGCGCGGCCATCCAGTACTTCACCACGATCAACTCGCCGTTCCCGGCGAAGTGAGTGTTTCCGGTTGGCCCGTCATACGACGGGCCAACCGGTCGGATGACCTTGTCAGTAAACGACATTCAGTCCGTCGCCAGACGGGGGCGACGAGGCCGAGCCGTTTCACCCTCACCGAAACCACTGCCACGTGCTCCAGTGAGATGTTTGCGGCGATGGGTCCGGCTTGCCCGAGGAACGGGATGTGAGTCAGCGGAGCACAGGCAGACCCTGGATGAGCGCTGTGCGTAGCCGGAACATGTCGAGTTCGCCACTCTCGCCGAAGTATTCGGGGCGTACGGTCTCGGACCGGTTTTCGATCGGGTGGTCGGCACCGAGGTAGGAATTGCCGGAAGCGCCGATCCGTCTGGGCACCTGGATGTCATCGAAGTAGATCGCGCCTCGGTCACAGTCGTCCAGCCACGCCTGAGCGAAGACCGTCTTCTTGACGACCAGATGGCCGGCGTCGGTCAACGCTGTCGCGAGTAGCTGGTCTATGTGCAGAGAGCCGCCGATGAACAGGCAACTGTCCCACAGGCAGATCAGATCACGCGCCTTCAGCGAACCGGTGACATAGAGCGAGGTGTAGATGTCCATGTTGAGGAAGCTGACCGGGCCGTTGACAGTCAGGTCGCCGTCGACGACGTAGACGGTGTCCTCATCTTCGCCGGGCCCGTTACCCAGCACGAGCGGGCCATCGGCCTCGAGGTCGCCGGTATGTACGTAGAAGTGCTGGGGTTCGTCGCCGAACAGGTCCTCCAGGTACACACTGTCGTCGCTCGCCTCGGCGATGTCGTAGCGTTGTGTCGCCTGTGCCAACGGCATCGGCTTCCAGTCGCCGGGCATCCCATCGAAAAACATTCTCAGGCCAATCCAGATCGGGCAGTCAGTAAAACCTTTGGCGCGCAATCTACTCCAGAGGCACGACTTGCCCTCCAACGCACTCGTCGCACCGTGTCAGGCGCCTCGTCGTCTGCAAGGCAGTCGCCATCTCAATACCCTCGGATCACCGCCTGCCCGGTAGGCGGCGTCCTGATCGGAACCAATCCGGTCGGCATGCAAGCCGACAGACCGCGATCGCCTCGATCGGATTGCGCGCCTGGAACAAGAGGTTCTGCGACCGAGAGACTTATCCCCGCGATCCTCACCCGGTTCGACATCTGGCAGTTCCGTCAGATGCACCGAATGCACCCTTGTGCCGCGAGCCGCGTGGTTCGAAACGGCCACGCGGCTCGGTGGAAGATCAACGCGCCGAGATCATCTGAGGCAGCTGACACTCGACCGAACATCCTGGAGTGCCGACTATCACTCGCAAGGGTTGGTGCTGTTCCCACTGACCGGCGTCGCTGCGGCTACCACCCCGCGAGATGTTCACCGCAGCGGGCGGCGTTCATGAGGACCGGGACGATGACAGGGTCATGGCTCGGTCGTACCCGCTGGACATCTCGGCCGTCTCAGCGGAAAGGGTCGAGCGCTGCCGAACAACCTGCCCAAGGACCCCAGCCCTCAGCGGCAAGTACCTGCTCGGCGACGGCGATCTGCTGCTCACGGGTGGCTTTGTCGGCAGTCCGCCCATACGCGGCACCGCCATATGCAGCCCATGTGCCCGGCGAGAACTGCAGGCCGCCGTGAAACCCGTTGCCGGTGTTGCTACTCCAATTACCACCCGACTCACACGCGGCGAGGCTGTCCCATTCCTGATCGGTAACGGCGGAAGCTTGGCCGACGTTTACCATGCCGGCGCCGCCGATGATCGCGCTGATGGCGACGATCTTCTTGAGTGGGGTGCCCAGAGCGCTCATGTCACAGTTCCTTTCGAGTCAGCAACCTGAACAGGTGTCCAAACATGAAAGGTGATCACTTGATCTTTGAGCCCGTTCGAGTGTGTGCTGGGCGCGGTGACCTCGAGCAATGGTCCTCGATATCGTGTCCACATCGAAATACAGACCCATATCGTGCGTGAACCGCGCTCGCGCGCGGCGATGCGCCGTTGAATAACGTCGTCGCGAGCCCCCTCATCCCGGTCGGCCGGGGGGCGGCACAAACGGTGTCTGCGCGCGCCGAACCGGTCCTTGGACGGGCGGCCGGTCGAGTGGCAATTCCGCGCATCGTGGCGGCCTCGGGCGTGCCGCTCAGGCAGGACGGGGCGGCCGCGGTTCGCATTCTGGCCGGTCGCGGTTCGTTTCCGGTACTAGACACCACCGCGGGCCTGCGGTCTGATGGACGAACCCCCCGCACCCTCGTCACACAAATGCGCGCGGGTGTCCGCCCTCGATCGCTGAGGTGACACCTCATGAACGACCAGCACGATATTTCGCCGAGCACCGATATCGCGGACGACTTCGTCACCCCGGGCTCGTATCTCTCAGTGGTGACGCGCCGATCCGGTGACCGGTGCGAAGTCGTCTGCCGCGGCGAAATCGACTATGGCACCGGTGGACAGTTCTACGACGCCGTCGGCACGGCGGTCACCGATCCCGCCGTCGACCACATCGAGATCGACCTGGCCGACGTGAGTTTCTTCAGCGCGGCGACGATCGATACGCTCTGGCTCCTCCGCACCGCGGCACGAGAACGAGGCACGACTCTCACCCTGCGCAAGCCCTCCCCACCCGTCCACCGGCTGCTCACCCTCACCGGCCTGAATCACCTGTGCGGCGAGAATTCCACCCATCCGCCCCGACCTGGGCGCCTCGACCGGCCCGACGAGACAATCGCCGCCACCGACTGAGCAGGGCCCGCCGTGCGGCCCGAATAGAAGCGGTACCACTTCGGTCTCTCTCGATCCGAAGGCCACGTGCCCACTTCAGCGGTCCTTGCCCGGGACCGGGGCTCTCCATGTTCGGTCGTGCTGGTGGCCGTGCGCCGCGTAGCTGTCGGCATGTGCGCGTGATGTTTGCCGTCGGCCGCGGATGCTATTCGGTAACTGCGATTTGCCGAGCATTACCGGAGCGGTCCGTCGCGCTGATCGATCGCGGGCCGCAACCTACCCACCATCGGGGGCTGGATGTCGAAGGAGAACCGCCATGTCCGGTCTGGTGCGCCAGAATTTCGAATCACCCGAAGAGACCCGGCCTTTCGAGCAGGACAAAGGCAGAGTCGATGTCGTCAACCTCGATCGAGGGCCGGTCGGCAGGGCGGTTTTCGAACCCGGCTGGCGGTGGTCGGAGCATGTCAAGCCGATTGCTCAGACCGACAGCTGTCAGTCCGCCCACGTCGGCTACTGCATTTCGGGTCGGATGGTGGTAGCCATGGACGACGGCGAGCAACAGGAATACGGACCCGGCGACTTCATGATCGTCCCACCCGGCCACGACGCGTGGACCGTGGGAGACGAACCCTGCGTGATGCTCGACTGGCAGGGCTTCGCCGATTACGCGAAGCGCTCGTAATCGCTGCCAGAACCTCGGGCGCGGCCAGTCCGGTGCCGGTGAACCATTGCCCGATATCGCATCCTTCGCGCGCGCCGATCTCGACGATCCCGCTCAGGACCGCGGGCGGAATTGTCGGGAGGTCCAGCCTCGCGCTTACGGTGCCGCGATTTGCGGCGCGGTCGCCCACCATCTGATCACACGTCCAATCCAGTTCTGCGGCAATGGTTTCGCGCGGCCGTGTTCGTTCCTCGGCGACACCCGGTTCAGTTCTGACCGGGAATCGTCGCGGTCGCACCGCTGTGGCGCAGCCTCTGCGAAAAGATTCGCGCCAGGCCGAACAGGGCGAGCGCGAACAGCAGGGGAATCGCGAATCCGGCCCGCAGGTTCGCGGCGGTCGCGACGGACCCGACCACCACGCCTCCGACCAGGGTGCCCGCGTAGTTGAACAGGTTGAGCCGTGCGATCAGCGCATCGAGCCCCCGACCGCCGGTCCGGCGGCCCAATTCGCTGAAACACAGTGGCGCGATCAGCGGTAGCCCGATACCGGCGACCAGGAAGCCGATGATCGCGATCGCAGACGTGGGCGCGACCACGACGATCGCGAGGCCGACCGATCCGATCGCGGCCGCGCACCGGCTGACGGTGCGGGAGCCCCAGCGCCGCACCCCGGTGTCCCCGGCCAGCCGCCCGGCCAGTGAGGCACCCTGATAAGCGGCCAGCGCCAGCGCCGATGCCGCCGCCGAAGCATGCAGTTCCTCACTGAGATACAGCGCCGACCAGTTGCCCACGGCGAGATCGATCGCGAAAGCCAGCGCCAGCGTCACCCCGAACATCAGGAACGTGCCGACCGGGACCGGTCGCGCGGGGTCGTGTTCGTCGGGCCCGGACTCTGCGTCGGCCGCGCCGAGCAATCGCGGTCCCAGGGTTTGCCCGGCCAGCAGCACCGCGACCGCCGCTACCCCGATCGCGACGCTGACGGACAGGTCCAGCGCCGCGCATGCCGCGACGAACAACGCGCCGGCAATCGCCCCGGCGCTCCAGGCCGCGTAGAACGAGGACAAAATGAACCGCCCCTGGCCGTGCTGGATGAGAACCGCCTGCATGTTCGTCCCGGCGTCGACGGCGCCGAGCCCGATGCCGTAGATCGCCAAGGCGACGAACAGCGCGGCGGGCACCGGCGAGCAGGCGATCGCGAGCCCCGAGATCGCGACCAGGCACAGGCCCAGACGCAATGCTGTTCTACTGGACCATCGCACTGCCACGCGCTCGGCGGCCACGCTCCCAAGAGCGGCGATCAGCGAAATACCGGCTACAGCGCCGACGAGCGCGGCTTCGCTCAAATCGAATTTGTCCTTCAGCTGTGGCAATTCGGTCAGCACAACGGCCAGGAACAAACCCTGTCCGGCGAAGGCGATCGAGTTCGCCTGCCGCGCCGAACGCAAGACGGAGCGCCTTTCGGTGGATGAGGAATTCGTGGCGGATGAGTCGATCATTTCGGGCCAATCGGTTACTGAAGTGGGAAGGGCGTGAAGACTGATCGGCGCTAGCGGCATCCGCCGAGCCGGTCCAGCACCGCTCGATAGAGCGTCTGCCACTCCGCGTTTCCCTGACCGGCGAAGGTCAGGTCCGTGCTCAGTTGCAGCGTGTGTGCCAACCGCACTCCGGTCAAGCATGCGGTCGGGGCGACCGTGATGTACTGCCCTTGGAATCCGTTGGCCTGGAATCCATCCGGTGTCGCACCGCTCCACCATTGGAAGCCGTAGCCGCCGTCGGTGGTGTCGCCGGTGTCTCTGGCCGGTTTCATGTTGGTGGTCGCCGCGGAGATCCAGTGTGCGGACACGATCCGGCGACCATCCGGGGTACGGCCATTATTTCGCATGAGTTCGCCGAAGCGGACGAAATCGCGTGGTCGCGCGAAGAGGGCCTGCGAAGCGATGGCGACGCCGGTGCGGTCGGTCATGATGTCGGCGGAGGCTTCCATGCCCGCCGGTCGCCACAACTGGTCGGAGAGTATCGCATTGAACGGCTGGTGGTAGATGCTCTCCAGCATCCAGGCCAGGACCTGCGTATTGGCGCTGTTGTAGTTGAAGTGGACGCCCTGCGGTTCGACTCGGGGAAGCGATTGCAGGAACTCGTTTCTGGTCTTTCCCGCCTGCCCCTCGGTGTAGTAGTCCAGTGCCATGTCGATCCACTGCATGACCTGGGTGTTCTGAGCGAGATCTTCGGCGTGCTCGTCCCAGTGGACCCCCGATCGCATCTCGAGCAGGTTCCTGATCGTGACGCCGTGCCATGCTGTGCCTGCCAAGTCGTGGACATATCGTTCGATCGGATCGTCCAGCGAGGCGATCAGCTGCTGGTCGAGGGCGATGCCGACCAGTGTGGAGACGAAAGACTTGGTCGTCGACCACGCCTGGTGGGCGACCTCGGCTGACCAGCCGTTGGCGAAGTACTGTGCGACCAACGCGCCATTGTGTGCGAACTCGAGCACGTCGGTCCCGGTGTCGTTGAGGAACTCGCCGACGGTCTTCCTCCGGTCCGCCCACTCGTAGGTCACCCCGAGTAGATCGACGGGCGCGTAGGGCAGCGCCGTCACCTCGACGCCCGCCTCGACCGGGGCGTGGGGCAGCACCACATCGGGTTTGACGACGTCGATCGGAATGGGCAGCAGGATCGAGTTTTTGGTCAACACCTCGTGCACGTAGTTCGTCCAGAACTCGGCGGAGGACAGACCGGCGCCTGCGCCCTCGATGACTGCAGGCAGCGGCGGCACCCCCAGCAGCCGGCCGCCCTGAATCGCCGCGAGAAACTCTGCCGCGCCGGAAATCGCCACTGATCCGGCAACGGGTTCCTCAGCGCTCGAGAGGGGCTGCGCCCCGCCAATTGCAATCAAAGTAATTGCAGCCGCAGTAACCGTGCGCCGAATCGATTGGCGGCCACGAACATTGCGGCGAAATGATCTGAGCATGCGGACAGGGTAGCTCGCACCATGGGATGCCCGTGTTACATTCTGGTCAATTGACCAGATCAATGGCAGCAATTTATTGGCGAGCTTCTCGCAGACCGGGCAGCGGAACCGAGTGGCCGAGTTGCCGGTTGGTGGTCGTACGCACTCGATAGCGGTTATCGGCTTCGAGCGGCGGGGTCGTAGTACTCACCTGCGAGCCGCGCCTCGATCGCACCGAGTACTCGCCCAAAGCCCCTGTCGTAGCTGTTGGATAGGCTGCTGCCGTGCTTTTCGAGAATGCCCGGTTCGGGGTGGGGCGGCGCGGCGGGGTCCGGGTGTTGATGGTCCGGCTGGGTATGGGCGTGGCTCCTATGCTGATCGCCGCGGCGGCGGGGCCTGCCGCGCTGGCCCATGAACGGACGACGGAGCCGAATCATGCGGTGGCGGTTTCGGTTTCGGCATTCGATGAGATCCGGCTGATGTCAGCTCAGACGATTGTCGCGGTGGACGGCAAATCGCAGGTGACCGTGCCCGACGGTTGGGGGATGTCCCCCCAGAACGTCTGGAGTAAAGGGGAGACTCTGCAGGTCGCGGACTCTGGGGGCGACGGTAACCTGATGATCGCGCCGCAGCCGAACCGCGGAGACTTCGCCACCTTCGCACAGAATGTCCGCGCAAACCTGGTCAGCGGCAGGGTATTCCGCACCAGTCACGTCTCGGAGGACGGCCCCCTTCCGGCGCCTCGAGCCGAGTGCTGGCCGAGTTCATCCGTGAACTGATCGCCCAAAGCACCCACGAAGGCCTCGACGCCGCCCCGCGTCCGTGGACAACGCCTCGGCTGGCCAGCTGCCGGACGATATAGCACGGCCATGAGTGGATTCACCTCTGCCATGCGGTAGCCAGCAACATCGCGGCGTTTGTGAAATATCGGCGCTCAACTTCATTCTCCGCATCGCGTAAGATTCACAGCAAATGCTGAGCCAATCCAACAATTAGAGAGATCAGGGATTATGGCTACAGAGCAGTACCGTGCCCGGCTCATCGGTTCCGAAGGTGCTGAAGGTGCTGAAGGCGAGGTGAAGGTCACTCGCCTGACCGGGGCGGATCTTGACCAGACGTTCGTCGGCAAGTTTCTCGGGCGGTCCGATGGGGGCTACAACCGCCTCGGCAAGATCATGCAATTGGTTCCCGTCGTCACCGACCCGAATGGCCTGTGGCTCGCCACGATCCGGTGGGGTGAGACTCCCGAGAAGCCTGCCGAGACCGAGCGGCGCCGGATCACTTTCAGCCAACAGATCGAGGTCGTAGAACTGTCCGAGGGCTGATAGCGCGATTGCTGCCGGAATCCTGAGCAGGTTGTGGTGCCGCTGGAACTGCTTGCGGATCCGCTGTTCGGTTCAGCGGGCCGTCCAGGGCCTCAGTTTCTCCGGGTTCCGGATCACCCAGATGCGAGTGATCCGGCCGTCGGCGATGTCGAAGGCGTAGACCGAGACGATGGTGTCGTCGAGCTGTGCTACCAGGCCGGGTTGGCCGTTCACCGTACGCTCCAGCAGGGTTACCGCGGGGCCGTGGGCGGCGATTTCCATCCAGGCCCGAGTGATCTGCTCGCCGCCGTTGATCGGGTCGAGGAAGGATGGTGCCAGGCCGCCGCCGTCGGCCGTGGCGATCGCCTGCGGGTCGAGCAGGCCGATCAAGGCCTCGATATCTTTTGTCTCCCAAGCCCGTTTGAAATCTCGGACCACCTCGGCGCGCTCGGGGCCAGACGGCTCCTTCGAGGTCTGGATGCGGCGGCGGGCGCTGGAGGCGAGCTGGCGGCAGGCCGCGGGGGTGCGCCCGACGATGTCGGCGACCTCAGCGAAGGAGTAGCGGAAGACGTCGTGCAGGACGAACGCCACCCGCTCGGCCGGCGTCATGGAATCCAGCACGACGAGGAAGGCCATGCTGATCGACTCGTCGAGGGTGACCCGGTCGGCGGGATCGACGGAGGCGGAGCCGTCGAGCCATTCGGACCGGCTGGGTACCGGCTCCGGAATCCATTCGCCCACATAGCGTTCCCGCCTGGCGCGCGCCGAGCCGAGCAGATCGAGGCAGATCCGGCTGGCGACCGTCGTCAACCACGCGCCGGGCGCCGCCACTTCCTCCCGCTGCCGCTCGGACAGCGCGTACCAGCGCGCGTAAGTCTCCTGCACCACATCCTCGGCCTCGGCCAGCGAGCCGAGCAGCCGGTAGGCCAGATTGATCAGTTGACGGCGTTCACCGATCACCCCGGGCAGGTGCGGGTCGGTCATGGTCGGCTCCTTCGGTTTGTGCGTACCTCACAGAAATCGACGAATCAGCGACCAGAAATGTGAGCGACGCGAAGCGTCTCGATGAGGGGTGGTGGTGACGGGCGGGCGAGGCGGCCTGACATTCCGGACGGCTGTGTCGTCGGAAGGTCGCGACACTTTCAGCGAATCAGGAGTTCTGGAAATGATCAGAATCGGCATCATCCTCGGCAGTACCCGGCCCAACCGCAACGGCCCGCAGGTCGCCCAGTGGGTTGTGGACTCGGCATCGCGGCGCGGCGACGCCGAGTTCGAACTGATCGATCTGCGCGACCACCCGCTGCCGCATCTGGACGAGGCCGTGGCGCCGATGTTCGGCCCGTCGGTGCATGCGCACACCCGTGCCTGGGCGGAGCGGATCGCCCCGTTCGACGGCTTCGTGGTGGTGACCCCGGAGTACAACGGCGGCGTTCCCGGGGTGCTGAAGAACGCCATCGACCACCTGTGCGCGGAATGGACCGACAAGGCGGTGGGATTCGTCTCCTACGGCGTGAGCGGCGGCGCTCGCGCGGTGGCGCAGCTGCGGGTGGTCTGCAGCACGCTGGGCATGGCCGACGTGAGCCGTCCGGTCGAGATCTCGTTGCTCACCGATTTCGAGAACCACAGCACCTTCACACCGAGCGACCGCCACGCCACGGCGCTGAACACGTTGCTGGATCAGCTCATCGCATGGAGCACCGCGCTCGCGCCGCTGCGAGCCGCCGCCGAAACCACTTTCGTCAATTCCTGAGGAGCCGATCATGACCACACCCAACGACTTTCAGACACGCACTGACCGTATCGAGGTAGCCGAAGTCGAGCTTCGCCGGCACATCGACAAGGTGGTCGAAGGACTGCGAGCCAAGGACCTCGACGCCCTGAAACAGCTGTACACAACCGACGTCGTGTCCTTCGATGTCGAGCCGCCGCTCCAGCATGTCGGGATAGCGGCGAAACTCGAGAACTGGGCGAAAGTCTTCATGCTCTTCGAGAGTGTGGCCTATGAGGTTCGCGACCTGACGTTCACCGTAGGCGACGATGTGGCATTCGGGCACGCCTTCGCTCGTCTCAGCGGCACGCTGAAGAACGGGGCCACAACCGGCGGCATGTGGGTCCGGGTCACATACGGCATGCGGAAGATCGACGACACCTGGTTGATCGCGCACGATCAGGTGTCGGTGCCGCTCGACATCGCGAGCGGCAAAGGTGTGGTCGACCTCGAGCCCTGACAGGTCGGCAGCCGTCCTGCCTCGGCGGGTGTGGGTCCGCATCACCTCGGAGGTGTACCCACATCCCGCCTTCCGGTCGGCGTCGTTACTCGACATCAGGCGTACAGACCACTGGTGGTTCGCGCAGTTGCGAGCAGAATCGAGCGATCTCGGGAGGGTGAGTGCCGCTGGCACACAGGCACGGACGAAATCGCACGCGCGGTTGAGCATGGACTCGCACGCAGCGCTCGGGCCACCGCGTGGGACGAATACGGATGTTTCTGTGGCGATAGCCCGAGCTAGGTCTGGCTAACGAAGATCCTTCCGTCCCGCTTCGACGAACTCGACATTCAGGTCGTCCAATCTTTGCGCTACCGCTAGGACAGCCCTCTGTCGCCTCGGATGCCGATGTCCATTGCGGCGGTGTGACGATCTACTCCGCGCTTCTCCGCTTCTCCGCGAGCCGATTTCGGCCGCAGGATTTGCTGGCTCGCGGTCGATCCGGTACCGGTCCTCCGGACTGGTGCTCATGCATCGGACGGATGTAGAGAGTGTGGCAACTTATGGCACAGCCACGAACCGGTGGTTGAGTTTGCCCTGGTCAGCGCTGGAGAACGCCTCTGGTTGACGCTTGGTCCGGGCACCGAGTTCATCGACTTTATGAATCCGGGCCGATATGGAACAGCAGAGGCCAAGGGGCGCCAGAGATCGAGGCGAGCACCTGACCGCCTGGAACCGCCGAAAACAATTGAGCCTCAGCATGTTCCGAGAGTCTAGAACTTGTCCGGGAACTGGGCGACGATGCCCTGACTGAGGATGTCG
Source organism: Nocardia sp. bgisy118 (assembly GCF_057708605.1). NCBI lineage: Bacteria > Bacillati > Actinomycetota > Actinomycetes > Mycobacteriales > Nocardiaceae > Nocardia > Nocardia sp. bgisy118. The sequence goes on along the minus strand of NZ_JBYISM010000024.1, from coordinate 37,437 downwards.
GCGACATCCATCATGTGTGCCTTGGCCTTGTCGAACTTGGCGGTCGCGTCGCTGTACCTGCCGTCGATGACGGCGGCTGCGTAAGCGACGGTCTGGTCGATGTGCATGCTCATCGCCTCACGCATGTCCTGCCGCGACCAGTTGGGGTTGATCGCAGCGAAGAAGTCGGCGATATCTCGAGCGTTGGCATGCCAGGCCGCGACTGCCGTGTCGAGTGCCGGTTTGTAGCCGATCTGGGCGGCGGTGAGGACTGGCACGGCCTGCAAGATGTGGATAGTCAACAGGCCGGTGAGCCGCCCGGCGACTTCCTGGCCGTAGTACGGCGCGAACGCGTTACCGATGTCGACCTGGTTGCGCAGCAGTCGGCCCAGACTGGGCAGCAGTGCGAGGGGGTCGTCGGCGAACGCGACCACGGTCGCCCAGGTCCCGTCCATGTGCTCACCCCATAGCGTCCGCATCTCGGTGTAGAGCTCGGTTTGCGCTGTCGCGGCGGGCGAGGCGTGGAACACCTGCGCCGACGCGATTGCCGCAGAATTGAACGCGGGGAGAACGCCGCTGGACAATGCGAGGGCTGCCATCGTCGCCGCAGTGATCGCGCGGTACCGGGCAGTGTGCTGGACGGGCATAATGGCGCCTTTCTGAAAGAATTCACGGTTGTCGGGCCCTGATGCGCTGCCGACCCGGAACTGGTTCTACGTGATAGTGACTGGCTCGACCTGATAGCCGAAGTTTTGCCCGCAATGCACACTATAAATCGCGTTGTACCGCACCCTCCGTCGACTACGAGCCGCGTGTCGCCGACCTTCCGCGCGACGCCGGGTCAACAACACACCCGCCAACGCGATCAAGGCGACCACGGGGGCAGTGGCGTAAGCGTGCGGGATCCGGCGCTAAGCCTGTGTCGCCTCGCCGCGCTACGCGCCGCCCGGCTTCGGCGGCCGCCGCTGAGCGAGTTCGCGGTCGGGCCGTACCGGGTGAGACCGGCTCGCACCGAGGAGGAACTGCGCGGGTTCGAAGGGTCGGCGTCGATGGCGGGTGCGGCGGGCCGAAGGTCGCGGAGAATTTGGTCCGCGCGCACGCTGACGGGTCTGCGTGCAGCCCTCGCCAACTCGGGTGACGCCGTTGCGTCAACGTATTCCCTGCACTCGACGGTGCCCACCAGCGCTGGAGTCACCCACCGCACCACACGCGGCAACCGGGCTGGCGCGCTATCGAACGGCGGATCCTGACGCTCGAGCTCGGCGAGCGGTGTGCGCAGCACGTGCCGCATCGCGAAAGAGAAGCCGATGTACCGTAGACGCCGCAGGCACAGCCCGATTCGGCCGAACAGGCCACGCATCCGATGCAATTCCTCGCAGAAGATCATCCGGCGATGATCACGTTGGCACTTCGCCGCAGCGGGGTCTTCCGCCACAGACGCTATCGCGTCCCCCGGGCGGTAACCGGAATTATTGAGTGGGACGACCACCTCAATGCCGTCATGGGACCTCAACACGGTGGCCTGCTGGTGCTGAGAATCGATGCCGAGAACTTCTGGCAGCTTGTGGAATTCGACCACGATGAACGTTACGGAGAAGAATTCGTCCCCACTGCTGTCGTGTGGCATTCCCAGGGCGTGCTGGCACGGCTCAACAACGGCCAGCTGCAAGGCCGGACTCTGCGCCGGCCCCGTGTCCTGGACTCTGGGCATCCGCAAGGTCTGCAGTACTGCGACGACCACGAACTCATACGGCTGGAGTTCGAAGCCTGCGGCGCGTGGGAGACCCTTGCCCTGTCCGAGGACGGGGTAGTACTCACCGCCAGCAACCAAGCAGGATCTGTTCGCTTCGACCTCGACAACAACCGAATCTCGTCTGACGGTAAACCCTGGCAGGAGCCGGCTTCGACCAGCCTCGATCGGTTGTACTGGTACGTCGCCGATTCCGAGGCTTGACCCAGGCTTGCCGATATCCCGTCATCGGCTACTTAACACTGGTGCCAGGGCCTGATCCCGGCCGGGATCGGGTCCAGGTGCCCGGTGAGAAGCTCCCTAATCGGCTGCCCACCAGTGTCATTGGTGTGGCTCTCAAATGGCTTGCCTCTCACCGGTCACCGTTCCATTTGCGCGCGTTCGTGAATGCGCGATGTGCGGAAGACGCGGACGCTCTTGTCGACCATTGCGGGAAGCTGGATCTAGGATTCAGCACGATGGACACAGTGGTTGAATCCGCGCCCTACATGACCAACTGCATCGAGTGCGGGTCGCTGATCGAAGCCACAGTCATCGAGGCACTCTCGGGAGTGAAACACCAATGGGACCTGGAAGGCAACTGCCCGAAGTGTGAATGTGTCTGGTACGAACGCGGCTGTGAAGCACCGCCAGCGCGGATGCGCTCGGCGATCCTGGCCGCTAACGGTCCGACCCTGCTTCAACTCACCGGCGACAACGCAACGCCGGCGGCAGTGATGCGGGCGCTACGGGCTGTCAAAGCGCTGTCGCTCATCGAGGCGCGTTCGATGGCCGACCAGCTCCGCGCCGGAGGCATCGAAGGAACCCGAGTCGAAATGGAGGCTCTAGCGGTTTCACTCCGCGCATCCGGAGCAGTGATCAGTATCCAGTCAGCCAACACCGCATGAGCACTCGCACATCGGCAGACGCGGAGGTTCTCGACAGCGCCGTATGCGGCAGTAGCGGAAGTTCATCCGCGACCCAGCCACCTGCGTGGAACGTCCGGAAATGCCGGGAAGCGCGTATCCAACCGGATGCGCGCTTCTGCCGATGAGCGGATATACCGGCCCGAGTACGCACCATGCGGGCGTCGGGCTACGAAGACATATTCTCGACTGTCCTCGGTGAACGGTTCGCCAGCGAACCCACCGTGGAGTGCCTCGAGTTCCAGGTCTGCCACGTCGAGAAGTCCGAGCCACTCGTTCTTCGTCGCCCACCACAAGGAGCTCACCGCGCCGTCGTCACGGACCAGGTCAATCCGGTTGTCGCCCACCGCGTATCGGATTGTGTGCGGGACCGGTCCGAGCTGGCGAGTGCCGTCCAGGTCTGCTGCGGTGTGGTGATCGAAGACGAACGCGTTCCAGGCGAATCGTCCGCCGGGCTGCAGGGAGGCGGCTACACGCTCGAAGACACGGCGGCGGTCAGCCCAGGTATTCAGGTGCAGCAGCGCACGGAACGGGCAGTAGATCAGCGCCGCCGGCTGATCGAGGCGCAGCTCGCGCATGTCGGCCTCGCGCAATTCGAGCCGCACGCCAGCCGCCGCCGCCCGGATCATGGCCTGCTCGAGCATTCGAGGAGAGGTATCGACGCCGATTACGGGTTGCCCGGTGGCTTGGGCAACCGGGATCGCCACCCGGCCATTGCCGATTGCGAGTTCGACCAACGGCCCATCGGCACGACTGGCAAGCTCGACATAGAAAGCAATATCCGCCGTCATACCGGCCGACCATTCGTCATAATGGTCCGCGAATGCCTCGTTCCAGCTCATACAACCAAGACTGCCCGTGCACCCAAGGAAACCCAATCGATTTCGGGCAGCAACTCGGCGACACCAGTATCCGCACATGCCGGGATCGATCACCGCGGTGACGGGCGCGGCGTAGTCGGCGCGTTGGGCGTCGGTACCGACTCCATGGCGCCGGCCCGACCGCCTTTCTCAGACCCCAGGACCGGTTGCACGAGGTCGTCGAGGGCACTGCGCAACCCGCGGGCGAAGACCTCCACGTCCGGGCAACTGTCCTGATCGGCGGCGGCAGTGAAATTGAGCTGGCCGGCGTACGACAGGGCTGCGACGACGAGTGTCAGGTTGCCCATGGGCGGCAGTAGGGGGAACACCTCCAGCAGCGGCGCGCCGGCGAGATAAAGCCGCGTCCGCGGACCCGGGACGTTGCTCACGACCAGGTTCACCGACCGCTGCCGCGGAAACAGCCGGTACCAGATGCGCTGGCAGGCGACGAATCTGAAGATCCCGCTGCCCGCCTCGGGGCGAGCCTTGCCCTTCCGTGCGCTCGTCTCTGCGGCGATCACCGTGAGCCGGCACACCGGGTCCGGCTCACCGACCGGCAGCGGCACCATCATCCATCCGGGCGTGTTGCCTTGCGCTTCCCCGGGCCGCGCTTCGTGGTGGGAGATGGTCACCATCGCGCGCTGGACAAGCCCTCGGACATCCTCGCCGCGGCTTGCCAGCAGCTGGCGCAGGCCGCCGGCAACCGCGGCCAGCACCACGTCGTTGACCGTGGCCTGATGGACATGAGCGACATGTTCGATGGGGTCGAGACGGCCGCGGACGATGGTCAGTCGGCGCTCGGAGCCTACGGGGTGGTTGAGACTGGTTCGTGGGGCAGGCTTTTCGGTGAGCACCTCCCGCCAGGCCGGCAACGCGCGGCGCGCCTGGCGCAATGTTCTACTCGGATGGACAAGGCCCGACCACCCGAGCCGTAGTTCCTGTCGGCGGCGTCGCAGGTTGTCGCCGAGCAGTTCACCGGTGGACGGGATAGGTGTCGGCGTCCACGGCGGTGCACCCTCGACCGGCGCGTCGGCGGTCCGGTCGAGCAGCGCCCCGAAGGCGGCCATCGCGGCGGGGCCGTCGGCGAGGACGTGATGCAGCTTCAAGAACGCGCCGACCCGTTGGTCCGGCAGGCCGGGCAGCAGCCACAGCTCCCACAGTGGCCGGGCGGGGTCGAACGGCCGCCGGGCCAGCTGCTGACATGTCCGCAGCAGCTGGTCCTGGTCGCCGGGCGCGGCAACCGCATGGACGTGGAGGTGCTCAGCGAGGTCGAAGGAGGGCGCGTCGATCCACAGCGGCCACCCCAGCCCGAGGCGAGGCCGGTACAGCAGCTGCCTGAAACGAGGCACCAACCGCATTCTCGGCTCGAGGTGTCGCCGGACCGCGTCGAGTCGGACGCTGCCGTCCTCGTCGAGCAGGTTTGTGCCGTCGAGGATGGCGAGCCCGCCGATGTCGGTGGACCAGCCGTAGTCGTCCCAGAGCAGCAGGAACAGGTCCGAAGCGGTCACCCGCTCCAGGAGACGGGTCTCGGCCATGACCTCACGTCCCTTCCTCGGGGCCTAGACAGCCGCCGCGGTTCCGAGGCCTTGGAGGAACGAGTAAACAGCGATTCCTCCGGCGTGCTTGTCTGCGAGTTCCCTGAGCTCCTGGGAGACCTCGCCGAAGGCGGTCATCCGGTGGTCGTATGCGTACTTCTCGAAGAGGATCGCCCGCGCGTCCATGACGTGTGAATTGTGCTCGATCAGACCTTGCCCGCTCGGGTACGCCTCGTGGACCTCGCACTCGGTTCCGTCCTCGCTGATGAACCAGTCGTAGCGAAGGGTCTGCGTGTCCTTCTCTCGGGTCAGCCGCATGATCTCGGCCGCTTGCGCCTTGAACCCTTCCAGTTGACCTGGACGGATCTTCAAGTGTGCGTGCAGTTCCAGATGTCCCATGACTCCTCCCGGCATCGACTTCGGGTGCGGTCGTGCTGACCGCGGCGTCGGCACTCCTCCTCCACTCCGTTCTTGCGGCTCAGCCTCGATGCCCGGCTCATGGCCGGACCGCCTCTTTTTCTTCACATCGTCGTCTTCGAGACCGCCTCGCGGCAGGGCCGAAGGTCCACCCCTCACCGGGCCGACCGGCCTGACTGCCAGGGTCCGATGCGCGCCCCGTTGATCGGTACCGCGCCGAGCATCCACCACGAGCCGTGAGGATCTGGTCGCGGGTCTCGCGGGGTTTGTTTTCCGGCGGCGCGGACCGAACCACGGGAGCCGCTTCGAGCAGGTCGGTACCCACCGATGCGAAGCGCTGTTCGAAGGCTGTCTGGTCGGCGGGTACCGGTTGCATGCTCACGCCAGCGGCGCTGTTCGCCCCTGTGACGTGCGTTCAGCACAGTCGTTGTTCACTGAGCGTCCTCGTAGAGATCGGAGTACTGGGTGCGCATGATCTTCTTGTCGAGCTTCCCGACGCTGGTACGCGGCAGCTCCTCGACGAACAGGACCGTTTCCGGCAGTTGCCATTTGGCGAATCCGCCCCTCGAGCAACTCGTGGATCTCGATGAGCGGCATTTCGTTTCCATCCACCGTGACCACGAGCGCGACCAGGCGCTCCTGCCACTTCGGGTGCGGCACACCGATCACCGCGGCCTCGGCCACCATCGGATGCCCGGCGATGGCGTTCTCCATATCGATCGAGGAGATCCACTCGCCACCGCTCTTGATCACGTCCTTGATCCGGTCGGTCAGCTCGAGGTACCCGTTTTCGTCGATGCGGCCCACATCCCCACTGCGCCAATAGCCTTCGTGGAATCGGTCGCCGTCGTCGGGCAGCTGGTGATACCGCTCGATGATCCACGGGCCGCGCACCAGGACCTCGCCCTGCGCGACACCGTCGTGCGGCAGATCATTGCCTTCCGCGTCCACGATCCGAATATCGACACCGACGGCCGTAATGCCCTGGGAGCGTTTGAGATCCCACTGCTCGTCCTCGGTGAGAGTGTCGCGCAGCGCGGGTTTCAGCGCGCCGTTCGCGGCGACGATGGGCGTCGTCTCGGTAGCCCCGTAGCCGTGCACGATGTCCGCGCCGGTCAATTCGTAGAAGCCGCGCATCATCGACAACGGCGGTTCGGTCGCGCCCGAGAGCAATCTGGCACGGCTGAAGTCCGGCTTGACGTCGAGGGTTCGGATGTAGTCGAGCATGGGCCCGAAGATCGCGGGTGCGCCATTGGCTATGGTGACGTTCTCGGCGATCATCTCATCCACCAGGACCGAGGTGTCCTGCGCCAGATTACGCCCGGGGAGGACGATCTTGGCCGCGCTGTACACACCGGACTGCGGCAGTCCCCACGACTGTCCATGGAACATGGGGGTAATGAGCATGATCGCGTCGTCGGCGGTAATGCTCAAGGCCGCGGCCTGCGCCACAGCGTGCAGATACATTCCGCGATGCGAGTAGTAGACGCCCTTGGGGCGGCCGGTGGTCCCGGTGGTGTAACAGGCACTGTAGGTGGAGGTTTCGTCGATCATCGGCCACTCGATCTCGGTGTCGGCGGTGGCCATCAGGTCCTCGAAATGGTGCACGTTCGACAGGGTGGTCGAGATCTCGGCCATCGGCCGGTCGGACATGATCACCCAGCCTTCGACGCCGACTCCTTGGGCGGCAAGGGATTCCGCTACCGGTAGCAAGGTCTCGTCGACCAACACGAAGCGGGCCGCACTGTGCTCGACCACGTACCCGAGGTCCTCGGGGGACAATCGCAGATTCATTTGCAGCATCGCCGCCGCGAGCCCCGGGATCGCCCAGTACAGCTCGAAATGCCGCCTGCTGTTCCAGTCCAGGACCCCGACCATGTCGGCGGGTCCGATACCGAGTCCGCGAAGGACGTTGGCGGCCTTGCGAATCCGAACGTACGCATCGCGGTAGGTGTAGCGATCCCAGCCGCCGTCTGCGGTCCGGAAGACGATCTCCTGTTCGGGGTACGTGCGGGCGGCGTGCCGAATGAGTGTCGTGGTGTTGAGCTGGTAGTGGTCGCCGTGCGTCGACGGTAGGCCCTTGACGATCTCGTATGTCATTGCGTACTCCTGGAAATTCGTTCGATAATGGTGGCGTTCGCGGCGCCCGTCGCCTCGCAGATCGTCTGCGGACTCGCATCACCTGGAATCACAGCGATTCCGGCGCTGGCGAACTGCGCGGCGAAGGCGGGCAGAGCCTGGTCGTGAACTGCTGACAAACCATGCGCCATCTTGTTGCGCGGATGAGTGATCTAGCTGCGGTGCTTGGCGTCCCAGTCGGCCTGCATGGTCAGCAGGGCCACGATAGGCAGTTCGGGTGTGTCGGGGTCCAGTTCCCGGTAACGGACGTAGACGTTGTTGACGATGCGCTCGGCATCCAACCAGTCCTTGAATGGGCCCAGGTCGATCTGGTGGACCGCCTCGGCCACCGGCAGCCCGGCGTGGAAGGCGACATCGGACTGTTCGATCACCATTTCCCAGTATTCCTTTACCGCGCGTATGGCCTCGACGCCGACAACCGGGCCATGCCCGGGAATTACGACCGAGGGTCCGAGGTCGATCATGCGTTCGCAGGCAGCGACCCAGTTCGAGATCGGCCCCGCCCACACGATCGGTGAACTGCCAGCGAAAACCAGATCGCCTGTGAACAGCACACCGGCGTCGGGAACGAACGCGACCGTGTCGGCGGTAGTGTGGGCGGGACCGAGATCGTGGAGTTCGACTGTGCGGCTACCTACCTCGACGGTCAGCGACGTGTCGAAGGTCTGATCGGCATTGCGCACCGCGATGCTGCCCCAATCATGACCACCGAACCGTTCCCGCAGCCAGGGGCTGGCAACCGGGCCGAGATCCATGGAGGCGACGAAAGCCATCATCTGTGGATTCATCTCGTGCGCGAGCTCCTCAGCACTGCCGGCCGCCGCGAGGATGTTCACCGACTCGTCGAGCAGTTGATTGCCGTAACAGTGATCGCCATTGGCATGAGTGAACAGCGCCGTGGTGATGGGACGTGCCGACGTGATCGGCACCATTGCATCGAGCATCGCTCGAGTCAGCTGCAAATCGTAGAGCGTATCGATGAGCATCGACGCGTTGTCTCCGGCGATCAGTCCCGCATTGCTGAGGCCGTATCCACCGTCGGGTTGAATCCACGCCCACACATCGCGGCCGACTTCATGCAGTCCATGGGTGAACGGCAGCAGCGGTTTCAGCGGGTTGGGGCGCCGCACGACGACGGGGACATCGGGATTCACCCGTGCCGGTAGCGGTTCGGGGCAGTGGGATGCGCGCACGTCTGGCGGGTCTGACCGAGACCTTCGACGGTCAAGGTGACCACATCGCCGTCTCGCAGCCATCCGCGCCAGTTGTCGATGTCATCGAGCCGGAAATGCTCCAGCAGCGTGCACAGCGGCACCGTGCCCGACCCGAATACCTCTCCGGCGACGATCGGAACACCTCGCGACGCGAATGAGATCACCTCTGCGAAACTCCAGTCCATCGGCGCGGTCGACCGCGTGCCGATCACCGTGTCGTTGATCATGGCCGTCACGGTCAGATCCAACTGTCCGTCGCGCATGTACGGCTCCAGATCATCGGGGGTGACCAGATATGGGCCCAGGGTGATGCCGCTGTCCTTTCCCTTTGCCTGCCCGATGGCCATCTGTGCGTCAAGGGCCTGCAGATCTCGCGCCGACCAGTCGTTGACGATCGTGTAGCCGATGATGGCGTCCTGCGCCTGCGAAACGGTGAGATCCTTGCCGCCGACGCCGACGATGGCACCGATCTCCAGTTCGAAATCCTGCCAGGCGGTTCCGGGCGCCATCGGCGCGTCGTCGAAGGGCCCGAGAATGGTGGTCGGGCACCGGAACGCGAAAGCGGGTATCCGGTAGAAGACGTCTTTGAGGACGCGGCCCTGCCCGACCGCTTCCTGATAGTTGCGTACGTGGTCGAGATAGCACAGTGCATCGCGAAACACAGGTGGTCGCTCGATGGGCGCCAACAGATGGGCCTGCGCCAGACTCACCACCTCCGCCGGAGACTGCCGGGCAGCCTGCCCGAGCTCATGCAGCACTTCGGCGCCTCGGCCGATCACGTCGATCAAGGCCAGTCCTGTCGGCAGGGCGTGAATCGCGTCGCCGACCACGACTCCGGCACGGTCCCCTTCGTCGGACCGGTACATCACATAGCGCATCGAACACCTTTCGCCTGTGTTGGCTAACACAGAATAGGCTATCAAGCATTGCAAAGGTCTTCCAACATAGGACAGAGGAGCTTCTCCAGTGGCGCGGAAGGACGACAGCGATGAGCGACACCCATCCTCGGCGAAACGCCGGTATCGGCACGATCGTGCAGGTGGCGTTGGACCTGTTCATCCACAACGGTTATCGCGCCACCACTCTCGAGGCGATCGAGCGACGTTCGGGCATCAGCAGTTGCGCTATCGCGTGGCACTTCGGGAGCAAGCGCGGCTTGCCGCTGGCCGTACGCACGCCGCGGCCCTTTCCGACCTTCATGCCACCCCTCCCGTGGCGCGCTGCGCGGCCGACGTGCGCGCATGCTAGGCGGAGTGGCTCAGCCACATCCGATCGCGGTTTCCGATCTGATCGAAGACCACATGCTTCGAGCCTCTTCGCCCCCGATCCTCGCGCGTGGTCCGAAAACCCGATCCGCTGCGATGCTGATCGCTTTCCCGACAGAGGCTTTGCGAGTCACGGGAGATGCAGCACCGCCGCTGTTACGGCGCGGCCTTACGTACCCCTGAAGACGCGGCCCCGAGTCGGTGCTTTTGCACTTTGCCCACCGCGGTGTGCGGCAGGGAGCCAACGATGTCGACGACGCTCGGGACTTTGAAGTCGGCGAGATGCCGGGTGCAGTAGGCGATGATGTCTTCGCCGGTGACATCGCCGTGTCCTGGCTCGAGCACCACGAACGCTCTGATCCGCTCGTCGCGCACCGGATCGGGTTCGCCCACCACGGCGCACTCGAACACACCGGGATGCAAATTGACCACACGTTCGACCTCGGCGGCGGCAACATTCTCGCCGGCGCGTTTGATCATGTTCTTCTTCCGGTCGACTATCGAGAAGTAGCCGTGTTCATCGATGGTGACCAGATCGCCCGTGCGCAGCCAACCATCGAGAAAAGCCTCGGCGGTTGCCGTCTCGTCATGCAGGTAGCCAGCCATCAGTGTCGATCCGGGGCTGCCCGCGACGAGAAGCTCGCCGATCTCACCGATCTCGGCATCGCGCCCGTCGGCGGTCAGCACGCGCACTGCGCCCGTGCGCACGGGCAGACCGACGGTCATGTTGTCCCGGCGATCGTGAAGCGGATTCATCAGCACCGGCGCGATGGTCTCGGTCATGCCATAGATCTGCACCAACGCCGTGTCGAAGCGGTGCTGAAATTCCTCGAGCTGGCCCGGTGTGAGGTTTTGGGCAAAGATGGTGGCGCGCAACGACGTAGGCGTGTCGGGTCCTTGCTGTGCCAGGATCATTCTCATCGGTGCGGCGAACAGGCTGGCCAAGGTGGCTGCGCTGCGACGGATCTGAGCGGGCCAGCGGGTAGCCGAGAATCGTGGGGCGACGGCCACAGAGGCGCCGGTTACCAGTGCCGACATCACGCAGTAATACTGGGCGTTGGCATGGAACAACGGCAAGCAGACCATCCAGCGGTCATCGGGACGCATCCGCAGATGATTGGCCACCACCGTCCCGGCTTCCACGTAGTTGGCATGGGTGACCACGACGCCTTTCGGCCGGCCGGTGGTTCCCGAGGTGTACATCACCGCCAGCGGCCACTCGGGACCCACCGTCGCGTTGGGGGGCGAGGATCCCTGCGAGTGGGCCTCGAAGTCGGCCCCGCAGGTGATGACCGGCACCCCCAGGTCGGCAGGTAGCTCAGCGCCGCGCTCTTGCCCGCATATCAGCAAGCGACATTGCGCATGACCGATGATGAAGGCGATCTCGTCGACGCTGCTGCGCGGACTGATCGGAACGATCACCGCGCCGAGAAGAGCAGCCCCGAACCAGCAGGCGAAGAATTCGCGGCAGTTGTCAGTCATGACCGCGAATGTCGCTCCGGCACCCACGCCGGCATTGGCGAGCAGCCGCGCTCCCGACTGCGCCATCTCCCATGCCTGGGCGTAGCTGAGGTCGTCGCTGTCGTTGTCGTGCAGGAAGCTCGAGAACACGGCATCAGGCTCATGGTCTGCCCGGTAGGACAGCAGCCGTGACACAGTGCGGGCGCCAGACGGGTAGGACGTGTTCATCATTGCGGCGCGGCGACCTCCTTCGAATCTCGTGACGACAAAGAGCGTCGTAGATCAATCAACATATCCTATGTCAGCCGACATAGGTAGCGGTAACTCGACCTCCTCGTCACATATCGGGCCGCGAGCACTACCTATGTCATCCATCGCAGCACATGTCGAGTAGCATGGAATAGGCATGGCGATCGGTAACTGTGACAGAAGGAGGTCGGTCGTGGCGATGAGCCGTCGTGAGGCGACCAGCCAAGAAAGCCGTCAGATCCTGCTGCGGGCGGCTGCCGAATTGTTCGCCGAGAACGGTTACCGCGCAACGACCTTCGAACACATCGCCGAACGTTCTGGCATCAGCCGCGGCTCGATTCCATGGCACTTCGGCAATAAGGAGGGGCTACTCAAGGCGGTCATCGATGACATCCGCACCACGGGAATCGGAGCCGCAGGAGCCGTCACCTCGTTCGAGGATGCTCTCGACCAGCTGTTCGAGCACATCCGGCAGCCCACTAGCAGGCTGGCCATCACGCTGCTGGCCGAGGCTATCGAGCCTGATTCACCGCTTACTGCGGTGTGCGCTGACCTTCAGGCCACTCTGCGAAAGTGGCTGGCCGACAGTCTCGGCGGGGTCACGCTGCCATCAGGGATGAACGAAGATACCTTTATCACCGTAGTACACGGCTCCATCATCGGAGTCCATCAGCAGTGGCGGGTTGCACCCGAGGCGATCGACCTGGACACGGCGTGCGCTGCGATCAAGACGCTCTTCGTGGCCAGCACCAAGCCGCGCCGCAAGCAATCCGAGCGCAGTTGATTCCTGCGTGGGGCAGCGCGGGCTGACGCAGCGCATGCCATCATCAGATCCATGTCGTCGTCATCCCGGCTCGCTGGGCGGAGCCCCGAGCAAGCGATCTCGGAAGCTCAGCGGCACACCGGAGATCACGCGGAACCTTGTATCGCGCAAAGTGAGTCTTGACATAGCTTCTGGTGACGACGACACAGCTGCGACCCAGTCGTGCCCGCAGATACGGCGCACGCATCGCTTCACCGCCCCTGAGAGAACTCGAGCTGAAGCCGGCGGGTATCGCTGAAGGCCGCCACCCGCTGACGCAACGTCGGCGTCGACAGCTCGCGCCCCAGCCATTCCCGCCAAGCGGTGTGCAGTGTGATCGCGATCCGCTCGGGGTGGAGCCATGACGCCCACCTGTTGCGTCCGTCAGGGGACGCCAACAGCCGCCGCCCAGCTTCCAATGGCGTGAGCCCAGCGTCGAAGCAGGCGCGCCCGTCGGTCGTGATCCACTGCCAGTACGCGGCCAGTTCCCCCACATCCCGTTTCGTCGCAAGCGGACCGTGCCCGGGCACATACGTGTCAGCTTCCAGAGCCATCATGCGCTCCAACGCACCGATCCAGTTGCTCAGCGGACCATGCCATGCCACCGGCGTGGACCCCAAGAACAGCAGATCGCCGCCGAACACTACGCCGACGTCGGGGGCATAGACGATGACGTCACCGGCGGTGTGGGCCGGGCCTTCCTCACGCAGTTGCAACGCCCGTCCGCCCATACTCAGAACCCTCTTGCCGGTGAACGTCACACTAGGAACACGCTTTTCGGGCGACGGCTGCACACCGGCGAGGGCCTCACCGATGATGCAAAACGGATGCGCGATGCGCCGAACGGGGACACGGGACAGCACGCGTGACGCCGACACCACCAACGATGCCTGCCTGGGCGGGTTGTCGTGCTTGATCTCCTCTAATGTCGCCTCACTGGAAATGATGTCGGCATGAGACGGCAGACAGTCGCTACCCCACCAATGGTCGGCATCGCCGTGAGTGATCACCGCAGACTCGATCGGCGCGCGCCGGACGTGAGGTTCGAACAGCCGCATCATCTCCTGCCCGCGCCGTTCGTCCCACGGCGTGTCTATGACGACCGAAGCGTCTGCACCGGCGATGAGGCCGGTATTGGTCTGGCCCCACGATCCAGGTAACCGCAACAACGCCCAGGTGCCTTGCCCGATCTGCACGAGTTCGGCGGGCGCATCGGATGGCGCCATGAGCAGTCTCCCTTCTGTATTGATCGACAGACGCTCGCGGGCGTCGAGCGACGAGCGCCTCGCCCCAGGCGAACTGCTGCCGCGTTCAGACCTGTGGTTTGGTCAGCGTCCGCAGGGGATGCGGGTCAGCGCTGCCAACGACCTTCTGTCGAGTTTCGCCGAGATGATCGACGCGCAACGTCACTAGGTCGCCCTCCTGCAACCAGCGGAAGGCCGTGGGATCGGTGTCGCCCAGGTGCTCGACCAAGGTGCACGTTGGGACCGTGCCAGAGCCGAAGACCTCACCAGCCCGCAACGGCACACCACGTGAGGCGAACGAGATCATTTCGGCAAGAGTCCAATCCGCTGACGACAGCGAGCCCGATCCGATCACCTCATCATTGACCAACGCGGTCACGGAAAGATTCAACCGGCCATCAGCGAAGTACTCCTCGAGTTCATCGGGCGTGACCAAGAACGGGCCCAGCGTCGTGCCGCAATCCTTGCCCTTGGCCTGCCCCAGTCCCAACTGCTGATCGGCGAGTTGATGGTCACGGCCCGTCCAGTCGTTGAACAGCGTGTAGCCAACGATGGCGCGCTGGGCCTCCTCAACTGTCAGATTCGGCCCTGTTCCATACACCACGGCCGCAATTTCGAGTTCGAAGTCGGCTGCCATCGTGCCGGGAGCCTTCGGCGCATCGTCGAAGGGGCCGAGAATCGTCGAGTTGCAGCCGATGTAGAACGCCGGGCGCTGATACCACGTGTCGTTGAGATCCCGGTTGCCGGCCAGAACCAGCTGACAGTTGCGCATGTGGTCCAAGAAGCACAGGCAATCACGCAGCGCCGGCGGATTGGAAATGGGCGCACCCAGTGTGACATCGGCCAGAGCCGCCACGTGCGCCGGTGACGTGGCGGCCTGCTCGGCAGCCTGAGCGAGCGCGACAGGTCCGGCACCGATCAGGTCCAGCAGAGTCGCGCGTCCCGGCGCGGCGTGAACGTTGTCCCCCACAACCACACCGGCATAGCTTTTCCCCTCGTGCTGATAGGAAGCCCATTTCGCCATCTAGATCACCTCTCGCTGCTTGTATGACATGCGCTATGTTAGCGAACATAGGAAATGTTAGTCAACACGTGCGCGAGGATGCGCCGCCTCCGGTAGGACCGCTGACATGGTCAGATGCGCATAGCGACATAGATGCATGTCACAGCCTCTGGGGCACCTCCATTTGGCTGCCGTTGACGATTTCATAGCCCCTAGCCCCCGGCCTCGGTGTCGCTCAGCAGGGCGCACTACAACCGACAACAGAACGGCTGCCGTCCGCCGAGCCGCAGAAGCTTCCCACTCCCCGCTGCCTCAGCCAACTTCCACGAACCGTGCACGCGCTGTACAGCTACACCTGACGCTTGGTTCAACCAGGACAACCACGGAAAGATCCATCGATGAGATGGCACGTCGCGGCTCCACTCAGGGGTCCGAATGCGCAATTCAGATGCGACTTTCGCCCGATAACATCACGTCAGCCGCATCCAAACCTGCTTGCCGAGTTCGAGCGCCAGCGTCTTGGTGAACCCCTGCAAGCCGGCCTTGGCCGCCCCGTAGTTGACCTGTCCGCGGTTGCCCGGCGCCGAGGTGCTCGACGGGTTCACGATCCGGCCGAAACCCGCTGCGGTCATGCACTTCTGGGTCGCCCGGCCCATCAGGAAGGAGCCGCACAGGTGCACGTTCATCACGGTGTCCCAGTCGTCGGTGGCCATCCGGAACTGGAGGTTGTCGTGGATGACGCCCGCGTTGTTGACCTTGACGGTGGGCGTGCGAGTTCGGCGACGAGGCGTTCGACCGCGGCCTCGACGGAGACGTCCGCGCCGGCGTCGAGGGCACGGCCGCCCGCACTTTCGATCTCCTCGACGACCGGCTTGCAAGCTGCCTCGTCGAGGTCGATCACGACCACGGCCAGGCGGCAGGCGACGGCAGCCGCCAGGCCCGCGCGATACTTCACCCGCCCCGATGCATCGGTGTCCTCGATCGCTCGCCTGCTCGGGGTGTCCCGGTCGACGCTCTACAAGTACGTGCCCGAACTCGGCAAGCAGCTGGCGGCCGGTGAGGACCGCCAGATGCCGGACGGCGCCACGGACGACGAGCCACTGCCGTCGCACCGCGCGACGGGGCATGAGCAACATCCGCGCGGAAAGTAACGCAAGGCCGTTCCCGCAGATAAGTGCGGGCCCCCGCTCTCATGAGCGGGGGCCCACCCTCTGTGCATCAGCGCAGTCCATGGCCGGTGAGGGCCCTATCGACTGCTCAATTCCATCCGTTGGGCAGGCTACCGCCGAAGTTGCTCCGGACCCAGGTGGCGATGTTTTGTGTCTGGGCTGGCCAGTCGGTGTGCCACACCTGGTTGCCGTTGATCAGCGCGGCGTTCTTCGTGCTCCACGGCAGTTGCATGGCCGCATCGACCTTGTCCCAGGAGGGGAAGTGGCCGGTGAAGTTGCGCCCGACCCATTCCCCGATCTCGACCGTGTGGCCTGGCCAGTCGGTGTGCCACACCTGATCGCCGTTGAACAGCGCCGCGTTCTTCTCGTCCCAGGGGAGCTTGCAGGAAGCATCGATCTTGGTCCAGTCCGGCAGCTTCCCCGTGAAGTTGCGGGAGGCCCAGTCCGCGATGCTCAGCGTCTGACCCGACCAGTCGGTGTGCCATACCTGATCGCCGTTGAACAGCGCGGCGTTCTTCGTGCTCCACGGCAGTTGCATGGCCGCATCGACCGACTTCCAGGAGGGAAGGTTACCGGTGAAGTTGCGCCCGACCCATTCCGCGATGCTCAGCGTCTGACCCGACCAGTCGGTGTGCCACACCTCATCGCCCTTGATCAACGCCGCGTTCTTCACGTCCCACGGGAGCTTGCAGGATGCACTGATCATCTCTCTTCCTCCTCTGAATCTGCCGGGTCATCGGTCCGATGACCGCTGGGACCGCACAGTAGAAAGGCTGAGCTGGATGCTCCTTGACCGATTCGATCCTTGACGAATTTCGCGTCGACTTCCGCGGCCGACCGAGACCGCGCACCGCCCAGGCCGATCACCTTCATGATCGACCGTCCCGTTCCCAAAGTGGCCGGTCAGGACAAGTCCGACATCCGTGTCGATATCAAAGCCAATATACGACGTACGACCTGCAGGTGTTCGACGGTTGACGTGACCGACAAGGCAAGCGGAAAGCCGCCACCGAATCCGGAGTACTACACCGCCGCTGAGAGACAGAGTTGCTTCATAAGCTGGTCTGACCTCGAAGCAAGTATGTACCGATAAGGACCCGAATCATCTCCTTTCAGCTGAAATACCACTTTGACCAGGAAACGGACGGTGCATGCCTCGTTCAGTCGGTGGTCGGCTCGCAGGTAGCTGTAGACGGTTTCGCGGCGGATGCCGAACTCGTTGGGCAGCACGGACTTTCGTTACCCGGCTGCGGCCCGTTCCCGCCGCTGCTGTGCCTGTTCGGTGGTGAGGGCGGGTTTGCGGCCGGTGTAGGTACCGCGGGCCTTGGCGGCGGCGATGCCCTCGCGTTGGCGTTCCAGGATCAGGGCATGTTCGAACTCGGCGAAGGCACCCATCACCGACAAGGGCAGCTCCTGCTCGTAAGTGAGATCGGTCTGGAAGTCCCAGTCCGGTAACGCAATCAACTGGACCATGGCCCACCAGGTGAAGCTGCTCTCACCAACGTGGTTGGCCATCAACCACTCTCGGAAACCGTTGAGGCCCTGCCCGCCGTGTCGACGTGCGGCTTGGTCATAGCCATCGAGGTAGCACGTCACCCCTCGCAGGGATGTGTAGCCGATGTACATACCGGCCTCAGCCACGCTCACCAGCCGGGAAGTGGGCAACTCGGCCGAGATCGCATGGTTCTTCCGGCCAGCCGTGTACGCGGCGATCGAGTGCTGTGCTGGCCGGTTCGGTCAGCGCGCTATGCGGGCATTTGCGGACGTCGTCGGCTAGAGGCGTATCGCCGTACGGACGAGGTCGGCGACGGCTTTGGATCTGCTGTGTGGTGGCCAGGCGATGACGGTCGTGACGGCCGGTGCGTCCGGCACCGGCACGATGGCGTGACCGTCGCGTAGCTGGGCTCGGAGCGACTCGGGCATGACCGCACAGGCCCGTCCGAGCATGATCAGCTGGGTCAACTGGGTATGGTCGCGAACCTGTGGGCCAGGGCCGTCCGGATAACTTCCATCCCGTCGAGGCCAGCGCGGCAGGGGCAGGTCCGTCAGGGCATTGACCTCGGCCATCGACATGTGGGGTCGATTGGCGAGGGGGTGCCCCGCGGGCAGGACCACGACCTGCTGTTCGGTGTGCAGGTCCTCGGTGTCGAATCCGGCCGTCGTGTCGTAGGGCCGGTGGAGCAGAGCAACATCGGCGCGCCCGTCGCGTAGCAGGCTTTCCGGTTCGCCGGGCCCGCACAGCACCACCTCGACTGCGACAGCGCAGGGGTCGGCGGCGTAGGCGTCCAGCAGCTTCGACAACAGTTCGCTGGACGCTCCTGCCTTGGTGGCCAGCACCACACCGGGCCGGTCGGCAGCGGCGCGGCGGGTGCGGCGCTCGGCCGCTTCGACCGCTTCGAGGGCGAGCCGGGCCTCCCGCAGCAGCACCGACCCGGCCTTGGTCAACGTGATTGCGCGAGCAGTGCGGTGCAGCAGAACGACTCCGAGCCGCCGT
This sequence comes from Nocardia sp. bgisy118, assembly GCF_057708605.1. Taxonomy (NCBI): domain Bacteria; kingdom Bacillati; phylum Actinomycetota; class Actinomycetes; order Mycobacteriales; family Nocardiaceae; genus Nocardia; species Nocardia sp. bgisy118. Next base: position 18,951 of record NZ_JBYISM010000024.1, on the reverse strand, counting down.
TCTAGCTGCTGGATCGCCCGCGACAGCGGTGGTTGCGCCATCGCGAGCCGTTGTGCCGCCCGCCCGAAGTGCAACTCCTCGGCGACAGCGACGAAGTATCGCAACTCCCGAGTCTCCACCACGTCATCGTATCCGGCGCTCACCACGACCAATACCCGTGCGGTATCGCCGCCCACCCAATCGGTCTTGGACGCCCCACCCGAGTCCGCAACATGATCAACGGCATGAGTGAACGGACGATCGCGCTGGTGACCGGCGCGAACAAAGGAATCGGATACGAGATCGCGGCGGGCCTGGGCGCCCTTGGCTGGCGAATTGGTGTGGGCGCGAGGGATCAACAACGCCGCGAGACTGCGGTGGAGAAGCTGCGCGCGGCCGGGACCGATGCGTTCGGCGTGCCGCTCGACGTGGACGACGACGCGAGTGTCGCTGCCGCGGCCGAGCTGATCGCCGACTATGCCGGAGGCCTCGACGTCCTGGTCAACAATGCCGCGATCACCGGCGGTATGCCACAGACACCCACCACGGTCGATCCCGCGACCATGCGAGCTGTCGTGGAAACCAACGTGATCGGCGTCATCCGGGTCACCAACATGATGCTGCCCATGCTGCGCGGCTCGGCATCACCGCGAATCGTCAACATGTCCAGCAGCGTGGGCTCGCTCGCCCTGCAGACCACGCCCGGCATCGACATGGGGCCGATTCCCACCGCGTACTTGGCGTCGAAGACCTTCCTCAACGCCGTCACCATCCAATACGTCAGGGAACTGAGCGACACCAACATCCTGATCAACTCCGGCTGCCCCGGTTTCACCGCCACCGACCTCAACGGCTTCCGAGGCGTCCGCACACCGCAACAGGGAGCGGCGATCGCGATTCACCTCGCGACCCTGCCCGACGACGGACCGACCGGCGGATTCTTCGACGACGCCGGAACAGTGCCCTGGTGACGGCCACACCGGTGCGAACCATTCCCGTTCTCGAAGTCAGCCGCGCATCGCACGCCGGAGGAGAAGCAAGACAATGACAAAAGCAGTCAGGTACGACGAATTCGGCGGAATCGACGTCCTGCGTATCGACGAGGTCGATCGCCCGGTGCCCGCGGCCAGGCAGGTCCTCGTGCAGGTAAGAGCGGCAGGCATCAACCCCGGTGAGGCGGCCATACGCACCGGCGCGATGGCGGACATCTTTCCCTCGACCTTCCCGTCCGGGCAGGGCAGCGATCTCGCCGGAGTTGTCGCCGAGATCGGCGCCGGAGCCGACCGATTCTCGCCCGGCGACGAGGTGATCGGATTCTCCGAGCTGCGGGCCGCCCAGGCCGAGCTGGTCCTGGTCGACGTCGACAACCTCACACCCAAACCGAAGAACGTCTCATGGGAGGTGGCGGGCGGCCTATACGTCGCCGGCGTGACCGCATGGGGGGCAGTGCATTCCGTACAGCTCGAGAAGGGCGAGAGCGTCGTCATCTCCGGAGCAGCCGGAGGAGTCGGCTCGATCGCCGTTCAGCTCGCGCGCCGTACCGGAGCCTCGGTCATCGGCCTGGCGAGCGACAGCAACCACGAGTGGCTGCAAAGCCACAGCGTGATCCCCGTCGCATACGGTGACGGCGTCACGGACCGGATCAAGGCCGCCGCACCCAACGGCATCCATGCCTTCATCGACACCTACGGCGACGGGTACGTCGAACTTGCCCTCGCTCTCGGCGTCGCAATCGAACGGATCGACACCATCGCCGATTTCGCAGCAGCCGCAAAGTATGGGGTCAAGACTGAACCCGGGACCAAGGCCAGGCCGGGCGCCGAGGTGCTCGCCGAATTGGCCGGCCTGATTGCCGACGGACACCTCGAAGTCCCGATCGCGAACGTCTACCCGTTGACGCAGGTTCGTCAGGCCTACACCGAACTCGAACGCAGACACACCCACGGAAAAATCGTGCTGAGGCCCTAGTGTCTCCCAATCGGTATTTCCGGTTCACGGCCGGTAGGTTGTCGTGTCGGGCATCATGTCCGCCGTGGCGGCGACTGTCGGTGATCGGTATCAGGTTCTGACGGACAACCAGTGGGAACTGCTCGAGCTGCTCTTACCGAAATCCGATGGCCGCGTGGGCCGTAACTTCTCCGACAACCGCTTGGTCGTGGAGGGGATGTTGTTCCGGTTGCGGACCGGGATGCCGTGGCGGGACCTGCCCGAGGCATTCGGTCCGTGGCAGACGGTATGGAAACGTCACCGTCGCTACGCACGCTCCCTGCTCACCGAGCTCGCTTGCCCGTCAACAATTCTTCCCGACTCGGGCCGGCAACTGGCCGTGACGGGCAGCCGGATCCACTCGAGATAGCCCTGGCACTTGATATAGCCGGACTCCTGGCGGTAACGGCTACGGCAATACCGCAACCTCCTTCCGCGACATGCTGGACTTAGCACACTCATATGACCTGAGGACGCTCCCCAGACTTCTATCCGACGGGGATCTTGAAGTGCATTGCGCGGTAGGGCCATCCGTCGGCTGTCTTCCATTGCGACACCAGCAGGTGCAGTCCAGCGTCGAGGGTGGATCCGGGGATGATGCTCGGACCGTACAGTTGCGCGATCTTGTCGCCGCCCTGTTCACTCCATGACGAACCCCGCAGCGGTGTGGTCTTGGGCACCAGGTACAGGTTGTCGGTGGGAGTGTCGAGGATGCGCAGGTCGATGTCGTAGCCCCCTATCGTCGAGGCGTCGAAGTTCACCAGAGCCCACTTGTTCTCGATCTTGCGGAGGCACATCTCCCCGAACTTTTCCGCGGAGGGCTCGCGTTCGAGAACCGGTGTCGGCGGATTCCCCCAATTCCATTGTCCGTCACGCCAACCCCAACCGACATAGGCGCCGGGATCGGTGATCTGGTCCTCACGGACGCGGCGCAGGATGACGCCCTTGTCGCGTTGGAAGCCCGTCGAGAAGACGTAGACCCACCCGTCGTCGTCGCGTGCCCACGTCCATAGTTGCGCGAAGCCGCCGTGGAGGCCGGCGTCGAACTGTGCACCGGAGTGCTGCCAGGACTTGCCGTCGTCGGACGACGTCCAGATCTCGGTGCGCACCACGTTGCCGAGGCCTTGGTTGATCATGACGTGCAGGAAGATGTCCTGTCCGATGGTGATGACATCGGAGGGCAGCGCGGTGGTCCCGCCCGCGTGGTCGTAGGGCCACAGCTGGCGGGCGTAGTGCGGATCCGGTCCTGCGGCTTCGTGCCACTCGATGCCGTCGTCCAGGTTCGTCGTCTCCGAGAGCAGCGCCACGGGCGAACGCCAGTCCGCGCTGCCGACCTCGGGGTCGCGGAAGGTGTCACCGAAAACGGCGAGAATCCTCCCCGAGGGTGTCCGGGTCATCACCCCGAGATCGGTCGCGGCCATTCCGAATCGGTCGGTGTGACCGGGTCCGGTCGCATCTTTGATCTTGCGCGCGCCGGTGGCGAGCATTGCCGGCTGCGGGGTCGGCAGTCGCCAGCCGTCCTTGATGACGCCGTACCATTCCCCGGCGTACACATGGCCGGTAATCGGCCAGCCCTTGGCCTGCTGCATCGTCTTCGCGGCGTCCCGAGTGGCGCCGTCGTAAACGCTCGTCTGCGGAATATCGAGCGCTGCCTGCCAACGCTTCAGCCCGTCCTTCGACGATTGCGGCTCGTTTCCGAACAGGTTCGACCACGACTCTTCCGGTCCTTCCAGTGGCCCCCAGTAGTGTCCGTCCGGGAGTGGAAAGCGGTCGGGGTCGTCGGGGACGCTTGCGTACTGCTTGGCCGCGGCGAGGACGACGTCGTAGGGGAAGGTGTCGGGAACATCCCAGTGGGTGCCGTCCTGGAAGCCCTTCAGTTTCACCGACCCGTACGTGTAGTTGTTGTGGCTGGAGACGCCGTGCAGGTCGTTGCCGACACCGGCGATATCGACTCTCTCGATGGGAATGTTGTGGTCCTTCGACACCTTGGCGATGGTGTAGGCCACCATGTCGAGCATCTTGTCGTGCTCGAGCCACGCCTGGCGTTGCTTCGGGTTCGATTCGACGTTGGGCGACGAGCCGGTCCACCGCGGAATCGCGCCGGAGGTGCCGACCAAGGCTATCTGGACCGAAACATGGTTGTCGTCGTCCAGTCCCCGCACCGGCACGCCCCACGCTGCGTTCTTGGTGGAGACGGTCTGAATGATGTGATTGTCGTCGACCATGTAGTGGTACGACCCGTTCTGTTGCCGGGCCTGCCAGTCGGCGACGTTTTCCGCGCGAGTGATCCAGTCTTGATTCTCTGTCGTATGGAGATAGATCCGCTTGTACGGGCCGTGCCCGGAGCGGTGTCCGGGACCGTCGTGCCAAGCGATGTCGTAGCCCTCAGGTGCACGAACGACGATCGGCTCGACGGCGACCGGTACCGGGACGGGAAGCTGGGCGACGTAGTGCCATTGCCCGAAATCCTCTGTGAGCGTGTCGTTGACATCGACGTTGATCCCGGCGACCTTGATGTCGTCGCGCGGGTGGATGAGCCGCTGAAACAGGCAGGCGTGCTCGGAGATCGTCCCCAGCGGCCGACTGCCCAGCCACGTATTCGGCTGCCACAAGTAGCGTTTACCGCTCCCGTCACGGCAGGTGCCGACGACGTCGTCCTCGACCGCCCAGTCGCACGCCAGATACTTGCAATATGCGCCGACGCGCTGCTTGCCCAGCACCGACGCGGCGCCGCGCAGATAATGGCTGGCCATGCTGTTCCACTCCGACAGCGACAGATCGTCGTCGATCGAGAAGAAGATCGGGGCCTCGGGCGGGCCGCCGCAGTGCTTGTGCCACGCGTCGGCTGCCTTGGCATCGGCGACGCCGCCGTCGAAGCCCCGGCGCCAATCCGCGGTCTCGTGCTTGCCCTTCTGCCAGTTGCTGACCAGCGGCATATCGAGCTCGAGATATCCGGCGGCCTCCTCGGGCGTGAGCTTTTTGTTGACCAGGCCGCGTTCGGGCGAGTCCACCAGATAGCGAACCGCCCCGTGATATCCGTCGGCCTTCACCGCGCGAGCCCCCGGCCGTGCCGCCGCGTGATCGACAAGCTGCAGCCGCTCGGTTGGTCGCGTCCCGGGGCCCGTGATTCCCGCGCGCCACGTCGCGGGGTCGATCAGCCCGTCCGGCGTCAACCCGTTGGCGAGTTGAACAGCACGCGCCGCGTCGGCGGTGGCCTTGTCGTAGACGCCGGTCTGTGGCACTCCCTGCGCTCGCTGCCACCGCTGCAGCCCCGCGATCCACTCAGGGCGTTCGCTGCCGTGGCGGCCGGAAATGGACGAATCGGGGCCTTCGAGCGGACCGTAGAAGAACCCGCGCGGGAGCGGGAAATCATCGGAAGCGCCCCCGTCCGTTCCGGGGCCAGGCTGCGTACCGGGGTCGACGGCGTCCTGAAGGAAATCCTGCGGATTCCTGGGGTCTCCGCCGAGACGTCCGGGTGGTCCCCACACCTCGAAATGCAGGTGCGGACCAGTGGATTCGCCCTCCGATCCCACGCTCGCGATCTGCTCGCCTTCCCGGACACGATCGCCCCGCTTCACCAGAATGCTCGCGTGGCGCATGTGTCCGAAGACCAGATCGACGCCATGGGTGTCTTGAGCATCGAGCCACACCCAGTTGCCGAATCCCGACACCGATCCTGGCGGCCGATCCGCACCTTCGATGACCATGCCGTCGATAGGGGCAAAAATGGGCGTGCCGAACGGTGCCGCGAAGTCGATGCCGTCGTGATCGGGCCGCTCCGGAGTCCGGAAACCCGACGAAATCGAGAATGTGCTGTGAACTGGCCTGGTGGTCATGGAAGTCTCCTCAAATGTGGCTTTCGGTGTCGGATTCGGCCAACGCCGAGACACGGGCAGCGGCCTACCCGAAGGCGGCGGTGACGACTACTACGGACCTGCCTGCGGTCCACGCTCGAACCTTCGACTGCACGAAAGAACCTCGCGTAGCCGTATCTGCGCCATCGCGCATCGGAGAAGGACCACAACCCACCCCGCCGACAGCTGATCTTTCGATCCCGTGAGAGAGACTGGCTCATCAAGTCGATGGAATCCCGGAAAACACGCAGCGCATGCAAGTGGCTCACCTGTCGGCCGATGCAATCGGTCAAGCCCTTTTGAGTCCCGCGAGTGACCGGTCGATCCTCGTGCGCGTAGGAGACGAAGAGGTCGTATTCGAACGGCTCCTCGCGTCCCTGGGTCGGCGACTCCAGAACATCAGGAGTACGCGCACACATGGTCCTCTCCTCGCTCCCACGGTGAGCGCATAGAACGATATGAACGGATGCTCCGAGTCTGACCGGACCGGGGACGAAAGTCGCACGTAGTGCACTACTCGGCTTTCGCCATACGCCCGGCTAAAGGAAGAGACATTTGCCGCAATACCGCACGTACATGACGACCCGCTTGCACCGCATCCGAGGTAATTGCGCCGCATGGTGAGTTCAATTCCGAGACTGATACCGCGGCGCTCCCCATTTGCGATGGAGTAGGGGCTGAGTGAGGCGAACTTCGCGACATCACGGCCTTCTCACCGCGCATGCATCGCCGCCGCAACGTCGTTGAACGCTGCTTCAACCGGCGATCCTGCGTTGCACCGACCTCGACCGTGTTACACCGATAACCGTCAGGCGCCGAGATCTCCCCCGGTGATCAGCCCTTTCGCGGTCGCGACACCATGATCTCGTCCACCCCGGTCAGTCGCCGCTGCCGCTTACGCACGGTCTTCGGCCGAACGAGGAGTTCCTATCGCGCGCGGCACGTCGATCTGGACGGGAATCCGCAGGTCACGAAGTAACTGAATGAGCAGGTTCAGCCGCGTGGCGCTAGCGTGGCGGGACGAGCGCGTCTCACAGTCGGGTGTAGTTTGTCTGGTCTTGCTCGAACGCTGTCAAAATCTCCGGTGTCAGTGTCAGGCGGGTGTTGGCGACGGCGGCAAGGTAGTCCTCGAGGTCGGCGGGTTCGCTCGTTTCCTCGCGCATCGCGCGTTCGAACGCCGACTGGGCCCCAGCGCGGGCGGCGTACTCTATGTCCGCGGGGGTGAAGTGAATGGTTGCGTGCACCAGGTGGTCGAGGTCGATGGTCTCGGCTGCGGGGCCCAGGTAGCGCCGCCAGATCGCTTTGCGCGCAGGCTCGTCGGGCGGACCAACCGGAATTACGTAGTCGAAGCGGCCTGGCCGCAGGAACGCCGAATCCAGGGAACGCACCGAATTGGTCGCACAGATCAGCAACCGGCCGTAGTCCTCTCGGAATACCGGAATCAGTTTGAGCAACTCGTTCGTCACGCCATGCGCCGGACTGGTCGCGGTCCCTTCGCGCGCACCGGCGATCTCCTCGACCTCATCAATGAACAACAGCAGTTCGTCGAGGTCGCTCAAGTCCGCGAACACCTCACGCAAAGATGCTGCGAGACCACCACTGGCCGCTGCGGCCAACCGAGACGGGAACAACTCCACGAACGGCCAGCCCAGCCGTGATGCGACCGCTTTCGCGAAACTGGTCTTCCCGGTACCCGGCGGCCCGAACAAGATCACGCTCTTGGGTGGCCGAACCCGATAACGTTCGGCGACATCCGGGTTCGCCAACGGCAACACGATCCGCCGTTCGATGATCTCTTTCTCCCGGTCCATCCCCGCCATCGACTGCCACAATCCGGGTGGCAACAGCCGGCCGCCCAGTTCGGTCAGCAAACTGGACTGCGCCGGTGCCAGCGGCTCGACCAGTTCGTAGTAGACGAGACCGGTCCTGCGCAGATAGCCGGAATTCTCGAACGCGACCGACCCAGTCGCGCCCTCGGGAACGAGCGTGCAGATCCGCCGCACCCCATTCGAGCGCAGCCGCCTCTCCAACTCGGTCAGCAATGCACTGCCGATACCGCGCCGACGCCACTGCGCGCCCAGCGCCACCAGCAAGACCCACGCACGCTCACCCTGGATCTGCGCGACCGCCATGCCCACCATCTCTTCGCCGACCTCGGCCACCACCGCCGGCGGTCCCGCCCGCGCAGACGCCAGCACCTCCGCCAACGCGAACACCGGCTCATCCGCAGTGGCCATACGGCTCTGCTCCCAGACCTGAATCGCCTGGTCCAGGTCATCATCGCGAAACTCGCGAAGTCGCCATACCGGCATACACACCTCGAACCGCCGTTGCAGAGTGGACGAACCGCTCCCTGCCAGTAAACACCTAGCAGCACCCGTGAGTAGGCCATTCCTAAGCTCCGGCGCAGGGCGGATCGGCGATGTCGACAACTGCTTCTTCGAGCTGGGCTCGAACCAACGCTGAGATCTGCCCGCGGACTGCCTCCGGCGGGCGATCGTGCGTTGGCGGGCGGCGAATGCACTTCATCTGCCGCCGTGCCCCCTGTCACCGCGTCGAAGTATTGGCTATAGTTCTATATAGTCAGCTATGAGGTGGACGAACAAGGAAGGCAGACATGACCAGAATCGAAGGCGCTATCGCCCTGGTGACCGGCGGGCAGCGGGGCCTCGGCCGCGCGTTCACCGAGGAATTTCTGGGACGCGGCGCGGCCAAGATCTACGTCACAGCCCGCAAGCCCGGCGCGGCCGATGACTCCCGCATCGTCCCGCTCGAATTGGAGGTTACCGACCCGGATTCGGTTGCGGCCGTCGCGGCTCGGGCCACTGATGTGAACATCGTCGTCAACAACGCGGGCGTACTGCGCCCGGCGCCGCTGCTGCAGGCCGAAATGGCCGATGTCGTCGAAACATTCGAGACCAACGTCTTCGGACCACTGCGCATCGCCCAGGCTTTCGCTCCCATCCTCGCCGCGAATGGTGGTGGCGCCCTAGTGGATATGCACTCTGTGCTGTCCTGGAGTTCCGGGGCCGCGGCCTACGGTGCGTCGAAGGCCGCCCTGTGGTCTCTGACCAACTCCTTGCGCATCGAACTGGCTGCGCAGGGCACCCAGGTCGTCGGTGTCCACCTCGGCTTCGCCGAGACCGACATGGTCAAGGCCATCGATACCGTGAAGCTCAGTCCCGCTACGGTTGCCGCCGCACTCGCCGATGGCCTGGAACAGGGTGCGAACGAAGTCCTCGTCGATGAGTTCACTCGGCAGGTGAAGGCCACCCTGTCCGGTCCCGTCGAAAACCTCGTCCTTCCCCTCCGCCGCTGAGACACCGGTTCGCCCAAAGGAATTCACTATGCCGCTCTGGCACATCTACCACCCCGCGAACACCTACACCCCCGAGGACAAGCAGAACTTCGCCCAGGACATCGCCGCCTACTACACCCGTGTCGGCCTCCCGGAGTTCTACGCCATAGCCCTCTTCCACGAACTGCCCGCCGACTCCTTCTATGTCGGCGGCAAACCCACCGCCGCCTCGGTGCGCATCACCATCGACCACCTCGCCCGTCAACTCGACGACCCGGAAATGCGAAAACGCATGACCCGCGGCCTCGACACCCTTATGGCCCCCTATACGCACGATCGCGGCCTGTACCTCGAATTCAATATCAACGAGGTCGCGCGCGACACCTGGATGATCGCCGGGCTCTTCCCGCCACCGATCGGTAGCGATATCGAGCAGGTCTGGGCCAAGGAGAACAAGCCCATCCCGTACTGAAGCCGGCGGACGGCACCTGCCTCCCGCGCCTGCCAGCAGCATCGAGCTGACGCACGACAACCAACTGTCGAAGCGGCGTCCTGCTGGTCGCTGCGGCATAGTGCTCGCCGCACTGAGGTCGGATGCACTCACTGATGCGAATCCTGCTCGCGACCCTCGCCGGGCTACTGCTCGCCACCGCGTGTTCGTCGCCTGATGTCGGTGCGCCCGAGCCCGGTCCGGCGACCTCGGCCGAAATATCGGATTCAGCGGGCGCACTGGGCTTTCCGGCTGCAGCGGTGGCCGACTACCTGCTCTGCGGCCCGTACCCGCCACCCGAGGCACAAAGATCGTGCTGCGAGACAGCACGATGGCACCCGCCCCCGGCTTCTACAACATCTTCTATGTCAACGGTTTCCAGACGCAGCCCGGCGAGCATGACCTATGGCTGCGTCAGCGACGCGATCTCATCCTCCTCGGAAGCGACAGCCGTCCCCTGATCGACGAGAACCGGCCCGACGAGCTGATCGTCGACACCTCGACAGCGGCGAAGCCGACCCCGTTCGCCTGTGTCATCGGCGAGACGGTCAGCATTTGAGCCACAAAGGGACCGACCCTGGGCACTGGACTGGACCTGAGTTCTAGTAGCAATGCCGCGCAGTTACAGATCAGTTCAGAATGAGTCGGTGTGTCGGTTTGCTCTGCGACACAACGTTTCCGACCCTATCGGGTGGTTGACGAGGTGGTGACCGATGCGTTGTGGTCACGGTTGGAGCCGTCGACCCCGGTGCGGCAGCGCCGTTTCCGTCATCCGGGTCGACAGTGACTGCGCTCGTTTCAGCGAGCGCAGTCAACAGCGCGTGGCCAACCGTCGTCCGATCGGTGTGAGTTCCCTGCAAGACCTGATCTCCATCGTGGCCGGACTCCGCAAGCGCGGCATCGGCTTCCGCTCCCTACACGAAGTCCGCGACACCACCACCCCCGGCGGGCGCCTGGTCTTCCACGTCTTCGCCGCCCTGGCGGAATTCATCCGCGAACTGATCGTCCAAGGCACCCACGAAGGCCTCGACGCCGCCCGCGCCCGCGGCCAACGCCTCGGCCGCCCGCCGGCCATGACCGCCGAACAGATCCGCCAGGCCCGCGCCATCCTCACCCGCCCCGAGGAGACCGTCTCATCAGTGGCCCGGCTCCTCGGGGTCTCACGCTCCACGGTCTACAAATACCTGCCCGAACTGACGCACTCATGAAGGCCTGGACGCCGCCAGAGCCCGCGGGCAGCGCCTCGGCCGCGCGCCAGGAGGGAACGGCCAGGCGGATCAGGTTGGCTGCCCACACAGCGTTCCGATATACGGACCGACGCGTTGTTCCCGGCCCTGACAAGCGAAATGATCAGTGAGTAATCAGTTGACCCCTCCATCGGATGGGGCTACCGGGCATCGTCCTCGGTGACTATCGAGGTCGGCCGAAACGTGAATATCACCATCGAGGCCGAATGACCCCAGTGCCGATGGCGGGGCTCCTACGGCCGAGGCTTGAACAGCGGTGGACGGTCATGCGCCCAGCGGGTCCGGCGCACCCGTGTCGGGGTCGGCTCAGGCTACAGCTGCACAGGACGACGCCTGTGGGCGTTCGTCGAGAATAGGGGAAGAAGCGATGACACCGATGAGCACCCTAAAAAGTAGCGGTGGTCCAGATGGCGCAGGCGTGCGATCGTCGACGAGCTGCTCGTACGTCGTAGAGGCGCCGGTGCTTGCGTGAGCCTGGATCCACGTGTGTCACGAACGTTGCCGCACGTATGAGAACCTCGGCGATCAGGTGGGCTCGCCGCTGATTCGGCGGGCGCTCGAGCTTGGCGACCTGCACGCGACGCTATCGACCGGCCGGCTGAATCCGGCTCGGCGTCCTGGGGACTTCGACGAGACCGTGCTGCGCACTTGGAGGCGTCTCGATCACTTGACACCCGGTCGGCGCCCCGGACCGATACCGGTCGAATTCCGCTCTTCGCGGCGACGACTTTCAACCATGAGGGGGCATCCGTGGTCACCGATAATATCGGCCACACGGCTACCAGCACGCCGACAGTCAATCCGGACGACGAGGCCACTCGCCTTCTCGCCTCCGCGGCCCACCTCGATCCCGAACTGGCCGACGCCATGGTCGAGGAGTGCTTGGCCGAACCATATCGAGTCGTCCTGCCGTCCCCCGGGGTCCGGGCCCACATCGTGCTGCGGGAGGCGGTCGCAGCGCGGACAGCGCGACGGATCGGCAGCGCGGTGCTGGTCGCCCTGCTGGTGCCCTTCACCATCGCCAGCGGCGGGCTCGTCGTCCTCTGGCTCGCGTCCGGCTCGGCTTGGAAGATCAGCTCATGGGCCGTGCGAGCCGCGCGACGGTCACGCACACCGGCAGTCGGGCGCGAACAGCACGGCGAGCGAGAACAGCGCGGTGAGCGCGGATCATGGTGGCCGACCGCGTTGCTGTGGCTGCCGCTGTCCTTGATCTTTACGTCGCTGTTCGCAATTCCTGCGGCCGTGCTGTCTCTGCTGACCGCTGCGCTATTCGGAGGCCTCGGCAACGAATCCGGCGATGGTTTCTACTCCGAGCAGCCCGGGGGCATCTCGGCGGTCTCCGCCATCGGCATCGGCACCGGCCTGCTGATCACGACGGTAGGGATGTTCTGCGTACTGTTCGTGCAGCGCTATCGGCCATGGGTTTTGGCCGATCGATACTTCCGTTTCGGCCACTTCCAGCCGGATAGGCCACCGCGCGAATTCGTGAGCTGGGCCTGTCGTCCGTTCGCCACCCGATTGCAGCGCATCATCGACCAGGAACAGCGCGATAATCGCCCTACTCCCCGCAATCTGATCATCTACCGCGGCCATCGGCCGTTCGTCGGCGCCGGGACGCGGGTGCGGTCCTGGTCGCAGGCATTCGAGTTACGTCCGAACGATCCCGCCGGGTACTCGGACGCGCCGATGGCGGAGTTCGCCGCGGCAGAACTGCAGAACTTCGTGGCTCGCGACGTCGACGCCATGCGTAAGACACCGAACATCACACCGGGCTGGCGGTTCGCGGGCCTCGAGATCAGCGATACCGCTTTTCTGTCGGCCGGGCACGTCCTGAACTACCGCGAGGCTGAATTCTTCGCACGGGAATTGGAACAGGGCCGCAATCCTCAACTCGCCGAATCGTATTGGCAGGAATTGCTCGACAGCGCACCGGAGTGGCTGCGCTTCTATCGCTGCTTCCGGCTCGAAGGTTGGGCGCGGCAGTTGGGTGTCGCCGGATACCTGCACATCGGGTACGAGCGACAGATCCTTTTCGTCGAGTGGAATGGGTTCGTGCTGCCGCCCGTGGCGCCGACGTACCATTTCGCCGATTTCCCGCCCCGCTCGCCTGCGCTGCTGGCACTGTGGCAGGCACTCGGGGAACTCGCGCTGCTACCGACCACGATTCCCGCTCGTGTGATCGATATGGCGCGATGGATGCGGGATGCGCATGGAGTCGGTCGCGGCCGTACCAACACCCCTGATCGAGCCGCCAATGCGTTCGGTGCGCTGGCCACCGTACGCGAAATCGGAGCGGGCACAATCTTCCCGCAATTCTTCCAGGAGTCCGACAGCGACCAGTATTTGAAGATCCTGGAGCGCCGGGTGCTCGACGCGATCCACCGCTTCCTGTCGAGCAAAGGTATCGCCACCGACGCCTTCGACACGATGATCACCCAGATCAACAACGCCACCGTCATGGAGGGCTGCACTGTGGTCGCGGGCAATATCGGCGGCGCGGACAATATCGGCACCGTCGGAACCGGGACCATCGGCGGTTCGTCCTCCGCCGCAGCGACCGCCGCGCCCTTGGCCACGAAATGATCTGAGTGGCAATCGAATTCGACTAGAGGAGCATCCAGCCATGCCTGGGGATACGCACGACAGCAACGTCCATATCAGCGGCGGGCAGGTGGTCGCGGGAAATATTAGCGGCAAAGACAACACGGGTGTCGTGTCCGGCCCCGTGTCCATCAACAGTGCGACCGAACAATCCGCGCTGATTGCTGCGGTGGCCGAACTGCGTGCCGAATTGACCGCGTTGCGAACACATCTCACCGCTACCGGCGGCGCCGGTGCCGAACCCGCCGACGTCGACGACGTTCTCGATGCACTGAACGACCCGGAACCCGATCTGGGGCGGGCCGAGAGTCGATGGTGCCGCCTGCGCCGCCGCATCCCGGAGGGTCTGCTGAATCTCGACACGCTGACGAAAATCGCCAACCTGTTCGAGAAGATACAGGGCCTCACTAGCTCATAGCCGGGGGTCATTCGCCGGAATTCCGCGTGGGTCTTCTTCGGGCCGCCGATCACATTTCGACACGCCGACCAGCTACACCACGCGTCCCAGATCAACCCCTCGAATCAGGCCGGGAGGCAGTGCGGGGATGAAATCTCCCAGAGGCAACTTCGCGTCTGGGAGAACCCAGGGCGAGCCGTACGCCCTACCGGTCGCCTCGTGCTCGCGACGCGGGCCGAGATCGAAGCGTCCGCCGAGCTCGGGCACCCAGACCTCGACCTTGTGGGCTTGAATGCGGAGACATGACCCACTCGATCATGATTAGCATGCTCGGCGGCCTCGTCATACCCCTGTCGAGTCAGACCGTGAACGGAGACCAGGCGGTGGACATATCGCGAGCAAGTCAGCCACATCGGCGACAGGCAGTTGACGAGCCACCCCGCCCAGTCACCTGCGGGACGCTACGGGGTAGCTATCCCCGACCACGAACCACTGCGCATAGATAAGTCGACAGTTGAATACACGGTCTTACCAGTCCGGGACCCGACCTACATCAGGCCCGGCGCATGAAGGCCAGCATGTAGTAGACGTTCTCGATGTTCCGTTCGACCACGCTGACCAGCTCCCAACTCTGGGATTCGAGCAGCTCGATGCCGTTGACCAGGTGGACGACCGGCTCGAAGATCGCACGTTGATAGCCGGCCGAGCCGAACACGAAACCTCCGGTCTGAGGCGAGCTCAAGACCAGGTTCCGACGCGGATAGGACCGCAGGTCCACCACGCCGTTCAACACGGCAATCACATCGAAAACAGGCCCGGGCGCAGGAGCATTCATGTCCCTATCGTTGTGCATACCCGCGGACTCGCACACTTGCGGTCGCACCGACTCAGACTCGATCGTCGGCACGCCACCGGCGACTGCCTCTCTGCGAGCATGTCCCCATGATCGACCGACGGCTACGGAGCCGACCCGCGCATCGGAAGCGTCGATGATTCGTATCAACCAGCTGGCGCCGTGGCCACTGCGCGCAATACATTGGGCGCATGCGTGAACGATCTCGAATCCTGCTGTGCGCTACCACGACCGTCGCCGCGGCGATGGCGCTGCCGGTTCTCCCGATCGCATCCGCTGAGCCCTCCCCCAGTCCCACCGCCTGCGCCCAGGTCCGCGTCGTCACCGTCCGTGGCACGCTCGAACCGCAGAGCGGCAGCCTGCTGCTGACCCCGCTGGCCGGGCGGATCGCCCAGGAATCCGGCCGCAGCACCACAGTGACCGAACTCGAGTATCCCGCCTCGATGGCCCCGGACAGCCCCGTGCGCGGCGTCGAGAACCTGACGGCACTGGTCAACACCGCCGCAGCCGAATGCCCGAATCAGCAGCTCGTCCTCCTCGGCTACTCACAGGGCACCCGCGTCATCGGCAACACCCTCCGCACGCGAACCGCGTTGACCGACCAGGCCGCCACGCAGATCGACGCAATCGCCCTGTTCGGCAGTCCGCTGTTCAACGGCGCCGACCCCTTCAACCGCGGCAACTACGATCCCACCCTGTCGGGCACCGCCGCGCTGCCCGTCGGCGCCCTCGGAGAATTCACCGACCGCGTGCGCTCCTACTGCCATGCCGCCGACCGCGTCTGCCAGGGCGGCGATCCGGCCGCCGGGTTCGGAAATGCCTTGAGTCCTGGGCATTTCGCATACTTCGTCAACGACTACCGGGACCAGGCGGCGGCATTCGTCCGCGAGCAGCTCGGCTCGTAGTCGTCCCCTCCTGCGGTCCGGGCTGGTACGCGCCCGACCGATCACCGCGATACGCGCGGTAATCGACGAGCTAGACCTGTCCCTGCGGGTGCCTCGTTGCGGTCGGTTGGTAGCGACCGGTGAGAGTGCGGTGCCGTATCAGCTGTTGGGTTGCTGATGGGGTCAAGGACAAGCTCACTCAGATCGAAACCTCGCTTCAACGAACCGCAGTAACAACTGGCCTCGGAATGCCTACGTTCGGGTCTATTTCTGGAAGAACCTCCACCTGATGAGAATCAGGTTCGTAGGCTGCATCCGCCCGATACGCGGCAATATCGGACGTTCCGCGCGGACGCCGACGGCCCGAGATAGCCTCGGGCCGTCGGTCTTCGGGCTGTCGCATCTGGTTACCGGCAGGGTTGCGGAATCCCGCTGCGGACTTCGAATATGCCGCTACTTGACCGAGTTGGCCAACTGATCGGCATACGGGGCGGTGAATTTTCCGACAAGGGGAAGCGCTGCGCGGACACCGCCGGTGTTGCTCGCCTGGACCATGGCCAAGACCCAGACGACGACCGCGAAGACCCCGACTACGAGTCCGGCGAGGCTGAAGATGATCCCCGCGACTCCGAGGAGCGAGCCGACGATGCTCAGAACAATATTGACCACCGAGACCGCCCCGAAGAAGACGATCGATTGCGAGGCATGGAATTTCACGTCGGGGTCGTTCTTGCCAACGAACAGGAAGATGATTCCGGTGAGCCACCCCAGTGCGTAGGACAGGATCGCGCTGGTCTTCTTGTCCAAGCCGGCGGACTGCGGTTGATTCGTGGGAGGTTGAGAAGATGTCATGAGGTAAGTAGACGCTGCGCGCGCCACCTACCGATCCCAAGTTCCGCCCGAACCCCCAGGTCGCGGGCCGGCCGGCGACCGGGATCCTGGACGTGGTTCTCCCTATGAGATGACTGCCGACGACCTCGAAACGCCCCATCGGTCTCCGGGCAGGGCCCGCCGCCCGGTCATCGTCATGCAGCTGTGTGTTCGGTCGGCCTCGAATCGATGCATCCAACGGGTGGTCGCCTGCCCGGCCGGCCGGTTCGGTCAGCGCGGTATGCGGCCATTACAGGTTGTCAGGCGCATTGGGGGTCTTGCTCATTCGTCGGCTGGTGTGGTTTCCGCGTCGGGGGAAGCCGTTTGTGGGGAGGGTAGATCGGATCCGGCTCCATCGTTTCTGCGGTGATGGGCCTGGAGAACGTCCTGGACCAGGTCGAGGGATGGGGTACCACTGGGGTCGCCTGCGCGGGCGTGACCCGGCCTGTACTGGCTTCGGCTCTTCGGCCGCCCTGGACATGACCGTGTCTGGGCCTGGCGGTTCGGCGGCCACCACATCTCCCTGAACTATCTGGTCATCGACGGTCGGCTCGTTGCGGCGACCCCCTGCTTCGGCCTGAACGAGCTGGCCGCACACCGGCAGCGCGCTTTCCCCCGCTGACGTGCGGCAGGACGCTGACCCGCGGCTTGTTCCCCTGCCTAGCCGTGATGCGATGCGCTGCGGTAGCCGTGAAAGTACGGGACCGGTAACGCCCCGGTCGCTGCGGTGCGCGCCGGTCGGCAGCGCCGCGGGATAGGACCTCAGCGATGCCAACTGCTCGCGTACAGACTGGGGATCCTCCTCGCGGGAGATGATCGCCATACGCGCGATCCCGTCCGGCCGGACGGGCCGAGGCCGTGTACCGATACGACAAAAGGCCTGACGGCGGATGGAACGCCTACACCGCCTATTCCTACGAGTCGCAGAACCTCTTGCGACTTTGGCCAGAGTTCGGAACGCACTCATCTGCCGCGTCCCGCGCTGACCGAGACGGTCAGCGTGGGGTGTCGAAACGGCGACTGACCGTGCTCACCCCGCTCGCCTGGTGGTCCCATCACTTCCGCGACGCCGAGCCTTATCCGGATTGATGTAGAGCCGAACACCCTTGTACACCACCGTGTTCGGCACATCGTCGTCGTGATCCGGGTCGCCAGCGCCCCCAGGATCCGGCAGTTCCGCCATCTCCTCGATGACGATCTGTGCCCGCGCCGCACCAGGATCGAACATTTCCTGAAACGGCCCGACGAACGACCCGAGTTCCGTGCGTTACCGAGGTGGCACGAAAGCTAGCCGGCTACACCCGACCTGGTCACCAGCATCTTCTCCAGCCCCCAGGTTGGGTCCAGGATTGGCACGTTCCGCTCCACCCACTCCTCTGACCACCACACCGAGATAGAAGAGCTTCCACGTCCGGGTGCGACCGATTACCGATCGATCGACTGAGTCGCCTGGGCAAGTTCCCGCTCGACGGTTGCCAACTCCGCGGACCGATCCCCGTGTGACGGTTCGTCCCGTCGTCGCAGCCTGCGGCTGTTCGCCCAGGTCGGTAATGTCTGTCCGGTGACCGACGCTACCGACCTGATGCGGATGTATCTGGTCGATCCAGACCAGCCTTTCCCACCTGTCGAGCTCGCGGATCCGACCGGACTGGTCGCATTCGGCGGGGATCTGTCACCAGAGCGGCTGTTGGACGCCTATTCCGCGGGCATCTTTCCCTGGTACAACCCCGGCGAAACGATCCACTGGTACAGCCCGGACCCGCGCAGCATTCTGGTGCCGACCGACCTGCGGGTGACCAAGTCCTATCGCCGATCTGTCGCCCATGCCGACTACGCGGTGACCATGGATCGCGCCTTCGCCGATGTGATGTCGAATTGCGCCGGACCGCGTGACAAGGAGACCGGAACCTGGATCGGCTTTGACATGCTGGCAGCCTACCTGCGGCTGCACCACCTCGGTCATGCGCACTCAGTCGAGGTATGGCGCGACGGCGACCTTGTCGGCGGCCTCTACGGCGTCGCATGCGGCCGCTCCTTCGCCGGCGAGTCCATGTTCTCCCGCGCCCGTGACACCTCCAAGGTCGCGCTGTATTGGCTCTGCGCCCAACTGGCCGCCTGGGATTTCGCGCTCATCGACTGCCAGGTCACCTCCAGCCACCTCACCTCCCTCGGCGCCATCGACCTCTCCCGTGCGGACTACCTGCACCTACACACCCGGGCCGCCGCCCGCCCCGGCCTCTCGGGCCCCTGGCAGTTCGAAATCCCGGTCCCCAACTCCCCCAACCACCTACCGGCGTGAACGATCACCGAAGCGATAGGTCAGCAACGTCGTGAATTGGCGGGCCGGATTCACGACCGCGAATATGAACATCGTTCCGGCTTCGGTGGCCACCCGCGCCAACATCGACGAGCGCAGCGAATTGGCCGACCAACGACAATGCTGAATCGGGGTGCGGAGCCGGCTCGCCGGACGAACCCGCAAACGCACTCTC
>NZ_JBYISM010000023.1:0-139222 GCF_057708605.1 Nocardia sp. bgisy118 | reverse complement strand
CCGGGCCTGGTGAGCAGGGTGCCGAGCGGCACCGCCACCGCGACGACGATCAGCACCACCGTCGCGGTGAGCAGCACGTGCTGCCAGGTGACGGTGGCGATAGTGCTCGCGTTGATGCTCGCGCGCTGGGTGGCGGTGAGGTCGCGGCGGAATGCCCACACCAGGACGCCGACGGTCAGCACCAGGACCAGCGCGGGCTGGACGAGCAACCGCAGCCGCTCGGCTCGGTGCGCGGCGACCGGTGCGGACGCGGCGCTGGGTGCGACGACGACGGCGGCGGTCACGACGTGGCCTCGGCGGCGGGTTGCTCGCCGCCGTGGCGAGCCCGCGTCGCGGACAGGTGCCCGACCAGCGTGTCGATGGTGATCAGTCCCGCGAATTCGCCGCGCGCGTCGGTGACCACCGCGGTCGCGGTCTGCTCGGCGAGCAGGGCCTCCAGCGCGTCCTGCAGCGTCGATCGCAGCGACAGCGCCTGACCGATCGGGCTGCCGACCTCACGCAGCGTCCCGGCGTTCGTCAGCTGCTCGGCCGACACCCACCGCAGCGGGCGCCGCCGCGCGTCCAGGATCAGCGCCCACAGCGATTCCCGGCCCGCCAGTGCCGCGCGCAAGGTTTCCGCCGGTTCGTCCTGCCCCGCGGTCGGGCAGTCGCCGAGTTCCACATCGCCGACCCTGGTCAGCGTCAACTGCTTGAGCGAGGCGTCGGCGCCGACGAATCCGGCCACGGTGTCGTCGGCGGGGTCAGCGAGAATCGCGGCCGGGGTGTCGTACTGGAGGATTCTGGACCGGTCGCCGAGCACGGCGATCCGGTCACCGAGTTTCACCGCCTCGGCGAAATCGTGCGTGACGAAGACGATGGTCTTGCCGAGTTCCGCCTGCAACCGCAGCAATTCGTCCTGCAACAGGCCGCGGGTGATCGGATCGACTGCGCCGAACGGTTCGTCCATCAGCAGCACGGGCGGGTCGGCGGCCAGTGCGCGCGCCACCCCGACGCGCTGCTGTTGTCCGCCGGAGAGCTGACGCGGGTAGCGGCCGCGGAAGGTGTCCGGGTCGAGGCCGACGAGGTCGAGCATCGCGTCGACCCGCGCGGCGATCCGCGCGCGATCCCAGCCGAGCAACCCGGGCACGGTCGCGATGTTCTTGGCCACCGTCATGTGCGGGAAGAGCCCGGCCTGCTGGATCGAGTACCCGATGCCGCGGCGCAGCTGATCGGGATTCATCGCCGCGGCGTCGCGGCCGCCGATGGTGATGGTGCCCGAGGTCGGTTCGATCAGCCGGTTGATCATGCGCATGGTCGTGGTCTTGCCGCAGCCCGACGGCCCGACGAGCACGACGATCTCGCCCGCGGGGATGGTCAGCGACACCTCGTCCACGGCCGAATCATGTTGTCCCGGATACCGTTTGGTGACGGCGTCGAGCACGATGTCGACGCCGGACACCGCGGCGCCGGTCTCGATGTCAGTCACGAATCCCCCTCGAGGTGGTCAGTCGCCCCACGAGGACGAACAGGCCGTCCAGTAGCAGGGCGAGCACGATGATCAGCACCGTGCCGGTCAACGCCTGCGGCACGGCGTTGGGGCTGCCGAGCCGGGACAGCCCGGAGAAGATCAGATTGCCGAGCCCAGGCCCTTTGGCGTAGGCGGCGAGCGCGAGGATGCCCATGATCATCTGGGTGCTGACCCGCATCCCGGTCAGGATCGCGGGCCAGGCCAGCGGCAGTTCGACGGCGGCGAGCACCCGCATCCGGTTCATGCCGACACCGCGGGCGGCGTCGACCACCGACGGATCGACCGCGGCCAGCCCGACGATGGTGTTACGCAGGATGGGCAGCAGGGCGTAGAGCACGAGCGCCGTGACGGTCGGCCCGACACCGAGTCCGAGGATCGGGATCAGCAGACCGAGCAGCGCGAACGAGGGCACCGTGAGGATCGCGCTCGCCGCGGCCGTGGCCGCCGCCGAACCGAACGGGCTGCGGTAGACGAGCACGCCGACGACCACCGCGATCAGCGCGGCGACCAGCAGCGACTGGATCACCGCCGAGACATGCAAATACGAGTCGACGAGCAGCTGGTGCCGTCGGGTCACCACGAACGTCCACAGTGTGTCCAGGGCCGAACCTCCCGTACCACGTTGCGCCGGAGTCTATCTCGCACCCTAACTCGCCGCAGCGAGTCGGCGGGACCGAAACGCGCTGTGGTGGATGCGAACTGCGTGGTTCACGCGAACTGCCGTCCGGCGCGACAGGCTCGGACGGTACGCCGGTGGTATCCAGGGTTCAGAAACCGGATGGGCGAGTGGCGATCGGGTTTCGTCCGCCGTCCGGATCCGGGTCGGCCGAGGAGCCGGGCGCCGCCAATGCGTCGGCGAGCATCGCGGCGATCTCGCCGACCGCGGGACCGAAGGCGAGCGCGTTGTTGACGAAGCCGTGCATGTAACCGTCGAATCGCCGCGCCGTCACGGGCACGCCGTCGGCGCGCAGGCGGGTCGCGTAGGCTTCGCCCTCGTCGCGCAGGGGGTCGAAGCCCGCGGTGATCACGACGGCGCGGGGGAGCCCGGCGGTGGTCTCGGCGTAGAGCGGCGACACGTCCGGTCGGGTGCGGTCGAGGTCGGGTGGCAGGAAGCAGCGGTCGAAGAAGTCGATGTCGGTGCGGGTGAGGGCGAATCCCTCGGCGAACGTCGTGCGGGACTGAGCTTTCCCGGTCAGATCCGTGGGTGGGTAGATCAGCAGCTGGAGCAGGGGCGCGGGGCCGCCCTGGTGGCGCGTCCTCTGGCACAGCACCGCCGCCAGATGCCCGCCCGCGCTGTCGCCTCCCACCGCGACACGTTCGGCCGTGACACCGAATTCGCCTGCGCGAGCGGCGATATCACAGAAGGCCGCCACGGCGTCGTCGACGGCTGCTGGATAAGGGTGCTCGGGTGCGAGCCGATAGTCGACCGCGACCATCCGGATCCGCGCGGTGTGCGCCACGGTTCGGCAGAACGCGTCGTGGGTGTCGAGATCGCCGATGACCCAGCCGCCACCGTGGAAATAGACCAGCAGCGTATCGGCCGCGCCGGGGTCGTACAGCCGCGCCCGCAGCGGTCCGGCGGCGCCCGCGACGGTGATGTCCTCGACGCGCACGGGTGCGCGCCGCCCCGCGCCGATCGCCGCCATCCGCCGCGCCTGGCGACGCAGCCGCACCGGATCCGGCGCCGACTTCGGCAGCGCCCGGGTGATGCGCAGGAGCAACTGGGCATCGAGGTCGAGCTCGTTGCCGTCGCGGTACACCGCGGGACCGGCGAGCGCGCGTTTGACGCGCGGTGGCAACCGGAGCAGTCCGCGGACTGCCGCCGCGGCCGTCCGCGCGGTGGCTGGCACGGAGGGCATCGGGGGGATGGGATCGACCGGCACGGGAACACCTCTCTTGTGCGGTTCAGGCTCGGAGCACGTCACGACGCAGCATCGATGCTGCCACCTGGGTCCTGGAATGCGGCCGATCGGGCGTGATTCGCAGGCCACGCGAACACGTCGACTGTCATCGTGTGTGCTCGGTGACGAATTGGGTGATGGCGTCGTGCATCTGGGTCAGGCCGGGCTCTTCGAGCGGATAGTGCCCGGCATTGTCGAGCACAACCGTGGTGACCGGGACCTTGGTGATCGCCCTGGTGACCGGCTCGCTGAGTTCGAGCGGGGTCCAGTGATCTTCGGCCGGTTGGGTGTGCAGGACGGGGCAGACGTCGAAGTCGGCGGGTTCGAGATCGGGGGCGTAGGAGCCGAATTCGCTGAAGAATTTCGCCGAGACCCAGCTGCCCGCCGAGGTCTTGTCGCGCAGAAAGACTTTCATGGCATCCGGGTTGTTGCACAGTGCGCTCATCTTCGACGCCAGTGACATCGGATAGCGCACACCGCGCAGCGGGGTGCGTGCCAGCAGTTCGAACACCGCGGTACCGAAGGTGGCGTGGAAGGCGTCGTGGGAGACCGCGCGCCAGACCTTCCTGTCGCGCGGGTCGAGGAAGGTCGTGCCGATGATGCCGCGCAGTGTGCCGCGCGGTGCGTGCGCCGCGACGTGGTAGGTCAGCATGCCGCCGGCGCTGAGCCCGTAGAGCACGATCGGCCGGTCGTCGCGGGTGTTTTCGTAGGCGAGGAAATCGGTGGTGAGCTGGATCCAGTCGCGGTAGCCGGGCGCGGCGCCGTCGGCGACCTGGGTCAGGCCGTAGCCGAGGTTGTCCAGGGCGACGGTCTCGAAGCCGCGCTGGGCCAGCGTCGCCCCGGCAACGAGGCTCATCTGCCTGCCGTTGGTGCCGACCCCGTGGTGCAGCACGATCTTGGCGGGAGCGTCGGGCAGGGGATACCTGTCCAGGTGCACGTGATTGCCCCGCCAGTTCCAGTACTCCTCGGCGGGCGCGGTCTCGTCGGTCAGCCGCAGGCGCTCGGGCAGGAACCGCTGCAGGTCCCGCCACGCCTGCTGATCGCGATACCACCGAGGACGCTCGCTCACGGCCAACTCCTCTCGCTCCAGCTATGCTCCGGTTAACCGTCGAGGTGGAGTGTATTCCAGCGGGGGCGGCAGGCCCGCGATGGGAAGCCTTCTCCTCGGCGGGACGGCCCGCGGCTCTCCGGCGCCAGGGATGGTACGCCGCCCCTCGGTGGCGAGCTAGGAACGATCGAAATCGGCAGGCTCCCAGGTGTATTCGTACTCCGGAAGTTCGAAGCCCGCGTCGAATCGCCCGATCCGCGCGTCGGTGCGCCGCCCGCCGCGCCGCTCGTAGAAGGCGATGGCCGCGGCGTTGTCGCGCAGCACCTCCAGATACACCGGGCGGCCGGGAAATTCTGTCGCCGCCCACGCGAGACCGCGCTCGAACAGGCGGCTGCCGATCCCGCGCCCGAGGTTGCCGGGCCGGGCGTGCAGATTGTCCAGCAGCACCCGGCCGTCGTCCGTCGGTACGAGGTAGACGAAGCCCAGCAGTGTCGCGGCGTCCTCCGCCACGAACAGTCCTGGCGTGACCGGGGTGGTCAGCCGCTTTCTCCACAACGCTGACCGGTCGGCGTCGAGCGGCCCGGCGAGATAGTCGTCCGGCATCATGCCCGCGTAGGCCGTGCGCCAGCTCGCGGTGTGCAGCGCCGCGATCGCCTGCGCGTCCGCCGCGCCGCCGGTCCGAATCAGCATGGCGCCAGCATCATCGACGGCACGGTGTTTGTCACGTCGATATCCGCCGCACGCCCGAGCAACATCGGCCGGGAGTGGCGCCTCGCGACAGTCGGCCGAGGCACGTGACCGAAAGCGGCATTGCTCGACGGCGGCACGGTGACTGTCGAGGGAGGCGGTCCGGTCGACCGCGATGCGGTGGCGGACGCGGTCGAGCGGGCCGGCTTCCGGCTCACCGACTGATCGGCGTCGCGAACGCCGTGGTGGCCGACATCGATCGCACGGGTACCCGCACCACCGTCCGAGGCCTGCCAGGCCCTCGACCGGCTATCCGACACCGTCGCCGCCGTCGGACAACCGGTCGCGGGTCGGATCAGGAAGCGCTCTCACTCCTCGATCCGGACGGCCGGACGACTTCGAACGCGTACATGAGCAGCGCTCCCAGCGCCGCGCCGACCGGCCAGGACAGCGCCGTCACCTCCTGGGAATCGGGAGCGAGCGCGACGATCACCGCGATCGTGCCCGAAAGTGCAAGCGCCGCAAGCGCTTTCGGGTTGAACCCGCGAGAGAAGTAGTAGCGCCCCTCCGCGGTGTCGTCGTACAGCTCGGCGACCGCGGTGCGCTGTCGCCGCAGCAGGTAGTAGTCGACGATCAGGATGCCGAACACCGGACCCATCAGCGCGCCGACACCGCCGAGGAAGTAGATGATGAAATCCTGGTTCTCCCAGAGCTTCCACGGCATCACCAGGATGGACAGGACGGCGGTGATGATGCCGCCGGTGCGGAACGAGATGAATCTCGGTGCGGCATTGGAGATGTCGTAGGACGGGGACACGAAGTTGAGGACCACGTTGATGCCCACGGTCGCCGTCGCGAACAACACCGCGGCGACGACCACCACCACATCGCTGTCGATATCGGCGACCAGCTGCACGGGGTCGCTCAGCACCTTCCCGTACACCTTCAGCGTGGCCAGCGAGATGACGATCGACAGGACCACGAACGCCGTCTCGTTGAACGGGATGCCCCACGCGTTGCCGCGCAGCACCGCCCGCTTGCTGGGGGAGAAGCGCGCGAAGTCGGCGTAGTTGACGAGCGGACCGGCCATGAACGACACCATCAGGAAGGCGACGCCGACGAACGCGGCGACGGTCGCGCCGCCCGACAGCGGCGCACCGGCTCGCGCGTTGAAGTCGATGCTCCACTCGGCCTTGCCCAGAATCCAGATCGCCAGCGCGATCATGCCGAGCCAGACCGCGGGGCCCGCGAAGTCCGAGGCCTTGCGCACGACTTCCATGCCGTAGTTGATGATCGCCAACTGCACGGTCCACAGCACGAGGAACGCGATCCAGCCCAAGGTCGACAAGCCGAGGAAACTGGATTCGGTCCACGACGCCAAACCCGGCGACACACGCAGCAGCAACACCATCAGCGCGGTGGAAGCCAGGTAGGTCTGGATCCCGTACCAGAACACCGCGACGATGGCCCGCAGCAGCGCGGGGATATTGGCGCCGAAGACGCCGAAGGCGGCGCGAGCGAAGACCGGGAACGGCACCCCGACCTTCTGGCCCGCGACGCCGACGAGATTGCTGCCGAGCCAGAGCACGAGCACGCCGGTGAACAGGGCGAGCATCGTCTGCCACCCGGTCATGCCGAGCGCGAGCATGCCGACCGCGAAGCCGTAGCTGGCGATGCTGTGCGCCGAGGTCATCCAGAGACAGAAGATGTCCCAGGTACGCCAGGTCGCGGTCTCCTTGGTCGTTGGCGCCAAGTCGTCGTTGACCAGCGAGGAACTGCTCGGCGCGCCGTCCAGCGGCCGTACCCGAGTTTCGGTCATCGGATGTCCTTCGTGCATCGGTGAGTGCTAACTGTTGCGCGGAAAACCGAGGTCTATGCCGCCGTGGCTGGGGTCGAGCCAGCGCGAGGTGATCGCCTTCTCCCGGGTGAAGAACGCGAAACCGTTGGGTCCGTAGGCTTTCGCGTCGCCGAACAGCGACGCTTTCCAGCCGCCGAAGCTGTGGTAGGCCACCGGTACCGGGATCGGCACGTTCACGCCGATCATGCCGACGTGCACCTGCCGCTGGAAACGCCGCGCCGCGCCGCCGTCGTTGGTGAAGATGGCGACGCCGTTGCCGTAGGGGGAGGCGTTGACGAGGTCGACGGCATGCTCGAAGCCCTCGACCCGCACCACCGAGAGCACGGGCCCGAAGATCTCGTCGCGATAGACCGCCGAGGTGACCGGCACCCGATCGATCAGGGAGGGGCCGAGCCAGAACCCGTTGGGGTCGCCGTCGACGGCGGTGTCGCGGCCGTCGACCACGAGACGGGCCCGATCGGCGACGGCGGTGTCGAGGTACCCGGCCACGCGGTCCCGGTGTTCCCGGGTGATCAGCGGTCCCATGTCGCAGCCGCGGCGGCCGTCCCCGGTGCGCAGCCCGGTCATCCGCGCGGCGACGCGCTCCACCAGCTCGTCGGCGATGGAGTCGACCGCGAGCACCACGCTCACCGCCATGCAGCGTTCACCGGCCGAGCCGAAGCCGGCGTTGACGGCGGCGTCCGCGGCCAGGTCCAGATCGGCGTCCGGCAGGACGAGCATGTGGTTCTTGGCGCCGCCGAGCGCCTGCACCCGTTTGCCGTGCGCGGTGGCGGTCCGATACACGTAGTCGGCGATCGGCGTGGAGCCGACGAAGGAGATCGCCGCGACCTGCGGGTGCGTCAGCAGCGCGTCCACCGCCTCCTTGTCGCCGTGCACGACATTGAGCACACCCGCGGGCAGTCCGGCGTCGGCCGCGAGCCCGGCCAGCCAGTTCGCCGCCGACGGATCCTTCTCGCTCGGTTTGAGCACCACCGTGTTCCCGGCGGCGATCGCGATCGGGAAGAACCACAGCGGCACCATGGCCGGGAAATTGAACGGGCTGATCACGCCGACGACGCCGACCGGTTCGCGCACCGAGTACACGTCGATCCCGGTCGAGGCGTTCTGGCTGAACTCGCCCTTGAGCAGGTGCGGCATGGACAGCGCGAACTCGACGACCTCGAGCCCGCGGGCGATCTCACCCGCCGCGTCGGCGAGCACCTTGCCGTGCTCGGCGGTGAGGATGCTCGCCAGCTCGTCCTTGCGGGCGTTGAGCAGCTCGCGGAAGTTCAGCAGGAACCGGTGGCGGGTGGCGACGGAGGAATCGGCCCAGCCGGGCAGCGCCGCCGCCGCGGCGGCGACGGCCACGCCGACGTCCTCGCCGGTGGCCATCCGGACGGCGCGCTGCGCGACGCCCAGTGCGGGATCGAAAACCGGTGCGGTGCGGGTGGATTCGCCCGTCCACGGCTTGCCGTCGACCCAGTGGTCGACGATGTCGGTGGTCTCGGGATGCGTCATCGGATCTCCTCGGCGGGCAGGGCGGTCAATACGTCACGCAGGATGGCGGTCGCCTCCGCGACCTCGGCCTCGGTGACCACGCACGGCGGCGTGATGTGAATGCGGTTGTCGGCCAGGAACGGAAGCAGCCCGCGGGCGACGAGCTCGGTCTTGACCCGAGCCATGGTCGCGGCCGACATGGGTTCCCGGGTGGCGCGATCGGCGACCAGTTCCAGTGCCCAGAACACGCCCTCGCCACGCACGTCGCCGATCACCGGGCACTCCTCGGCCACACGCGTGAGCGCCGGTCCGAGCACGGTGCGGCCGATACGTTCGGCATTGGCCACGATGCCCTCGTCGGCCATCACATCGAGGGCGGCGACGATCGACGCCGCGGCCAGCGGATGCCCGCTGTAGGTGAGGCCGCCGGGGAAGACGGTGTGGTCGAAGGTGTGGGCGATCTGCTCGGAGATGACGACGCCGCCCACGGGAACGTATCCGGAGTTGACGCCCTTGGCGAAGGTGATCAGGTCGGGCGTCACGTCGTAGCCGTCGAACGCGAACCACCGTCCGGTACGGCCGAATCCGCACATCACCTCGTCGAGGATCAGCACGATCCCGTATCGGTCGGCGATGGCACGGACACCGGCGAGATAACCGGGCGGTGGCACCAGGATGCCCGCGGTGCCGGGCACCGTCTCCAGCAGGACCGCGGCGATACTGGACGGCCCCTCGCACTGCACGACCCGCTCGAGGTGCCGCAGCGCGCGCTCGCTCTCCTCCTCGGCGGTGCTCGCCCAGAACTCGCTGCGATACAGGTAGGGACCGAAGAAATGGACGTGGCCGCGGGCGTACTCGTTCGGTATCCGCCGCCAGTCGCCGGTCGCGACCACCGCCGCGCCCGTGTTCCCGTGGTAGGAGCGGTAGGTCGAGAGCACCTTGTCGCGGCCGGTGTGCAGCCGCGCCATCCGGATGGCGTTCTCGTTGGCGTCCGCGCCGCCGTTGGTGAAGAACACCTTCTCGAGCCCGTCCGGCGCGAGCGCGGCGATCCGCTGCGCCGCCTCGCCGCGTTGCAGATTCGCGGCGGCCGGGCCGATGGTGGCCAGGCGCGCGGCCTGATCGGCGATCGCGGCCGTGACCACCGGATGCTGATGGCCGATGTTCACGTTGACCATCTGACTGGCGAAATCCAGGTATTCGCGGCCCCCGTGATCCCAGACCCGGCAGCCGCGACCGCCCGCGAGCACCACCGGATTCAGCGCGGCCTGCGCCGACCAGGAGTGGAACACGTGGTCGCGGTCGAGCTCGTAGGCGCGCGCGTCCAGATCGACGCGCACGGCGGTCATGCCGTCACCTTCGTCGCCGTGATGGATTGCCGCAGTTGCGGAATGATCGTCTCGCCGTAGACGCGCATGGTTTCCTCTTTGTTGTCGTGTTGCAGGTAGCCCGCGAACTGATCGACGCCGAGGTCGGCGAGTCGCCGGAGTTTGGCGATGTGCTCGTCGGCGGTGCCGAGCACACAGAACCGTTCGACGATGTCGTCGGAGACGAAGTCGGCGTGCACGTTTCCGGCGCGGCCGTGCAGGTTGTAGTCGTAACCCGCGCGGCCCTCGATGTATTCGGTGAGCGCTTGCGGCACGGCCCCGCTGCCGCCGTAGCGCGCGACGATGTCGGCGACGTGGTTGCCGACCATCCCGCCGAACCAGCGGCACTGATCGCGCATGTGCTTGCGATCGGTGCCGATGTACATCGGCGCCGCCACGCATATCGTGATCGAATCCGGGTCGCGGCCCGCCGCCACCGCCGCCTCGCGCACCGTGGCGATCATCCATTCGGCGATGTCGAGGTCGGCCAGTTGCAGGATGTAGCCGTCGGCCACCTCGCCGGTCAACGCCAGCGCCTTCGGTCCGTAGGCGGCCACCCAGACGTCCAGCGTCGAGCCGACGCTCCACGGGAACTGCACGGTGCCGCCGCCGTATTCGACCGGCCGCGAATTGGCCAGCTCCCGGATCACGTGGATCGAGTCGCGCAGCGTCTTCAGCGTGGTGGGTTTGCCGCCGCCGACGCGCACCGCGGAATCGCCGCGCCCGATCCCGCAGATGGTGCGATTGCCGTAGGCCTCGTTGAGCGTGGCGAACAGCGACGCGGTGACGGTCCAGTCCCTGGTCGCCGGATTGGTCACCATGGGCCCGACCGTGATTCGCTTCGTCTCGTGCAGAATCTGGCTGTACAGCACGTACGGCTCCTGCCAGAGCAGATGCGAATCGAAGGTCCACAGGTGGCTGAACCCGTGCGCCTCGGCCAGTTTCGCCAATTGGACGGTGCGCGCCGCCGGGGGATCGCACTGTAGTACCGCTCCGAATTGCATGGCGTCTCCTCAGATCAAGTACTGACACGGGTCGCGGCGCACGAACTGCCCGTCGCCTTTGCGGCCGCGGTACTCACCGTCCGCGACCACGACCTTGCCGCGGGAGAGCACGGTGTCGACGTGGCCGTCGATCTCGTAGCCCTCCCAGGCCGAGTGGTCCATGTTCATGTGATGGGTCTTGCCGAGACCGATGGAGGTGTGGCCGTTGGGGTCGTACACCACGATGTCGGCGTCCGCGCCGGGAGCGAGCACGCCCTTGCGTCCGTAGAGGCCGAACATGCGGGCCGGGGTGGTCGAGGTGATCTCCACCCAGCGCTCCAGGGTGATCCGGCCGTCCACGACGCCCTGGTACATGAGGTCCATCCGGTGCTCGATGGTGCCGATTCCATTGGGGATCTTGGAGAAATCGCCGATCCCCATGTCCTTCTGTCCCTTCATGCAGAAGGGACAGTGGTCGGTGGACACCATCTGGAGGTCGTTGGTGCGCAACGCCTGCCACACCTGGTCCTGATGTTCTTCCTGCCGGGAGCGCAGCGGTGTGGAGCACACCCACTTCGCGCCCTCGAAACCCGCTGCGCCGAGGTTGTCCTCCAGGGAGAGATACAGGTACTGCGGGCAGGTCTCGCCGAAGACGTTGCGGCCCCGGTCCCGCGCCGCGGCCAGCTGGGCGACGGCCTGCTTCGCCGACACGTGCACCACGTACAGCGGCGCACCGGTCAGATCGGCCAGCATGATCGCCCGATGGGTCGCCTCCTCCTCGAGCTGCCAGGCGCGTGCGATGCCGTGGTAGTACGGATCGGTCTTGCCCTCGGCCAGCAGCTGCGCGACGAGAACGTCGATGGCGGGGCCGTTCTCGGCGTGCATCATGGTGAGCAGCCCGGTGTTCGCGCCGATCTGCATGGCGCGCAGGATCTGCGCGTCGTCGCTGTAGAAGACGCCGGGATAGGCCATGAAGAGCTTGTAGCTGGTGATGCCCTCGTCCGGCAGTCCGCGCAGCGCGGCCAGCGACGCGTCGTTCACGTCGCCGACGATCTGGTGGAACGAGTAGTCGATGGCGCACTGGCCCGACGCCATCTTGTGCCAGGTTTGCAGGGAATCCTGCACGCGCTCACCGAACTTCTGCACCGCGAAGTCGATGATCATGGTGGTGCCGCCCCATGCGGCGGCCCTCGTCCCGGTCTCGAAATCGTCGGACGCCGTCGTTCCGCCGAACGGCATCGACATGTGCGTGTGCGCGTCGATGCCGCCGGGGATGACGTACTTGCCGGACGCGTCGATGACGGTGTCCACGGTCTCGGCCAGATTCGCGCCCAGCGCGGTCGTGCCCGGATGCAGCAGTGCGACAATGCGTTCACCGTCGACGAGGATGTCGGCGGGGCCGCGGCCGGTCGCCGAGACGACCGTTCCTCCGGTGATCAGTGTGGTGGCCACGTTTCCTCCCGGTTCAGGGCGCCACGATGGCGTCGTAGGAATCCGGCCTGCGGTCGCGATAGAACTGCCAATCGCTGCGGACCTCGCGCACCAGATCCAGATCGAGGTCACGGATCAGCAGTTCGTCGGTGTCGGCGGAAGCGCGCTCGCCGACGTAGCAGCCGCGCGGATCGACGAAATACGAACTGCCGTAGAAGGTCACGGCATCGTCGCCGAACTCCTCCGTCTCCGTACCGATGCGGTTGTTCGCGCCGATGAAGTACTGGTTGGCGGCCGCTGCGGCGGGCTGCTCCAGCTCCCAAAGCCGCTCGGACAAGCCGGGTTTGGTCGCCGACGGGTTGAAGATGAGCTCGGCCCCTGCCAATCCGTAGGCGCGCCAGCCCTCCGGGAAGTGGCGGTCGTAGCAGATGTAGACACCGACCTTGCCCACGGCGGTGTCGAACACGGGATAGCCCAGGTTGCCCGGCCGGAAATAGAACTTCTCCCAGAAGCCGGACAGCTGTGGAATGTGGTGCTTGCGGTATTTACCGAGATAGCTGCCGTCGGCGTCGATCACCGCCGCGGTGTTGTAGAGCACGCCGGGCTGGTCTTCCTCGTACACCGGGAGCACGATCACCATCCGGTGCTCCTTGGCCAGCTCGGCGAACCGTTCGGTCGTCGGCCCCGGGACGGATTCGGCGTACTCGTAATACTTCCTGTCCTGCACGTTGCCGAAATACGGTCCGTAGAACAGTTCCTGGAAGCAGATGACCTGCACGCCCGCGGCGGCGGCCTGCTCGACGAATCCCTCGTGCTTGGCCAGCATCGACTTCTTGTCACCGGTCCACGTCGCCTGGGTGATGGCGGCCCTGATTGTCGTCACCTGTCGATCTCCCTACCGAAGTTGGTTATGTTATCTTCGAAGGTAAACATTTCCTGAATATTTCAGTCGGTGCCGAAAGTGTAAATCTCGCGAGGTGTTCGAGGCATGGAAATGAACGACCGGATCCAGATCGATGACCCGACTCCCGCGGGCATCGCGGGCGCCATCGCCCGCCTCATCACCAGCGGCGAGCTGCGCGCCGGGGACCGGCTGCCCACGGTGCGGGAGCTCTCGCGCCGCCTCGGGGTCAGCCCCGCGACCGTGAGCCACGGCTGGCGGGCGTTGGCGCAGGCCGGGCTGGTGGTGTCACGCGGGCGCAGCGGGACCTTCGTCGCCGAGAGCGGAGCCAGGCCCGCGTCGTCGCGGACCGACAGCATGACCCGCGGTGCGACCGATGCCCGGCTCGACCTCTCGCTCGGCACCCCCGACCCGGCGCTGCTGCCCGAGATCGGGTCGATCCTGTCCCGGCTCGCCCTCGATGCCGAGACCACCGATTACCACCAGGCGCCGGTGGTGCCCGAACTCGGGCGGCTGCTGCAAGCGGACTGGCCGACCCGGTCGGGCGCACTGACCGTCGTCGACGGCGCGATGGACGCCATCGTCCGCAGCCTGCAGGCCGTCGTCCGCTTCGGCGACCGGGTGATCGTCGAGGACCCCACCTTCCCGTACATCCTCGACTACCTGGAATCCATTGGCGCGCAGATAATTCCGGTGCGCATGGACGAAGAGGGCGTGCTGCCGGACGATTTCGCGCGTGCGATCGCCACCGGGGCGAGCGCGGCGGTCCTGCAACCGCGCGCGCAGAACCCCACCGGGGCGTCGATGAGTGTCGAGCGCGCCGAGGAGTTGGTCGCGATCCTGCGGCACAGCGAGCGCCGGTGCATGGTCATCGAGGACGATCACTCCGGCGCGGTCGTCCCCGTCGAGGACATCAGCCTCGGCCGATGGCTGCCCGACCGGGTGCTGCACGTGCGCAGCTACTCCAAATCGCACGGCCCCGACCTGCGGATCGCGGCACTGTCCGGCCCGGAGGAGATCATCGACCGCATCGTGGCCACCCGCGTCCTCGGTCCCGGCTGGACGCCGCGCATCCTGCAGCGCCTGCTGCACGAGATGCTGCGCGACGAAACCGTCACCCGCACCGTCGAACACGCCCGTGCGCAGTACCAGATCCGCCGCCGCGCCCTCGCCGACGCGCTGCGCCGCCACGGTCTGCACCTCGCCGAGGGCCAGGGCCTCAACGCCTGGCTGCCCGTCGCCGACGAGCGCACCGCGCTGATCCACTTGGCCGCCAATGGAATCCGGGTCGCCCCCGGCGGCCCGTTCTTCGTGGCCGACCGCGGTCATCCCGAAGCGGTGCGCGTGACCGTCGCCCCCCTCGCGGACGGCATCGATGAGGTCGCCGCCGTCCTCGCCTTGGCCGCGCGGCCCCGTCAATCGGAATACTTCTCCCTGGACCAGGAATCGTGGGATGGTCGGTGAAGGGGAGCGGCCCGTCTCCGATCACTACCCGAAATCGTCGTCGAATCCCGCCGAATCGGCTCCCGCCCACCAGGATTCGAGTGGGTCGTCTTCGTAAATTCCGGCGGCGGCCGATAGCCGTCGGGGAGATCGAAGGCGATCGCGTCGGTGCGCAGTGCGATGGCGCGGACGGCGCGGGTGGCGCGCATCCGCCGCGGATCCTCGGTGCCCGCGACGCCGAGCAGAACGTCGACTCCCGGTGCGTGCCACAGCGCGATCAGCTCGATGTCACCCGCGTCCTCCGCGGCGAGGGCCACTTCATGGACGACCTCGGCCAGGGGTGTGCCGCGCAGCGGTTCGGCGTCAGGCCCGCCTCTCATCCTCCGGCGACGACGCTACCGGCCGCATCTCGGTCTGCTTGGGCCCGAACGCCTTTCCGCGCGGCTAAGACGACAAGTACGCCTGCGACGGCCCCGGCGAAGTACGGGGACGGTACGAGCAGGACGCCGCTGAACACGCAATAGGCCGCGAGGCCCCAGCCGATTCCGGCGGGTACGGCGATCCCGCGCTCGGCGAGATGCCATGTCAGGCAACCCAAAAGGATGAACGGTACGGCGAAACTGCCCGGACCGGCCCAGAAGGTGACCTCGTTCTGCAGCGACTCCACCGTCGGGCCGTCGCTCGTGACGGCGAGGGGGACCGCTCCCCATATCCCGCGATCCACCCAGCCTGCGATGTCGTCCCCAGCGAACAGCGCGAGCAAGGCGAGGTGCCCTGTTCCGAGGACGACCATGATTCCGGCGGCCCAGCGCAGCAATCGCTTGGGGGAGTTCATGAGTTGTGGCACGGTTCGCCTCTCGTTTATACGGTACCGTACAGATCGTTTGTACGGTACCGTATAAACGAGAGGCGAACAATGGAGGTGACCGGAATTCCCGCAGTGGCCCGAACGACACGAGCCCGCTGGATAGCGGCGGGTCTCGACGCCCTCGCCGAAGGAGGGCCCGACGCGGTCCGGGTCGAGACGCTCGCCGCCGCACTCGGCGTGACGAAGGGCGGGTTCTACGGGCACTTCGACGGGCGTGCCGCGTTCCTCGCCGAGATGCTCGACGAGTGGGAAAGTCGCTGCACCACGGAGGTCATCGCCCAGGCGAACGCCGAAGGCGGCGAGGCCGCTGACCGGATCCGGCGCGTCGGCCGGATGACGTTCTCGGAGGACCTGCATCGTATCGATCTGGCGATTCGTGCGTGGGCCAACCACGACGAGGCCGTCGCGGCGCGCCTGCGGCGCATCGACAACGAGCGAATGGCGTTCCTGCGCAAGATGTTCGGCGCCTTCCTCACGGATCCCGACGAGATCGAGGCGCGCTGCATGCTGACGTTCGCGCTCGCCATCGGCCGCCACTTCATCGTCGCCGACCACCCCGGCTACACCAAACTCGAAGCCATCCAGCTCGCCGGAGAACATCTCTTGCGCCCGTGACGGCGTAGCCGACTTGCGTATCCGTTGCGACGAGGGCTGGGCTTGCGCTGCGTCGAGCCCAGCCCTCGCTCGAGCATGTCCGAGCCGACGGCCTCCAAGGATGTGGATTCAGAACGGAAACTCGGCGTAAGCCTCTCCCGCGAACCGGTGGACGGCGTGCGTGCGCATCCGCGAACCATAGATCGCGTGCTCGAAAAGCGCCGTGTAGGTGGGGAATTCCATACGGACCAGACCCGCGGTGTGCGCCAGGTACACATCGAAGCCGGGGTACATCAGACCGGCGAACGGCAGGTCGTCCACATCGAGGGCGATCACCGGGTATTCGCCCTCGGCGTCCGGCTCGCCGACGGCGAGCACCCGCCGCGAGTCCGAACCGCCGGGGAGCAGGAAGCATTCGCCGAAACGCTCGGCCAGCGGGGTGAAGAACTCCGCCCACGGCCCGCCCAGTTCGTCGTCCACGAGCTGGTCGAGCGGTCGGGGCGCGAACGCACCGTCCTGGCCGAACCAACCGTAGCGCTCCAGCAGGCTCACATCGAACGCCAACCACGCCCGCAGGCTGGGCGGCAGCGGTCGTCCCGACGGAAAAACCATGTCCGCCAGTACATCCGCCGCCATCGGCTGCGGGCTGCCCTCCACCCATGGGACGTGCTGGTAGTCCAGTGCGGACGCTTCGGGCGCCCGCCGCACCGCCTCGATCACGCGCTCCGTCAAGGCCACTCCGTGTGCGGAGCTCGCGCCCCGGTCGATCACCATGCCGCGCAAAGTAACAGCCCCGACCGACACCGACGCGTGTGTATGGCCCCGGGCTAGTGCAGGATGTCGTCCACGGTCGGGGCGACGACGCCGAACAGGTCGGCGATGGTGGTGAGGGCGGCGCTCTGCAGTGCGGCGGAGGGCACGGTGTCTCCCAAGGGGCTGGGCAGTGGTCGGGTGGCGGTGGCTTCGGCGACGACGGTGGGGCGGTAGCCGAGATTGAACGCGCCCTGGGCGGTGTAGCTCACGCACATGTGGGTCATGAATCCGGCGAGCACCAATTCCTGCCCCGCACCCAGCTCCTTCAGGGTCTGCTCGAGATCGGTGGCGTGGAACGCATTCGGGAATTGCTTGACCACCACCGGTTCTCCCGTCCGCGGGGCGACGGGATCGCTGATCGCACCGATATCGGCGCGAATATCGTAGGGGGTGTCCGGCCCGCCGTCGTTGACGATGTGCACCACCGGTCGCCGCAATTCTCTTGCGGCCGTGAGCAATCGGGCACCGGCGGCCAGCGCCTCCTCGGGCCCGTCCACCGCCATGACACCGCGGAGGTACGTGTTCTGGAAATCGATCATGATCACCGTGGCATCTGCCAATCGCGGTAGCCGATCATCGAGACCGATCACGTCGCGCAGGGTGCTGGAGACGGCATTCATCGACATGTGTCGCTACTTTCTGTGTGGGAGAGGGAAATACGTGCGGGATCACCGCTCGACATTCAGGTAGTGATGCGGAATCGCTTCCGGTAGTCGCCGGGTGTGGCGGAGAGTTGCCTGCGGAAGGCGCGGTGCAAGGTCTCGACCGATCCGAGCCCGACCGTCGCGGCGATCCGTTCGACGGGCTGGTCGGTGGTTTCGAGCAGGCGGCGCGCCGCCTCGACCCGGCACGCCTCGACATAGACCGCGGCGCTGGCGCCGGTCTCCTGCTGGAAGACCCGCGTGAAATGGCGTTCGCTCAGGCACATCCTGGCCGCGAGCGCTGCGGCGGACAGATCGCCGTCCAGATTCTCGGTGATGAAGAGCCGCAGGTCATCGATGTCGCGGCGGGCGGTCGCGGGACGGCTCAGCGGCACGCTGAATTGGCTCTGCCCGCCTTGCCGTTTGAGATACACCACCAACTGCCGTGCCACCTGCAACGCCAAGTCCTCGCCGTGATCCTCGGCCACCAGAGCCAGGGAGAGGTCCAGGCAGGCGCTGATCCCCGCGCCGGTCCAGATCCGGCCCGAGCGGATGAAGATCGGGTCGGGGTCCACGACGATGTGGGGGTGTTCGGCCGCGAGCTGGTCGGCCGTCGACCAGTGTGTGGTGGCCGTTCTCCCGTCCAGCAGACCCGCGGCGGCGAGCAGATGCGCGCCCACGCACACCGAGGCTATTCGCCTCGCATGTGGCGCAACGGACTCGATCCACGCCACGACCTCGCGATCGATCCGCGCGACCGGCCCGCTGGGCGGAGTGTCGACCGCGCCGGGGACGATCAACGTGTCGATCGTCGGCTCCACCTCGTCGAAGCCGAGGTCGGTGACGACGCGCACCCCGGCGGAGGTGCGCACTTCACCGCGGACCGGGCTCGCCAGCCGCACGTCGTAGCGCACTCGCCCGCCACCCTCGCGGTTGGCCAGCGCGAACACTTCGGCGGGCCCGGTGACATCGAGCAGGTCGACATCGGGGAAGGTCGCGATGACCACGCGGTGGCTCGAAATCATGAGTCCATCGTCGAGGCGCGCGCCGATGGCCGCAACGACGGATCTCTGTCAGATCCGGCCACCGGATCCCACGCCCGAGCTCAGCGGCGCACCGTCGTCTCCCGCTCCACGCGCGGACTCAGTTCAGGTCGCGGATGATGTCGAGTGCACGGCCCAGGGTTGTCACCCGGGCATCGATGGTGTCACCCGCCGGATAGAGGCGAATCGTGTCGACACCCGCGTCGCGCCAGACGCGCAGCCGGGCGCGGACCATCGCCTCGGTGCCGATCAACGTGGTCGCCAGAACCATCTCGTCGGTGACGAGCGCCGCGGCTGCTTGCCGGTCTCCTGCCTGCCAGCGCTGACGTACCGCTTCGGCGACGTCGGCCCACCCTTGACGGCTGTAGGCGTTGTTGTAGAAGTTGGTGGCGCCCGATCCCATTCCGCCGAGGCTGAAGGCCAGTTCCTTCTTGCGGGCCGCGAGCATCGTCCGCAGGGTGTCCTCGTCGTCGGCGAAGGCCACCTCCGCGCCTTGGCAGATGTCGAGCTCGTCGCGTGACCGGCCCGCGGCGGCCAGCCCGGTGTCGAGGCGATCGAGATACGCGGCGGCGCGTTCGGGAATGAAACTCGTGCCGAGCCAGCCGTCGGCCATCCGTCCGGTCAGTTCGAGCATGCGGGGCGACAGGGTCGCGAGGTAGATCGGGATGTCGGTGTTCGCAGGCAGCGACAATCGCATCGGCCTGCCTTCGCCGCCTGCCATCGGGATCCCATGCCTGTGACCGGAGTAGCTGATCTTTTCTCCGGCGAATGCCTGGCGGATGATCTCCACGGTCTCGCGCATACGGACGAGCGGCTCGGCGAACGAAACGCCGTGCAGCCCTTCGATGACCTGCGGTCCCGAGGCGCCGAGGCCGAGCAGGAACCGTCCCTGCGACAAGTCCGCCAAGGTCAATGCCGATTGGGCGATCGCCACGGGTGTGCGGGTCCCGATCTGGATGACGCCGGAGCCCAGCAACATTCGGTCGGTTCGGGCGGCGAGGTAGCCCAAGGCGGTCGGGGCGTCCGAGCCCCACGCCTCGGCGACCCAGCAGATATCGAGACCGAGTTTCTCTGCCTCCAGGGCGAATTCGAGTGCTCCCGGGTAGGAGGCTTCGATGGTGGTGGCGGTGCGCATCAGTGCTCCTCACCCTCGAGGAATGTCTTGATCGCCGCGAGGGTGTGCTCGATGGCTCGTTCGAGCTCGCGCATCCGGACGAAGACGATCTTCTGTTCCTTCTCCGGCATGGCGGCGATGGCGAAGCTCAGGCCGGACGGCCCCGGCCCCATCCGAACCCATTGACGCAAGCGGGTGCCGTCGTTGTCCGCCTCGAGGGTGAACCGCCAAGTCGCACCGGGATTTTCGACGCTTCCGACGACCCAGGAGAAGGTCCGGGACGCGTCGAATTCGACGATGTAGGACGTGGTCGACCACTCGCCGAGTTTCGGATGCCGGCTCGTACCGACGAAGGCGCCGCCCAGCCGCGCGCCGTGAATGGGATCGACCCATTCGGCGGACTTCAGTTCGTCGCTGAACAGCGGCATCAGTTCGATATCGGTGACAACGCTCCAGACCTTCGCGAGGGGCGCATCGATGTGGATGACGCTCTCGGCGGTCGGGGTGTCGGCATAGATCGCGCCGGTCCACTCCATCGTGTCGGTACTCCTTCGGTTCGGTGGTACGAGGTCCGCACCCGGTGCCGTCGCGTGGCAGTACCGGGTCGCGGTGCGGGTGCGGCGGTGTGTGTCACAGTGCGAGCGGACGCGGAAGATGCAGCACGAGTTGCGCTTCGGTGGTGACTTCCAATCGCAGCGGTCTGCTGAGGCCGAGCCCGGTGAGCAGGTCGCTGAGCGGTCCTGTGCCGCGGTGGAGCCGAACGTTCGAGGGAAGGATCCGCGTGCCGATCGTGAGAGGGTTGGCCTGGGTGGTCGTCTCGTACCACGTTCCGTTCAGGGTGTGGACGAGTTTCGTGGTCGAGACACGGGATTCCGGACGAAGATCTCGGATGGCGGGGAGCTTCGCGCGGACCTCGATATCGGTCCGGCCCCCGGGCCCGGCGACTCGCGCGTACACCTCGCCGGCGACGTTCACGTCGATGTCGGTTCGCCACTTGGGCAGGTTGTAGCCGTCGACCCCGCGCAGGCGCGCGATCTCGGTGTTCACGGGCAGCGCGAGCACGTGGGCATGGTTGACCCGGCGCCGGGCATCGCCGATCACGCCGAGGGCCCCGGCCCGGCGGCGCGGATCGTGCACGACCGCGGCGACTCCCACTTCGTTGTACGGGTCGTTGTCACAGACTTCGTAGCGATAGAGCGCCAGCGCGATCAGTCCGACGCCCGGCAGGATGCGGACGGGTTCGAGCGGTGCCGGAAGGTGAGCTCGCAGCCGCGACAGCGGCGCCGTGAAAAGCAATTGCGCCGAACTCGTGCGGTAGTAGAAATTCGGCGTCCACATCGGACCCAGCGCCGAATCCGCGATTCGCTTCGGTATCCGACGGAAGAAGGTGATGTCTCCGACGGCCGGATCTCGCTGGATCTCGTCGAGATCCGGATTCATCCGGTAGCGGTCGTAATAGCCGTTCTTGACGACGGGAACCTTGCGGTCCCCGATCGTGATCTCAGTGAATTCCATGACCGATTCCGTCGAGTGAGCTGGTGGCTTCCGGGCTGTCGCCGGGTGCGTTGTCGACCGAGTGGAGGAACGACGCCAAGCACGCGGTGACGATGTGCGGTTGCTCGAGGTTGCTGGTGTGCCCGGCGGCGGGAACGACCTGCAAAGCGGATCCATCGATCCGAGCGACGAGGCGCTCGGCGTCGAGGCGGGGGGTGGCGGTGTCGTCGGCGCCGACGATCACCAGGGTCGGCGCCACGATCTCGGCGAGTTCGTCCCCCATCGGGGCGTGGTCGGCGACCGCCAGAAT
This sequence comes from Nocardia sp. bgisy118, assembly GCF_057708605.1. NCBI lineage: Bacteria > Bacillati > Actinomycetota > Actinomycetes > Mycobacteriales > Nocardiaceae > Nocardia > Nocardia sp. bgisy118. Next base: position 117,746 of record NZ_JBYISM010000023.1, on the reverse strand, counting down.
GGCTTTCCTTATTCCGGTTCTGCCGGAACAGGACAGGCGGGCATTCCATTCGTAGACAACGGGTTCGCTGCGCCGGGAGTTGAGGAAATCCGGACCGAACAAGGTCGGCAGCACCTGCTGCTTCAACGGTGCGGCGCCGAGGAGCTGGTAGATCCACGCGAACAGCGTGTACTTCCGTGCGACATCACGCGGCTCACCGTCCGCGGTGGTGTCCAGAACCGTCAGCGATCGCAAGAGCTCACCCCGGCGTGCGGCGAGCCGCAGACCGACGAACCCGCCCATCGACAGACCGACGAAGTGCACCGGCGCGAGATCCAGTTCCCGAATCAACGCTTCGACATCGTCGCAGAGCGTGTCCATGTCGTACCCGCCCGCCGTGGCGGGGGTTTCGCCTTGGCCGCGCCAATCCACGGTGACGCACCGGTATCGGTGCCGCAGGACATCGATCTGCGGCCGAAACATCCAGCCCCCGAACAACAATCCGTGACCGAACAGGATCGTCGGGGCATCGGGCAGGCCCGGTGGAGTTCCGGTATCGATATAGGCCAGCGATACGCCATTGGCGTGCAGCAGCGGCATGGACAGCTTCCTTTCGAACTGGAGATTTCGGTCTAGGGGACCGGGGTCTGACGTTGCCCCGAGGTGAAGAGCCCCGCGAGAGACAGAGCGACGGCGCACAAGGTCGGGGTCGACACGACCTCGAACCGAGGAGGGGGATAGGACGTGGCCACGGGACCCGAGTGGTGAGCCGCGTGGTCCGCGCCCGACCCGTTGTTCGCCGGTGCGCCCATGGCGGCGTCCATGAACGCGGGATCGGTGAGGTAGGCGTAGACGACGTAGCACACGCCGGTCGTGAGCAGCAGGCTCACGGCGGTGATCGCCGAAATGGCCCACACCCGGGGGAGGCGTCCGAGCGCCGATCTCGCGATCACCGCGGTGAGCGCTCCGGGTGCGAAACCCCACCCGAGCATGAACCACACCGCCGCCAACGCTTTCACCGCGGCGCCCTCGGCCATTCCCAGAAGCGCACCGTGCCAAGCGATCAGCGTCAGTGCGGCGGCAATGACGGCCGCGGAGACCGTGATTCGGAAATCGCCGGTGACGGCGCCCGTCATCGCGGACTCAGACTCTCGCGAAGTCGAGCAGCCGCGCGCCGCGCCGGGAATTGAGCAGGTAGCCGCCGAGCAATCCACCCGCCAGCGCCGAGGCGTAGCCCTTCACCAGGAACAGTTCGGGCATGTCGATCGATCCCCAATAGTTCAGTCCGACATTGTGATCCAGCGACCAGCACAGGGTCTGACACACGCTCAATGCCAGCGCGCCGCATGCCGCGGTGAGCGCGAACCCCGCGGGACTGCCGGGGCGTCGCCCGGCGGTGACGAGGTAGGTGAGTCCGCCGACCGCCGCCCCCATGCCGATGCCGCACAGGCCGAGCGTCCAGACCACCCGCCACACCAGCGTGCCGTGATCGGGAAACAGGATCAGGCCGAGGAGGAGGAAGTTGAATTCTCCGAAGAAGCTCAGCGCGATGAACACCTTGATCGTGCGGGTGGCGCGGTCGTCGTACGAGCCGTCGGATACGGGTGTGCCCACCGGCGTTCCTCCTCGGTATTGGGCGAAAAGTTCATTGAATGGACTTTCTGAAGTCCAGTTTGTGCGCGGTCAGACCGGTGACGGCGGCCCGTATTCGCGCCGAAGACATCATCAAACGGAATTGACCAATCTGTCAACCACTGGTTTATGGCATAGGGCATATTTGTGAAAATAGTCCGTTGAATGGACTTTTGCTAAGGTCATAGCGTGGTGCAGAGCGAGGAATCGGAGGAGTCCGGCGGCGACACGTCGCGGACGAGCGTGCTGAACCGGGTCGCGACGATCCTGGAGGCGGTCGCACTCCACGGATCGTGGGGAGCCCGTTTGATCGACGTGACCCAGGCGACCGGCCTGTCGCGACCCACCGTGCACAGGCTTCTGCAGGAACTGATCGAGATCGGATACGTCGAGCAGCGTGCGAAGAAATACAGCCTGGGCCCCGCCCTCTACGCGCTCGGGCTGAGCGCCCCGTCGCCCATCGGCGACTACGGCGGCATCGAACGATGCGCGCAGCGACTAGCCGACAGCACCGGCGACACGGTCTACATCGCCATTCGCCAGCTGGGTGGACTGCACTACCTGATTCGCGCCGAAGGTTCGTACCCGATTCGCGCCCGAGTCGTCGAAGTGGGCGAGACGGTGCCGCTCGGCGTCACCTATGCCGGGATCGCGCTGCTGGCCTGGCACGCCCCCGACGAGGTCGAAGCGCAGTTGCGCGCCAACGAACCCCGCCGCGAGAGACTGGGATTCGACGTGTCGAACTTCTCCGCGCGCCTCTCCTCGGTGCGGAGGCAGATCGCCGGCGTCCGGGAACACGGGTGGTGCTTCGACACCGACACCGTGCTACCCGGAGTGACGGGGATGGCGGCGCCGGTACCGTCCCGGACGCGCCAGCCCTACATGGCGGTCACCATCTCCGCCGTGAACGACCGGCTCCCTCCCGACCGAGTCCGCGCACTACGAGGACCGTTGCTCGCCGCGGCGCGGGAGATGACCGGCTTCATCGCGTAGATCGCCTGCGGCGCCGCCTGTTTCCGGGAACGTCGCTCGCCCCCGCGTCGAACGGAGTGTGCCGACTGCTGTGTCCGGCAGAGGACCTCGGAAGTTCCGGAGCGGACATCGATTCCGCGTTCGGACCGAACGCGCGTACCATCCTGCGTCTGGACGGAGAGTCCCAGAACAGAGATGGTTTCGAGCTGTCTGGATCGCGTCGCTCTCCGGTTCTGCAGGGGTCGGTCGGTCGATTCGATGAGTTGGGAGTGGATGTCGATGGCACGCAGAGTGGTTGTCACAGTGATCGATGATTTCGACGGACGTTCACCCGCGGTGGAAACGGTGACGTTCGCTGTCGATGGAGTCGGCTACGAGATCGACTTGTCCGAGGAGAACGCGGCTCGCTTGCGGGAAGTGTTCGGCGAGTGGATTCCGTTCGGTCGTCAAGTCGGCAAAGTGGGACGTCGGCGCAGCGCCACCATCGTGCCGACGAATACGCGCGGACCCGAGGCGGGCGTGGTTCGTCAGTGGGCGCGGGCGAACGGTCTCGCGGTGCCCAGTCGCGGACGGGTGCCGTCCGATCTCGTTGCGGCGTACGAGAAGGCCGCTTCGTAACCGGCGAGTCCCGAAGGGTGTGCGGTCGGGCGGGGGCCGGCGGTCCGGTCGGCCCTTGGCTCAGGTTCCAGCACGGTGCTCCAGCCACCTCGGTGGCCTTCCGAGACGCGGTCAGCGCGTCATTCCGGACGCACAAGGCTCTGAACTGGGAATTCGCAACCTGAACCACGCGGGCGCGGATGGCGCTGGTTGGCGCATCCTGAGCGAGAGCGCTGATCTCTCTTGACGCGTGTGCTTGGCTGGAAGTCGTGGGGAAACGGACCTGGCTGACGACCACCGCCGGTCTCGCGCTGCTGATGCTGTGGGGCGAGTGGGCGAACTGGCGTGCTTCCCGCAGGCTCGTCGGGTCCGTGCCCGGCACCTCCGAAGCCGTCGTGGTCCTCGGGTATCGCAACCCGGGCGCGCGCGCCAACGCCATGAACCGGTGGCGCGTTCGTGCGGGCCTGCGATCCATCGACCCGGCGGCGGTCGAGAGTCGGCTCGTGCTGTGCGGGGGCGCGTGCGCGGGGCCACGCACCGAGGCGTCGCTGATGGCCGAGTACGCCACGCGGACCCGTGGGTACCGCGGTGAGCTCGTCCTGGAGGATCTGAGCCGGACCACTTGGGAGAATGTCGCTTTCGCGATTCCGTACCTGAACGACGTCGATCGGATCAAGATCGTCTCGTTGCCGTCCCATGCCGCGAAGGCTCGGCACTATCTCGCGCAGCAGTCGCCCCACCTGGCGTCCCGCCTGGTCAGGGGAGCGGAGTACCGGTTCGGCGACTGGATGCCGCTGAAACCTCTCTTCGCCCTCTACGGTCTGCTGAAAGCCGTTCGCGACCGTCCGTGACGCGCGGCGTCGTCCGGCCCGCCGCCGACTGTCACGCTGAGCTACTGGTCACCGCCTCCGACGCCGTCGATTGTGCGGGCCCGCCGTTGCCACGGCGCGAGCAGGAGTTCGCAGGCGCGTTGGACGTCGTCGACGGCCTGCTCCGGGGTGATCTCCCCGGCGGTGGCCCAGGTGAGAACTCCGTAGACGGCCTGTTCGACGAGTCGGGCCAGCCGCCGGTCCTCGGCCGTGGCGCGTTGCAGGGCGGCGATGTCGAGGATGCGCTGGTCGATCGCGAACGGCGGGTTGAGCCCGTATTCGTTGCGCACCACGTTGATCGAGACGATCATGGCGCGGGCCAGCGGGACGCTGGTGAGCATGCGCCGCACGGCGGTTCCCATGGCCTCGGCCACGGCGGCGGTCGCGGTGGTGGCCGAGCTCCCGGGGATCGGCATTCGCTCGACTCGGTCGGCGAGTAGCGCGGCGTAGAGGTGGTGCTTGGAGGGGAAGTAGCGGTACAGCGTCCCTACGGCGACGCCTGCGCGGGCGGCGATATCGCTGATCTGGACCTGCTCCAGCCCGTGGCGGGCGCCGAGTTCGGCTGCGGCGCGCAGCATTCGGTGGCACCGCTCACGCTGGCTCGGGGTGCGTGGCTCGGCGAGCTTGCGCATGTCGTGGGTACGGGGCACCGGACGATCATGATCCATCGTCGGCCGTGGCGCCGATGAGCCGTTGCATGGCCCGGTGAGCGCCGAGCACGGCCCGCGCGCGGTCGGCGTCGTTGCGCGCGGTGACCAGGCGCTCGTTGCCGCTGACGATGTGCACCGGTCCGTGCGGCAGCGCCCGCAAGCCCTCGACGGCGACCTGATCGGGCTCGGCGACCGGCAGTCCGGGCACGTCGAAATTCAGCCCGGCCCGCCGCATCGCCGGTGTGCGGGTGACGCCGAGGACGAGCTCGAGGACGTCGACGCCGTGCTCGCGAAGTTCCAGCCACAAGCCCTCGGCGAAGATGCGGCCGAATGCTTTGACGCCGCCGTACACGGTGTGCTGACTCGAGCCGAGATAGCCTGCCATCGAGCCGACCAGGATCACTCCGCCACGCCCCCGCGCCACCATGCCGGGCGTCAAGCGGTGCACCAGCCCGAGCGGGGTGGTCACGTTCAGGTCGATGACCCGGTCGAATGCGGCCAGGTCGCCGTCGAGGAACCGCGCGCTGTGGGTGTCGGCGCCCGCGTTGTACACGAGCAAGCCGATGTCGAGGTCGTCGACCGCGCCCGCGACGAGTGCGGCCGCACCACGGTCCGCGAGGTCGACGGCGAGTGTCCGAACTTCGACACCCGAAGCCCGGCAGGCCTCGGCCGTCTCGCGCAGCGGATCGGCGCGCCGGGCGACGAGAACGAGGTTGATGCCCGCGGCGGCGAGGTGGTGCGCGAACGAGGCGCCGACACCCTCGGAACCCCCGGCGATCAGGGCCCACGGCCCGTATCGAGCGAGCGAGTCGTCCACGGAATGACCTCCACAATTAGAATTCATTCTAGTAATCGGGGTGGACTGTAGCGTATAACTGCTGCCATGCGCATCGGCTTGTCGGCTCCAGTGGTCACCGCGGTCCCGGGAACGGCCGCGGCCTGGGAGGCCGTGGCGGGTCCGGACGAACTCGGTCGGGTGGCGTCCTGCGCGGACGAGCTCGGTTTCGACTACATCACCTGCTCCGAGCACGTGGCCGTGCCGATCGACGCCGCGGCGACGCGCGGCGGCACCTACTGGGATCCGTTGGCCACGTTGTCGTTTCTGGCCGCACGCTCACGCAGGATCCGCCTGGTCACCTCGGTCCTCGTCCTGCCGTATCACCGCCCGCTGGAGATCGCGAAGCGGTACGGCACCCTCGACCGGCTCAGCGGCGGGCGCGTCGTGCTCGGCGTGGGTGTCGGTTCGTTGCGTGAAGAGTTCGAACTCCTGGGAGCGCCGTGGGAGGACCGAGGCGCGGTCACCGACGCGCGGATGCGCGAATTGCGTTCGGTCTGGGGCCGTCCCGAGGTGTCGGGCATGGTCGTGTCGCCGTCGGCGACAAGGGATCACGTACCGCTCTGGGTCGGCGGCCGGACGCCGCGGTCGTTGCGCCGCGCGGTCGAACTGGGCGACGGCTGGATGCCGTTCGGCCTGAGCTCCGAGCGCATCGAGACCATGCTCGGTCGCGTCGAGTTACCCGCGGGATTCGACGTCGTGCTCGGCACCGGCCGCCCGCTCGACCCGCTGAGCGATCCCCGCGCTGCCGGGCGGACGCTCCAGCGCCTTCGCGACGCCGGAGCGACCGCCGTGACCTGCACCGTCCAGGCGACGTCCGCCGCGAACTACTGCGAGCAACTGGAAGCGTTGCGCGCCCTCACCGAAAGGATCGACCACTGATGACACCCGTGCCCACTGTCCCGGCGGAATGGGAGCGACGCCTCCGACGAGTCGAAGACGAACTGGCGATCGGCAAACTCGTCGCCCGCTACGGTCCCGCGGTCGACGCCGCCGACGCCGACGCGGCGGCGGAGTTGTGGACCGAAGACGGAACCTACGACGTCGAAGGCTGGTCCATGAACGGCCGCGACGAGGTGCACGCGATGGTCTGCTCCGCCGAACACCGCGGACTCGTCGAGCGGGGCTGCACCCATTTCCTCGGCCCGGTGGCGACCGTCATCGAGGGCGACCGCGCCACGGCGGTGTGCGAGTCGCTACTGGTCGTGCACCGCGACGGCCGCTTCGTCGTCTCCCGCGCCGGAGCCAACCGATTCGAGCTGACCCGCACCGCCGACGGATGGAAGATCCTGCGTCGCGTCACGCGTGCCCTCGACGGCACTCCCGAGAGCCGTGAGCTGCTCGCGTTGAACCGATGAGCGACCCAGGTCGATTCGGCGATGCGGCAGTTCCACTCGCACCGCCGAACCCGTAGCGGGCGACAAGGAGCCGCCGACGTCGCGCTGACCATGGACCCGGCGTGGGCGGAGAGGACGGTCCCGAATCCGGTGTCTCCCAATCCAAGGCGAACCTGCGCGTAGAGCACGAACGTGGCGAAGGCCGCGCACAACGGAATCTGCACAACTCCCCGGCGCCGATGGGCGCAGTTCTGTCACGTGCGAGCATCCGTCCGATATTCGCTGACGCGGCGAATCGCTGTCGGACGCATCGGTTCGCAGGTCGGCCCATCAGATCGGGGACCGGGCAACACAATCCGGCGAACACCGAGTTCGACGCGTACGCTACCGTCGGGGTCGCCGAGCCGGGCATGGAATGACGACGTCAGGACAGGATCGACTCCCGTGGTCGACAGCGCTGCCGGAGACCCCGCTCGGCGATCGAAGACGAAGGGTGTGACGCAGCACGACGCGGGTACGGCCAAGGTGATGGCGGACCGCGGCGCGGCAGCGCGAGTGGGTGAGTGATCATGAAGACGAAATCGGCGGAGACGGTGAAATGCCGAGGGTGCGAGTGCTGGTGGCCCTTGAGCGCGCACAACGTGTGCCACTGCTCCCAATGCCATCAGACATTCACGGGCGAAAAAGCGGCGAATCTACATCTGGTCGTGGACTACCGACACAAACCACACGTCGTCTGCCGCACACCGCAAAGCGTCGGCCTCGTCGACGCCGCCCGCGACTACCCCTGCTGGGGCTTACCGGAGAAGGCCCTCGCGTGAGCGTTCTCCGGCCCGGACGCTGGTTGCTGTCCATGATCATCGAAAACAGCCGCGCCCGTTGAGCGCGTTGACCTGCGTGGTCAGCCGTTACGCTCCCGCCGTGATGATCGCGGCGGGAGCTACCGCCCGAACCCCCGTCATCGAGAATCAACTGGGCCGCTGACGTATGGGCGGCGGGCAACACCACGGGACGCAGCGTAATCGTCAGGGCGTCAGCGGGCTGCGCGGGCGAAGCGACCGGGTGTGACGCCCGTCCAACGGGTGAAGGCGTGGGTGAAGCTGGAGGCGTCGGAGTAGCCGAGGCGGCCGGCGACGTCTTCGACGGTGGCGCCGATGGACAACAGCTCCTCGGCCAGCATCTGGCGGGTCTCGGCGACGAGTTCACGGTAGGAGGTGCCTTCGTCGGTGAGTCGGCGCCGCAGCGTGCGGGTGCTCATGCGCAGTTCGGCGGCGACCTCGTCCAGGCCCGAGGCGACACCGAGGGTGAGCAAGGCCTCCCGGACCTGGGCCGCGAGTCCCTGCCGCTTGCGGCGCTGCTGCATGATCTCGGCGGCTTGCCGCTCGGCGAAGGCGGCGGTGTACGGGTTCGCCTGAGGGAGGGGCAGATCGAGTAGATCCTGGGCCATGACGACCTTCGTCACCGGAGCGTCGAATTCCGGCTCCATGCCGAGCAGTGCGCCGAACTGGTCGGCGTACGGCGGTGGAGGACAGGCCAGCTCGACGCGGGTGGGCGTCACGGTACCGCCGAACACCTCCTTGGCGATCGCGGCCATCTCGGCGATGTCGCGTTCGAGCAGGAATGTGCGCACCCCGGCGGGGACGGCGGAGTCGTCGATGGTGGCGACCCCGTCGCCAGCGTGCACCTCGAAGCGCCAGCGGGCGAAGGAATAGCCGATATCGATGTGGTCGACGCCGATCCGCCAGGCATGCCGCACCGTGGGGCTGCTGATCACCGCGAAGGCCCAGATGCCGTGGACGAACAGGGGGTAGCGGCGGCCCGCCTCCAAACCGAGCGCGGGAACGTGCCCGATCGCGGTGACCAGGTTGTGAACCAGTCGAAGCTCTTGGCGCGCAAGGATTTCCGATTCCGGATCGGGCAGCGCGGCCGGGGCGATGCCCGTGCCGTCCAGGCACTGCTCGACGGTCATGCCGTGCTCCATGGCGAGTTCGACCAGAATCGCCGCGCTGGCGATCGAGCGCGGCATGTTGAGCCGGGTGGTCATCTGCCAACTGTCGAGAGCGTGGCCGAAAAAGTCAAGTTCTGGCCGTCGACCTCATGGCATGGACACGTCCGGCCTTCTAGCGTGAGAGCACATGACAACCACCGACCAACTCGCCGCCTTCGAACCCGCGTGCACCCGAGAGGCGGCATTGGCGCTGTTCGACGGACTTCCCCCGGTGCGTGCCACCGACCTCACCGGCCGATGGCACGGCAGGGAACTGGCGACGGGCCACCGCATGGACGGCCTCCTGGAAGCGTCGGGGTGGTACGGCAAGCAATTCGACGGCGTCGAGCGCGTCCACCCGCTCCTGTTCGTCGATGCTTCCGGCGAGATCTTCGCCGTCGACCCGAAGCTGGTGCCGCTCGGCGTCGCCCACCGGGTGTCCGCTTCGGTCGTCGGCCGAGGCCGGAGGCTGCTCGGCGCCGTGAAGCCCGCGGTGCGCACCAGGAAGTACCGGGCGCGCTTGCGTGAAATCGAGCATCGAGGCGTCGTGACGGCGGCAATGATCTACGACCATCTCCCGATCATCGACGTCTTCCGGCGAGTCGACGACGACACCGTACTGGGCCTCATGGACTTCCGCGACCGCCCGGAGCCGTACTTCTTCATCCTGTCCCGAGACTGACCGGGCGTTCGGCTCGAGAAATCACCATCGCAACGTTCGGCCGGCGATGGATGCGGGCTTCGGCGATCGCGATCTGCCCGGCATGTTCGACCAGGTCCGGTCCGCGCCGGTGCGATGATGCTGGAAGCCGACCGCTGTACCGCTGATCGCACCCTGCTGTCCGGTCTATTGGAAGGAAAGCCCTTGCCTCTCGACCTCTCGCCGGACGGCCACCGATCGCGTGGCGGGCGCGCCGCCGGGGAACCGGAGCGCGCGTGAACACGCCGCGCACCGCACTGGTCGTTGGCGCCGGGATCGCCGGGCTCAGCGCCGCCTATCACCTGGCGCGGCGCGGCGTCGACGTCACCGTCGTGGAAGCCGAGCACGTCGGCGCCGGTGCTTCACACGGCAACGCCGGTTGGGTCGACCCCGTCCAGACCGGACCGCTGCCCGAACCAGGACTGCTGCGGGATGGGTTGCGGCACATACGCTCTGCCGATTCGGCCACTCATATCGCGTTGCGGGACTACCCACGCCTCATGCCATGGCTGGTGTCTTTCGCGCGGCACTCCACCGCCCGCCGCTACCGTGACGGCACCCTGGCGTTGGCCGAGCTCGGCACCCGCTGTTTCCCGCTGCTGGATCAGCTCGCCGCCGACGGCGTCGAATTCACCCGCAGCGACGCCGGTTTGCTGGCCGTGGCGCGCGATATCCGCACCGTCGAGGCGTTCACCCACACCCTCGAACCGTTCCGCACCGCCGGATTCGCGATATCCCGGACCGTATTGGACGCCCACGCGCTGCGCGCGCTGGAACCCGCGCTGTCGGCGCAGGTGCGCTCCGGCGTGGAACTGCGCGATCACGTGCAGATCGACCCGGGCGCCTTCCTCACCGCGCTGGCCGCCTACCTGCGAACACAGGGAGTGCGCATCGAGGAAGACAGCCTCGTCGCCGGGTTGGCCGAGCCCGGCCCACGGGCCGGAGTCGAGATGCGCGACGGCCGCCGCTACGCCGATGTGGTGATCGTCGCGACCGGTGCGAGCACCGCGCTGATCGGCAAGCGATTCCCGCTGATCGGCGGGCGCGGCTACAGCTTCGATGTTCCCGTCGCCACCGCGGTGCGGCGGTCCATCCTGCTGCTCGACGCGCACATCGCGTGTTCGCCGATCGGTGGCCGCCTGCGCATCGCATCGGGCATGGACTTCGGCCCTTCGGCGCGGCTGAGCGCCGAGCGTCTGGCGCCGATCGCGCGCAACGCGGCGGTCATGCTCGACGGCATCGATTGGACCGATCGGCAGCGCCTTTGGAGCGGGCGGCGACCGTTGACACCCGACGGGCTGCCGATCATCGACCGCCTGCCCGGCCACCCCGACACCTACCTCCTCACGGGACTGTCCATGCTCGGCATGACCCTGGCCTCGCCCGCCGCCGAAGCGCTGACCGGCTACATCCTCGACGGCGCCTGTCCGCCAGTGCTCACACCGTTTCGCGCCGACCGGTTCCGCTGACGCAGGCATCCGGTACCCGAGGACTCATTTCTCGAAGTAGCGACGCGGATTGCGGACCAGGATCGCGTCGATGTCGTCGTCGGTGAGTCCCTTCGCCAGCAGCGCGGGGATGACGTCCTCGCTGATGTGGCGGTAGTTCCACTTGGGTGCCATCTGGGTCTTCGCCTCGTGCGGGAACCAGTCGATGAAGCAGGCCGCGTCGTGCGCGATGGCGATCTTGTCGCGGTAGCCGCGGCGCACCAGCTCCACGATCGTGTTCACCCGGTCCTCGAAGGGGAGCAGGACATCGACGCCGAAGCGGTCCATGCCGAGCAACGAACCGGCGTCGGCCAATTCGGACAGGTACTCGAGATCGGTGGAGTCACCGGAGTGCCCGATCACCACGCGGCTCAGATCCACGCCCTCCTCGGCGAGCACCCGTTGCGCAACGAGACCGGATCGGGTGTGCGGGTTGGTATGCACGGTCACGGGAGCCCCGGTGCGCACCGCGGCCTGCCCTACCGCGCGCATCACCCGTTCCACGCCGGGAGTCAGACCGGGTTCTTCGATGGCGCACTTGAGGAATCCGGCGCGGACGCCGGTGTCCGCGATGCCTTCCGTCAGATCCCTGACGAACAGGTCGACCATCGGCTCCGGTTGGTCGAATGTCAAACCCGGTCCGCTGTAATGGAATTGGAAGGGTACGTCGTTGTACGTGTACACGCCCGTGGCGACGACGATCTGCAATCGTGTCCGGGCCGCGATCCGCTGGATGCGCGGAATGTAGCGGCCGAGCCCGAGCACGGTCGGGTCGAGGATGGTGTCGATGCCGAGCGAATGGAGCTCCTCCAACTGGCGGACGGCGTCGTCGATGCGCGCGTCCTCGTCCCAGTCGCCGTAGTTCTGCTGGAACTCCGTGCCGAGCACGAAGACGTGCTCGTGGACGAGCACGCGGCCGAGCTCGCTCGAGTCGATTGTTCCGGTCACGGTGGGTACTTGTGTCATCCGGCGACCTTGTCCGTCGCGGCGGTGAACACGGTGGGGTCGAGCGCGCGTTTGAGGATCTTGCCGGTGGCGCCCTTGGGCAGCTGGTCGACGAAGGCGAAGCGGTGCGGGACCTTGTAGGCGGACAGGCGTTCCTTCGCCCAGGCCCGCAGCTCTTGCGGATCGAGACGCGCCCCGGGCGCGGCGGCCACGACAGCGCCCACCTCCTCGCCGTAGTGGTCGTCCGGAATGCCGATGACCGCCACTTCCACGATGTCCGGATGCTCGTAGAGCACCTCTTCGACTTCCCGCGGATAGACGTTGTATCCACCGCGAATGATGAGGTCCTTGGCGCGGTCGACGATATAGACGTAACCGTCGGCATCGACGCGTCCCAGGTCGCCGGTCTTCAGCCATCCTCCGGACAGTTCGGCGGCGGTGGCATCGGGGCGGTTCCAATACCCCTTCATGACGCTGGGTCCGCGGAGGAAGAGCTCGCCGACGGCGTCCGCGGGCAGGACGTCGCCCTCCGGATCGCGAACTTCGATCGAGGTCCCCGGCAACGCGACCCCCACCGATCCGACCCGCCGCTCACGATCCAGCGCGTTGTAGGTCGCGGCGCCACTGGATTCGGTGAGTCCGTAACCCTCCAGAATGGTGCAGCCGAACCGATCCGAGAAGGCGCGGATGACCTCGGCGGGAAGCGACGCCCCGCCGGAGGCGGCCAGTCGCAGGCTGGCGAAGTCGTCCGGGCCGTAGTCACCGGCGGTGTGCAGCATGGCGTTCCACATCGTCGGCACGCCGGAGACCACGGTGAGGCGGTGGTCTCTGATCATCTCGATCATCGCCTGCGGCTGGAACGGTGACACCATCGAGAACGAGCATCCCGCGTGCAGCGCCGTGATCAGGCACACCGCTTGGCCGTATACGTGGAACAGCGGCAATCCGGTGCCGAACCGTTCCTCCGGTGTGAGCTGCAGCTGGCCGATGAAGATCCGCGCGGTCTCGATCAGATTCGAGACGGTGAGCTCGACGCCTTTCGGCTTGCCCGTGGTGCCCGAGGTGTACAGCAGGATCGCGGTGTCGTCGGGGTTGCGCCGGACCGGTTCGGCGACCACCCGCGTCGGCTCGGTGTACGCGCCGGGTTCGAGCACGAGCAGCGGAATGTCGCGCTCGGCCGCCGCCTGCCGCGCTGCGGCCTGCGCCGCGTGCCAGGCGATGGCGAGGCGGGCGCCGGAATCGTCCAGCACATAGCCGATTTCGGGCGCGGTGGCCATGGTGTTCACCGGAATGGCGACGGCCCCCACGAGATGGGCCCCGAGGTAGGCGACGACGAACTCCGGGACGGTCGGCGCGACGAGCAGCACGCGGTCGCCCGCTGCCACACCGGAATCGGTGAGAAGGCCACCGAAGGCGGCGCTGCGATGTGCGAGGTCGAGATAGGTGATGCGCTCGTCCCCGATGCGCAGCGCGATGGCGTCGGGGCGCTCGGAGGCGTGCTGCCAGAAACGGTCGGCGACATTGGTCATGGCACATCCAGACAGGTTGAGACCGGACAGGGACAGGCGTGTGACGGGGGTCACGTACGGTCGCACGATATATGAATCCGGCGTCAACTTCAATCGTGTCGATTCGGCGAAGCGTGGGTTGTCGCGCCCGCCAAACTTCGGTGAAACCGCTATTGAACTTGACGCCAGATTCAATTAGAGTCCGCCCAGCGGATGTGTTGATCGTCACACCGAACCGTCCTCTCGGCTGATCCCGCCCCGCGGACCCGGTGACGATCGGCACATCGATCGCCGCCGGAACATCCTGGCCGACAGGAAGATCGGGAGAAGAATATGGCCGCCTTGCTGAGGGTGGAAGAACTGTCGCTGTCGTTGCCCGCAGTGGGCGGCCTGCTTCGCGACGTCGGGTTCGAAGTGGCCGTTGGCGAAGTCGTCGGGCTCGTGGGGGAGAGCGGCAGCGGGAAGACGCTGACGGGACTCGGCGTCCTCGGGCTACACCCGCCCGATGCCCGGGTGACGGGCCGCATCGACTTCTGCGGCGAGGATCTCCTGACGGCGACGCCCGACAGGTTGCGCGCCCTGCGCGGACGCGAAGTCAGCATGATCTTCCAGGAGCCGCGGTCGTCGCTCAATCCGGTCATGACGGTCGGACGTCAGATCGCGAATGTGCTTCGGGCGCACGAGAAGATGACATCGGCCCAGATCGGCGCACGGACCGCGGAGCTGCTCGAAAAGGTCGGCTTGGCCGACTCGGGGCGCCTGATTCGCTCCTATCCCCACGAACTGTCGGGTGGCATGTGCCAGCGGGTCATGATCGCGATGGCATTGGCGTGCAGACCGAAACTACTGATCGCCGATGAACCGACGACCGCACTCGACGTCACCATCCAGGCGCAGATCCTCGAGCTGCTCCGGGGGCTCACCGTGGACGAGGACTTGGCCGTGCTGCTGATCAGCCACGACATCGGCGTGATCACCGAGCTCTGCGATCGCGTCGTGACCATGTACTCGGGAGAAGTCGTCGATATCGCCGTCCGCGACGAGTTGCTGCGTCGTCCGGCCCACCCTTACGCACAGGCGTTGCTCCAGGCATCGAGTCGCGAGACCGCGCCGACGGTCGTGCGGCCGGCACACGAGTCCACGCGCGACGGGAACGGGTGCTTCTATCGAACCCGGTGCCAGTACGCCATCGATGCCTGCCGGACGACACATCCGGATCTGATCGGCGACGCTCGGTCGGCGACGCGCTGCCTGCGCGCCGGCGACCTCGAACTGGCCGGGTTGGCGGCCTGATGACCGAGATCCTGATGAACGTCCGCGATCTGGTCGTCGACTACGGCGGCGGCGCCGACCGGTTGCGCGCGGTCGACACCGTGAGCTTTTCTCTGTACCGCGGCGAAACGTTCGCCGTCATCGGCGAATCCGGCTCGGGAAAGACCTCCCTGGCCCACGCTCTCGCCGGACTCGTCACGCCGGCCGCGGGATCGATCGACCGCGTCCCGGGCGCGCACGACCGCACCGCGGGGACATCCCATGTGATCTTTCAAGATCCGCGGTCGGCGCTCGACCCCCGGATGGCGGTCTGGCAGTGTGTCGCCGAGCCGATGGCGCCGCGCCGGTTGCGGATACCGCGATCGGCGCGCCCGGCCGCGGTCGAGCTGCTGCGCCGGGTCGGCCTCGGCGACGAGCTGGCCGACCGCAAGCCCGCGCAGCTGTCCGGCGGTCAACGGCAGCGCGTGACCATCGCCCGGGCGGTGGCGTCGCGCGCGGAGTTGATCCTGTGCGACGAACCGGTCGCGTCGTTGGACGTGTCCCTGCAGTCCGAAGTGCTCGCGCTGCTGGCCGAACTGCGCGACGAGCACGGGCTGACCTACGTGTTCATCTCACACGACCTGGGTTCGGTGGCGCGCATCGCCGATCGAGTCGGCGTCATGTACATGGGCAAGCTGGTGGAGCTGGGACCGACCGCGTCCGTGCTCGAATCGCCACGGCATCCCTACACCCAGGCACTACTCGCGGCCGTGCCCCATCCGACTCGTGTGCGCAAGGACAGGCGCGGGCTGCTGCTGCGCGGCGAGATTCCCGATCGGCGTAACCCACCGTCGGGCTGCCGATTCCGTACGCGGTGCCAACTGGCCACCGATCGCTGCGCCGCGACCACCCCCGCACTGACCGACGACACCGAAAACCATTCGGCAGCATGCCATTTTCGCCAGCAAGCCATCGAGGCGTGGCAATCCGCGCTTGGTCCCGCCGCGGACCGGAAAGAAGAATCGCGATGAACCGGAAACTGATCGCCGCCGGGGCGGCGGCCGCACTCACTCTCGTGCTCGGCGCCTGCGGCGCCGACCCCTCCGCGTCCGCGCCGGACCCGAACGCGACCATCAAGGTCGCCACGCGGCAGACGCCCAGTTCGTTCGACCCCTGCCGGGGCAATTCGGGGTACGACCTGACCTATCTCAAGCTGCTGTACGCCCCGCTCATCGATACCGACCCGCAAACTCTCGCACCGCAACCGGGGATCGCCACCTCGTGGGAGTTCGCCGGAGCCGACAAACTCACCTTCACGATGAAACTCCGATCGGGCCTGACTTTCCACGACGGCACACCCGTGGACGCGGAAGCGGTGAAGGCCAGCATGCAGCATTGTCTCGGCACCGGTCTGGTGTCCGTTCCGTCGATCAAGAGCATCGACGTCCAGGGCGCGGACACCGTATCGATCAAGTTGAGCAGCCCGACTTCTGGGCTGCCCGGCTACCTCAGCACCCGTCTGGGTTTCGTCGTCTCGCCCGCCGCGCTGCGACAGTACGGTGACGAATTCGGTAACCATCCGGTCGGCGCCGGGCCCTACCAGCTCGCGCGCGCGGTGCCCAACAGCGAATACTCCTTCACGAGGTTCGCCGGATACCAGCCGGTGAGCGACCCCGCACCGCGAGCGGCGGGCATTGATATCGCGATCATCACCAGCGACACGGCACTGACGAACGCCTTGACCTCAGGGACAGCGGATTTCGCCTTCGGGATCGGCGAATCCGCGGCGCCCGCGCTCGAGCGCCTGCCGGGCATCACTGTGGAACGGCATCGGCAACTCGGCTTCACCGCGGTGGTGATCAACACCAAGAACCACCCGGTCGACAACCCGAAGGTACGGTTGGCGATGGAGTACGCGTTGGACCGCAAGGCCATCGCCACGGCCGCGCTGAACAGCGACGCGGGCACTCCCGCCTGGTCGGTCTACCCGCCGGGGGCGACCTTCCATGATTCCGCCAGCGACAACGCCTGGCCCTACGATCCGGACAAGGCGCGGCGGTTGCTCGCCGAGGCCGGCTACCCGAACGGCGTGCACGTGCGAGGCATCGCCGCCGCCGCGCCGCCGTTCTCCACCAACGCACTGCTGGTCGCGGAGCAGTGGAAAGCGGTCGGCATCGACGTCGAATTCACCAACGTTCCCGGTCCGCAGGCTATTTCGCAGTTCGTAGCGCACAACGGCGCGGACGTCTTCAGTGTCGGATGGCCTTCGCAGGCGTCGGCGCCGCTCAACTACAGCGCCCTGCTGGGTCCGACCTCCTACTACCGGCAGAACGCCGCGCCGAATCCGCAACTCGACCAGCTCATCGCACAGCTCAACAACACCTACACCGACGGCGAACAGCTCGAGGTCGTCAAGAAGATCAACCGGATCATCGTCGAACAAGCCGAATTCATCCCGCTCTACCACGGTCCCGCGGTGATCGCCTACACGCAGCGCGTGCAGGGAGTGGTTCCCTCGCTCAGCGGATCGCCCGAACTCGCGTACCTGGCCGTGTCATGAAGCGGATCCGTCCTCGTCGGCCGGTCGGGCCGATACTCGGGCGATCGGTGTCGATCCTGCTCACCGCGTTTCTGACGACGGTGATGACCTTCGGCCTGATCCATCTCGTGCCGGGCGGGCCCGCCGAGGCGCTGATCGGAGTGAGCAGCACCGATGTCGATCCCGCGGTCATCGAGCAGCGGCTCGGTCTCGACAAACCGCTGCCCGAGCAGTACCTCCGGTGGTTGAGCGGGGTGATCCGAGGCGACCTCGGGACCTCCCTGGTCAACAACGCGCCCGTCACCGATCAGGTGCTGCACCGCTTGCCGGTCAGCGCGGAACTCGTCGGGCTCGCGTTGGCGCTGTCGGCCGTGGTCGCGGTGCCGCTCGGTGTCTGGACCGCGTATCGGGCAGGCCGCCGGTCCGACGGGGTCGTTCGCGCGGCGTCCGGAATCGGGCTCGCGATACCGGAATTCTTCCTGGCCATCGTCTTGATCGACGTGTTCGCCGTCGGCCTCGGGTTGTTTCCCGCCTTGGGTTATGTACCTTTCGGCAAGGACCCGGTGGCGAATCTGCGCCACCTGGTCCTCCCCGCGGCGGCACTGGCGGCGGGCGCGAGCGCGATCGTGGTGCGTCAGGTGCGTGCCGCGATGATCGACGCGCTGTCCAGCGAATACGTGCGCGCCGCGCGGGCCATGGGACTGCGTGAGCGCACGATCGTGTGGCGTTACGCGCTACGTAACGTGTCGACGACCGTCGTGACGGTGTACGGGCTGCTCGCGATCGGCTTGCTCGGCGCCACCGTTGTGCTCGAGCAGATCTTCGTGCTGCCCGGCATGAGCGGCGCACTGGTCACCGCCATCGACACCCGCGACTATCCGATGCTGCAAGGCATCGTGCTGACCTACGTCGTGATCGTGCTCGGCATCAACGTGGTGGTCGACGCGGCCACCGGATTCCTCGATCCCCGGCTCCGAGCGGAGGCGAACGCATGAGCACCGTGACACTGGCCGGCGGAACTCGCTCGACCGGTGACGCCCGGCGGCGGTCCCGCACCGGGTTCTGGCTCGCCCTCGCGATACTCGGCATCCTGATCGTGCTCGCGGTGCTGGCGCCGCTGGTGACGCCGTACAGCCCGACCGACCAAGATCTGACGAACAGGTTCGCAGGCCCGAGCGGTGCGCATCTGCTCGGGACGGACAGCTACGGCCGGGATGTGCTGAGCAGGTTGATCTGGGGCGGACGGTCCTCCTTCGTCGCGGTGGCCATCGCGGTCGGCGTCGGGCTCGCGGTCGGGCTGCCATGGGGGCTCGGCGCCGGATACGGTCCGGCCTGGTTGCGAATGTTGTTGCTGCGCGCGGCGGATGCATTCCTGGCGTTCCCGGCGCTGGTGCTGGCTGTGGCCATCACCGGTGTGCTGGGACCGGATCTGGTGACGGCCATGTGCTCGGTCGGCGTCGTGTTCGCTCCCGTCATCGCACGGCTTACCGCAGGGGGAGTGGCGCAGATCAGGCGTTCGGAGTACGTGCTCGGCGCGCAGCTGGCCGGCTGTCCGACGCACGTCACGCTGCTGCGGCACGTCCTGCCCAACGCGGCGGGACCGGTGATAGTGCAGGCCACGCTGTTCTCCGGACTCGCCTTCGCCATCGAAGCCGCGTTGTCGTTCATCGGCCTCGGCATCCAGCCGCCGACGCCGAGCTGGGGCGGCGATTTGAACAACGCCTACCAGCACATACTCGGCGCCCCGAATCAGGTGCTCGCACCGGGCGCGCTGATCGCGGTCGCGGTCATGGCCACGTATCGGATCGGCGACGAAGTTCGAGATCGCTTTTCCGAGCTCGGCTCGGCCCGTGCGGCCGAACAGTCCCGGCGAGAAGCCGAATAGCCCTGGTACGGGCGCACTTCGCGCGCAGGACGGAGGTGCGTCCGACGCTGCCGGGGCGGTGATACGGTGAACACGTCAACCGTCCCATCGACCGACAGTGAGTGGCCAGCGTTGGTGTCCGAGCCCGTTGTGAGCGAGGCCGAGCCTCGGAAAGGCGTCCCGCGCACCAAGCGCGGCGAACGGACGCGCACCGCGTTGATCACCGCGGCACGGGAGGTATTCGAGCGCGACGGGTACCTCGACGCCAAGATCTCCGAGATCTCGAAAGCCGCCGGGACGGCCTCGGGGTCGTTCTACACCTATTTCGACAGCAAGGAAGAGATCTTCGCGGCGGTCGTCGAGCAGGTGCAGGAAGAGATGCTGCACCCGCACGTTCGCGAGCGCACCGGCGTCACCGACCCGCGCGACCTCATCGAGGCGGCCAACCGGGAGTACCTGCGCTCCTACAAGCGCAACGCGCGCCTGATGGCCGTGTTCGAAGAGGTCTCCTTGATCAACGAGGACTTCCGCAGGCTGCGCATCGAACGGGGGAAGGCTTTCGCGGCGCGCAACGCGAAGATGATCAGCGAGCTGCAGGAATCCGGCCGGGCGAGCGCCGACCTCGACCCCATGATCACCGCGCACGCTTTGTCGGTGATGGTCAGCCGGATGGCCTATACGGTCTTCGTCCAGGGTCATCGCATCCCGTTCGAGAAACTCGTCACCACCCTCACACAGCTGTGGGTGAACGCTCTGCAGCTCGAATCGGACTGATTCGCACTCTCCGAACCCTGTTTCCCTGGGATAGCCGGGCCGTGTGCCTGCTCCTTTCCCAATCGGCGGCCCCCCTTGTCCAAACTTGAAATTGACGTAGGATTCAAGTTTGTTGGATGCTCGGCCCGGCGTGGCCGACCGGGGGATCGCTCGCGCCAGGGGAATCTCGGAAGGAGATGTTCGTGAAGGTCGCTGGAAGAACCGCGATTGTCACTGGAGGCGGCGGCGGGATCGGCGGCGCGATCGCGCGGCTCTTGGTGCACGAGGGTGCGCGGGTGGTGGTCGCCGATCTGGACGCCGACGCGGCCGAGTCTCTCGTTCGGTCCATTCCGGAAGACGCCCCCGGCTCGGCGGTGGCTGTCGGGGCGGACGTGTCCGACGCGGCGCAGATCAGCGGGTTGATCGCGCGCGCGGAGGACGAGTTCGGTCCGGTCGACCTGTACTTCGCGAACGCGGGCGTCAGCGGACCGGTCGGTCTCGGCGACGACGCGGGCTGGGACACCGCGATCGATGTGAATGTCAACGCCCACGTGCGGGCCGCCCGGCTGCTGGTCCCCGGCTGGCTCGAACGGGGCGAGGGATACTTCGTCAGCACCGCCTCCGCGGCGGGATTGCTGACCCAGATCGGTTCGGCCGCGTACGCGGTCACCAAGCACGCGGCCGTCGGGTTCGCCGAGTGGTTGTCGGTCACCTACGGCGACAACGGAATTCGGGTGAGCTGCCTGTGCCCGATGGGCGTCGAGACGAAGCTGCTGCGCGCGGGAGCCGAGTCGGGAGACGTGCTCGGTGCGGCGGCGACCAGGGCGGTCACCACCGCCGGGGCGGTGTTGAGCCCGGAGGCGGTCGCGACGGTGGTACTGGACGCCGTCGACGAGGAGCGTTTCCTGATCTTGCCGCATCCCGAGGTGCTCCAGATGTACCGCGGCAAAGGGGCGGACTACGACAGGTGGCTGGGTGGCATGCGCCGCTACCAGGCCGCGCTGTTGCAGACGGCGGAGTGAATCGCGTCGTCGAACGGTGAACGTGGCCTGAACCTCGGTGCGAGCGGGGGTTCGGGCCGCGTGCGCGGGGAAACTTGATGATGAAATCATGTTCGATTAGCGTTCGACCTGGATGCAGGGCGAATCGAGAGGCGAGAGCGAGGGGTAGTGATGCCGAAAACGACGCGGGGTGACATCGCGGCGGAGGGCATCCCATCGCTTGCCGACACATCGGTCCTGCGCGAGCTGCCGATCACGGCGCGGGGTGCGCGAACGCGCGCGGCGCTGGTCGCCGCGGCTCGGACGGTATTCGAACGCGACGGCTATCTCGAGGCCAGGTTGTCCGATATCGCCGCGGAAGCGAAGTGCTCGACGGGCTCCTTCTACACCTATTTCGCGGGCAAGGAGGAGGTCCTGCAAGCGGTGCTCGACCTCGCCCAGGGCGAGATGCTGCACCCTGGCATGCCCCGGCTCGATCCGGACGAGGCGTCACCCGCGGCGGTCATCGAGGCGAGCAATCGGGCCTACTTCGAGACGTACAAACGCAACGCGAAGCTGATGGCCATCCTCGATCAGGTGGCCTCCATCGATCCGAAGTTCCGCGAGGCCCGTCGGCGGCGCAGTCGCGCCTTCTGGGAGCGCAACGCTCGCTCGATCGCGGAGCTGCAGGAGCGCGGGCTGGCCGATCCCGAGCTCGATCCGCACCAAGCGGCCCGAGCGCTGTCGGGCATGGTGGGGCGAATGGCGTACTACGCGTTCGTCCTCGGTGAAGAGGCAAGCATCGACGAGTTGGTGCGCACCGCCACGCGACTGTGGGTGAACGCGGTGCGTATCGGGCCTGCGGCGGCCTGAGCGCGGATCAGGCGCCGCGCCACACGGGCGGGCGCTTCTCGGCGAACGCGCGTGCTCCTTCCAGCGCGTCCGCCGAGGTGTTGACGGTGCGGACGATCTCGAGCTGGGCGTGGAACGCGTCCGTATCGGTGTATCGAATAGCTTGGGAGAGAACCTGTTTCGTTCCACGAATGGCAAGGGGTCCGTTCTCGGCGATGCGTGCGGCCAGTGCCTCGGCCGTCCGGAGGGCTTGTCCGGGTTCGGTGATCGCGTTGACAAGACCGAACTGGTGCGCGCGGACCGCGCCGAGGGTGTCACCGGTCAGGGCGATCTCCATCGCCAGCTGGTAGGGGAGTGTCTTCGGCAGCCGCAGGACGCCGCCACCCGCCGCGATCAGGCCTCGTTTCACTTCCGGCAGGCCGAACTTCGCGTCGGTGGCGGCGACGATGAGGTCGCACGCGAGCGCGAGCTCGAAGCCGCCCGCGAGGGCCCAGCCCTCCACGGCGGCGATGAGCGGTTTCGTCGGCGGTCGCTCGGTGAGGCCGCCGAATCCGCGCTCGGGCAGGACCGGATGCTCGCCGTCGGCGAATGCCTTCAGGTCCATTCCGGCGCTGAACGTGCCCCCGGCGCCGGTGAGGATTCCGACCGCGAGGTCGGGCCGGGATTCGAATTCGTCGATCGCGTCCGCCAGCGCGTGGGCGACCGCGCGGTTCACCGCGTTGCGCGCCTCGGGGCGGTTGATCGTGATGGTGGCAATGCCGTCGGCGAATTCGGTCAGAACGACGCTCACCGCGGACTCCTCTCGGGGGCTTCTCGTGGCCGCCGCGGGTGCGGCTCGGCCGCGTGATGCTCGGCGCCCGCGCGGTCGGCCGTGTCGCCGTGACGCTAGCGAAATCTGAATTCGAGTTCAACATCGTGTCGGTATCCATGGCATGACCTGGTCTTTCGAGTTCTTCGTGAGGCAAGTCACAGACGATTTCCGGGGTGCTCGGTATTGACGCGGCGGCACCCGTCCCGCAAGGTGGCGGGAGAAAAGTAAGCGCTTAGTTAGTTCCTGCACGCTCGGCACCTCACTGCAATTCCACGACAAGCAGATCGGCCTGGAAACGATGTGCGTCGGCGGTGGCCGGGGGCACGGCCATGGTGCTCGAACGACTGTCGTGACCGCAGGCAACAACCGAAAGGATCGACCCGACCCGTGAACAGGTTCGAAGGAAAGACCGCCATCGTCACCGGCGCCAGCCGTGGCATCGGCCTCGGCATCGCCCAGCGTCTGGTCGACGAGGGCGCGAAGGTCGTCATCACCGCCCGCAACGAGAAGTCGCTCGACGAGGCCGTCGAGACGCTGGGCGGTCCGGATCGGGCGCTGGCCGTCGCCGGGCGCTCCGACGACGTCGCCCACCAGGCCGAGACCATCGAGCGGGCGATCGAAGCCTTCGGCAGCGCGGACCTGCTCGTCAACAACACCGGAATCAACCCGGTCTTCGGCCCGATGGTGGAGCTGCCGCTGGAGGCTGCCCGCAAGATCGTCGAGGTCAACTGCCTGGCCGCGCTCTCGTGGGTCCAGCAGGCGTACCAGGCGTGGATGAAGGAGCACGGCGGCGCGATCGTGAACGTCTCCTCGGTCGCCGGGCTGAAGCCCGCGCCGGGCATCGGTTTCTACGGCTCCAGCAAGGCGATGCTGACCCACATCACCCAGGAACTCGCCGTCGAACTCGGCCCGAACCTGCGGGTCAACGCCGTCGCCCCAGCCGTCGTGAAGACCAAGTTCGCCAGCGCCCTGTACGAGGGCCGCGAGGACGAGGTCGCCGCGGCCTACCCGCTCAAGCGGCTCGGCGTGCCCGAGGACATCGGCAGCGTCGTCGCCTTCCTGCTCTCCGAGGACGCCGCGTGGCTCACCGGACAGCTGCTCGTCGTCGACGGCGGCGTCACCCTCACCGGCGGTGTCTGACGTGACGGCGATGAAGGCGTGGCGCGTCCACGAACTCGGCGAGCCGGGCACGGTGCTGCGGCTCGACACCGTGGAGCGCCCCGAGCCCGGTCCACGTCAGGTCCTTGTCCGCGTCACCGGCGCCGCGGCGAACTTCCCTGACGTGCTGATGTGTCGCGGCCTGTACCAGGTGCGCCCGCCGCTGCCGTTCACGCCGGGCGTGGAGGTGTGCGGCTTGGTGGTGGCCGTGGGGTCCGACGTCGCCGGGATCGCGCTCGGCGATCGCGTGATCGGCGGAACCGCCCTGCCGCACGGCGGATTCGCGGAATTCGCCCTGATGGACGCCGCGCAGACGTTCCCCGCGCCGCCCGCGCTCGACGACGCCGAGGCGGCCGCGCTGTACATCGGATACCAGACCGGATGGTTCGGATTGCATCGCCGCGCCGGTCTGAAGGCCGGGGAGACCCTGCTCGTGCACGCCGCGGCCGGTGGCGTCGGCAGTGCCGCCATCCAGCTCGGAAAGGCCGCGGGCGCCAAGGTGATCGGAGTCGTCGGCGGTCCCGAGAAGGCGGCATATGCCGCGAAGCTCGGCGCCGATGTGGTGATCGATCGCCGGACGGAGGATTTCGTCGAGGTCGTCAAGAAGGTGACGAACAATCGGGGCGCCGACGTCGTCTACGACCCGGTCGGCGGCGATGTCTACGCGCGATCGACGAAATGCATCGCCTTCGAAGGCCGGATTCTGGTCGTTGGCTTCGCCGGCGGGGAAATCCAAACGGCCGCACTGAATCACGCGCTGGTCAAGAACTATTCGGTCGTCGGCCTGCACTGGGGTCTGTACAACGCCTACGAACCGGCCGCGGTCGCCGAATGCCATCGCACGCTGACCCGGCTCGCCGCGGAGGGCGCGATCAGGCCACTGGTCAGCGAACGGCTGACGTTGGACGGCATCGCCGAGGGCGTGCAACGCCTCGCCGACGGCAAGACCGTCGGTCGAGTGGTCTACGCGCCGTAACCGCCGAACACACACCACAGAGGAGAACACCATGAGCAACCAGACGCCGCGGATCGCGGTCGTCACCGGCGCGGCGCGCGGCATCGGCGCGGGCGTCGCACGACGGCTCGCCGCGGACGGCATGGCCGTAGCCGTGCTCGATCTGGACGAGGCTGCGGCCAAGCCCGTGGCCGACGAGATCGAAGCCGCGGGCGGCCGCGCACTGGCCATCGGCGCGGACGTGGCCGACGAAGCCGCGGTGACGGCGGCCGTGGACCGCGTCGTCGCCGAACTCGGTCCCCCGACGGTGCTCGTCAACAATGCGGGCATCCTTCGCGACAACCTGCTGTTCAAGATGACCGTCGACGATTGGGACGCCGTCATGGGCGTGCACCTGCGCGGCGCGTTCCTGTGCACCCGCGCGGTGCAGCGCTACATGATCGACCAGGGCTGGGGGCGCATCGTCAGCCTCTCCAGCACGTCGGCGCTCGGCAACCGCGGCCAGGCCAACTACGCCGCGGCCAAGGCCGGTATCCAGGGCTTCAGCAAGACGCTCGCACTCGAACTCGGCAAGTTCGGCGTCACCGCCAACGCCGTTGCGCCAGGATTCATCGAGACGGACATGACCGCGGCCACGGCCGAACGAATGGGCGTGTCCTTCGAGGAATTCAAGAAGGTGGTGATTGCACAGATCCCCGTCGCTCGCGCGGGAACGCCCGATGACATCGCGCACACCGTGTCGTTCCTGGTGAGCGAGGGCGCGGGATTCGTGTCCGGCCAGGTCATTTACGTGGCCGGCGGACCTCGGGACTAGGACGGAAGGACATCGACCGATGAAGGTATTCCAGGGCTTGGCCGAGCTGGAGAAGGCCATCGGAACTCACCTCGGATACAGCGACTGGCACACCGTGACCCAGGAGCAGATCAACCTTTTCGCCGAGGCGACGGGTGATCACCAGTGGATTCACGTGGATCCGGTGAAGGCGGCGACGGGACCGTTCGGGACGACCATCGCCCACGGATTCCTCACGCTCTCACTGATTCCGATGCTGACCCAGCGGATCTATCGCGTGGACGGCTTGTCGATGGGCGTCAATTACGGCGCCAACAAGGTCAGGTTCCCGGCCCCGGTGCCGGTGGGATCCCGGCTGCGCGCGGGCGTCGAGTTGCTCTCGCTCACGCAGGCCACCCTGGGATTCCAGGCTGTCAGCCGCGTCACCGTCGACATCGAAGGCGCCGCCAAGCCCGCGTGTGTCGCCGAGACCGTCTCGGTGCTGGTGCCTTGATGAGCGATGGTCACGGCAAGGATCTGCCCGGCTTGGACATGGATCGCCTGACGGCATGGCTGGACGATGTCGAGCCGGGCCTGCTCACCGGGCCGCTCACCGGTCGCTTGATCGCCGGTGGGAGATCCAATCTGACCTACGAGATCAGCGACGGCAAATCGGCATGGATCGTGCGGCGGCCGCCGCTCGGTCACGTGCTGGCGACCGCGCACGACATGTCCAGGGAATACCGGGTCATGACCGCGCTGGCCGACACCGGCGTACCCGTTCCCATCACCTACGCGCTCTGCGAGGATCCCGAGGTCCTCGGCGCCCCCTTCTATCTGATGGAGCGGGTGATCGGGACGCCGTACCGCACGGCGGCCGAGCTGACGGCGGTCGGCGCGGAACGGACGCGAACCATCTCGGCCGGAATGGTCGACGCGCTGGCCGATCTCCACACCGTCGATCCGGCGAAGGCTGGACTCGCGGATTTCGGACGCCCGAGCGGATTCCTCGCGCGGCAGGTGCACCGCTGGAAGAAGCAAATGGACGCCTCCTACTCCCGGGAACTGCCGAGCGCGGACGAGCTGTACGGAAAGCTGGCGGCCCACCAACCCCCGCAGTCTCCGGACGGAATCGTGCACGGCGACTACCGGCTCGACAACATCCTGGTGGACTCCGGGGACCGGGTGGTCGCCATCATCGATTGGGAGATGGCCACCCTGGGTGATCCGCTCACCGATGTGGCGCTCCTGCTGCTGTACCAGCGCCTCGGCGATATCGGCGTCACCGGTGTGAGCGACGTGGCCCTCGCACCGGGGTTTCTCACCGAGACCGAACTGCTCGACCGGTACGCCGAACGCAGCGGCCGCGACCTCGCGCACTTCGGTTTCTATCTGGGGCTGGCCGCCTTCAAACTCGCGGCGATCCTCGAGGGCATCCACTACCGTCATCTCCACGGGCAAACCGTGGGTTCCGGCTTCGAGACCGTGGGATCCGGGGTCGAACCCCTGCTGCGCACCGGTATCGACGCCCTCGCGGAGAACACTCGATGACCGGCACGGTTCTCGACGACCTGCGTCGGCGCGTGCGCGTCGGCCTCGGCAGTCCCGGTGAGCACCGGTCGGTGCTCACCGAGCTCATCGATCTACGGCTGGGAGAGGACTGAATCCATGGAATCGACACAGATCCGGCTCGCCGCCCGGCCCGAAGGCGAGCCCAAAGACAGCGACTTCGCTGTCGCGACGGTCGACCTGCCGGAACTCGAAGACGGTCAGGTGCTGCTTCGTGTGCTCTACCTGTCGCTGGATCCGTACATGCGGGGCAGGATGAGTGCGGCCAAGTCCTACGCCGCGCCCGTGGAATTGGGCGAGGTGATGGTCGGCGCCACCGTCTGCGAGGTGGTCGAGTCCCGAGCGGATTCGCTCGTGCCGGGGGACGTGGTGCTGTCGTACTCGGGCTGGCAGAGCCATGCGGTCGCCGGCGCTCGTCACGTACGGAAATTGGACCCGGAGTCCGCGCCGGTCTCGACCGCGCTCGGCGTTCTCGGCATGCCCGGGTTCACCGCGTACGGGGGCCTGCTCGAAATCGGCCGCCCGCAGCCCGGTGAGACCGTCGTGGTCGCGGCGGCCACCGGTCCGGTCGGCTCGGCCGTCGGGCAGATCGCCCGAATCAAAGGCGCGCGCGCCGTCGGTATCGCGGGCGGACCCGAGAAGTGCCGCGCCCTGCTCGACGAATTCGGATTCGACGCGGCGGTCGACCACCGTGCGCCCGATTTCGCGGAGCGACTGGCCGAGGCGGTGCCGGACGGCATCGACGTGTATTTCGAGAACGTCGGGGGACAGGTGGCCGAGGCCGTCGTCCCGCTGCTCAATCGCTTCGCCCGGATGCCGGTGTGCGGCCTGGTGGCGCAGTACAACGCCACGGAACTGCCCGCGGGCCCCGACCGATTGCCCGGATTCATGCGGCAGATCCTGACACTGAGCCTGACGGTGCGCGGCTTCATCCAGGACGAGTTCATCCCCACCCGGCAAGCGGACTTCCTCCGCGACATGTCGGGGTGGATCCGCGACGGCTCGGTCCGATACCGGGAAGACGTCGTGGAAGGGCTCGAGAACGCACCCGAGGCGTTCCGGGCCATGCTGGCAGGCCGCAATTTCGGCAAGGCGCTCATCCAGGTCGGCGATTGAGCCCGAGCCGGCGATCCCACCATCGAACGGTGCCGTGACATGCCCTGTCACGGCACCGTTCGTGTCTGTGCCGCGTCTCGTCGCGCGGCCCAAAGTTGAATCCGATGTCGAATTCAAGTACGGTGCGAAGGAACCCAACAGTCACCACGAGGAGTTGCCATGTTCGAGTTCTCGGAGCGAGCGCGCCGATACCAGGAGGACTTGCTCACCTTCATGGACGAGCACGTCTATCCCGCGGAGTCGATCTATCACGCGCAGATGACGGAGTCGGGTGATCCGCACTTCCATCCGCCGATTCTCGAAGAACTCAAGACCGAAGCGCGCAAGCGCGGTCTGTGGAATCTGTTCCACCCGCACCCGGAGTGGGGGCCGGGCCTGACCAACCTGGAATACGCGCCGCTCGCCGAGATCATGGGCCGCAGCGCACACCTGGCGCCGGAGGCGACCAACTGCAACGCGCCGGACACCGGGAACATGGAAGTCCTGACGCTGTTCGGCACGCCCGAGCACAAGGAGACGTGGCTGCGGCCGCTGCTGGACGGCGAGATCGCCTCGGCGTTCGCGATGACCGAGCCCGCGGTCGCCAGCTCGGATGCCACCAATATCGAGCTACGCATGCGGCCCGACGGCGACGAGTACGTGCTCAACGGCCGGAAGTGGTGGACCTCCAACGCCTTGCACAAGAACTGCAAGGTCCTCATCGTCATGGGCAAGACGGATCCGGACGGGCCCGTGCACCGTCAGCAGAGCATGATGGTCGTCCCGATCGACACCCCGGGCGTGACGGTCCTGCGCAACCTGCCGGTCTTCGGGTACCAGGACCGGGAAGGGCACGCGGAGGTGGTGTTCGAGAACGTCCGCGTGCCGCGCACCGCGCTGCTGGCCGGTGAGGGCGACGGGTTCATGATCAGCCAGGCCCGGCTCGGGCCGGGGCGGATCCACCACTGCATGCGCGCGATCGGCATGGCCGAACGGGCGCTGGACCTGATGATCGATCGGGCGCAGTCGCGGATGACGTTCGGCGCGCCGGTGGCCGACCGCGCCAACATCCAGGATTGGATCGCCGAGTCCCGCATCGAGATCGAGATGGCGCGATTGCTGACCCTCAAGGCCGCCTATCTGATGGACACCGTCGGCAACCGCAATGCGCGCGTCGAGATCGCCGCGATCAAGGTGGCCGCGCCCGAGGTCGCGCTGAAAGTGGTCGACCGCGCCATTCAGGTCCACGGCGGCGGCGGCGTCTCCGAGGACTTCCCCTTGGCGAGCATGTACGCGCACCTGCGGACGTTGCGTCTGGCCGACGGACCGGACGAGGTGCACAAGCGCACGATCGCCCAGATGGAGCTGCGCCGCCGCGACCCCTCGTGGGGCAAGCGAAAGTAACCGAACGGAAGAACCGACACAACCCACTCCAAGAGGAGGAACCGATGGCCGAACCCTGCGTGGTGGTGGCGACCATGATCGCGAAGCCGGGCCAGGAAGAGCTGGTGGAGAAGACGTTGCGGGCGGCCGCGCCCGCCGTCCACGCCGAGCCTGGCTGTCTGCTGTACGCCCTGCATCGACGGATCGGTGAACCCGGCCGTTTCGTGATGATCGAGAAATGGGAATCGAAGGAAGCGCTGCGCACCCACGGCCAGGGCGCCGCACTGCGTGAGGTCGGTGCGGCATTGAGCGACGCGCTCACCGGTCCGGCCGAGGTGCTGGTCTTCGACGCGTTGCCCGCGGGCGATCCCGAACTGGGAGCGCTCTGATATCAGAACTCGCCGGTCGGGCGAGTCGGCTCGACGGCGTTGGACGTCGTGCCGCGAGATGGCTCGCGGCACGACGTCACGAACGAGAAGAGATCTCATGACGAAAACTCAGCAGGTGCGCCTCGCGCGGCGCCCGTCGGGACTGCCCGACGCCGACACCTGGAACGTGACGACCGAGGAGCTTCCCGAGCTCGCCGCGGGACAGATTCTGGTCAAGATCGACTTCATCTCCCTCGATCCCGCGATGCGCGGATGGCTCAACGACGTGCGCTCGTACCTGCCGCCGGTCGGGATCGGCGAGGTGATGCGATCGCTGGACATCGCGACGGTCGTCGAGTCGACGCACCCGGACTTCTCCGCCGGCGACACCGTCAGCGGAACCTTCGGGGTGACCGAGTTCGCGATCAGCGACGGGAAGGGCGTCCAGAAGGTCGACGCGGGCGTGGCATCGGGGCCCACCTGGCTCGGCACGCTCG
The DNA here is from genome assembly GCF_057708605.1 of Nocardia sp. bgisy118. Taxonomy (NCBI): domain Bacteria; kingdom Bacillati; phylum Actinomycetota; class Actinomycetes; order Mycobacteriales; family Nocardiaceae; genus Nocardia; species Nocardia sp. bgisy118. The sequence continues at coordinate 87,401 of NZ_JBYISM010000023.1, read as the reverse complement.
GAATGCCGGGCATGACAGCCTATTTCGGCCTGCTCGAGGTCGGGAAGCTGCGCGCGGGGGAGACCGTCGTCGTGTCGGCCGCGGCCGGAGCCGTCGGCAGCGTGGTGGGGCAGATCGCGAAAGCCAAGGGCGCCACCGTCATCGGCATCGCCGGTGGAGCGGAGAAGTGCCGGTGGCTCACCGAGGAGCTCGGTTTCGACGCGGCCGTCGACTATCGGAACGAGGACGTCCTGCGGCGGTTGCGCGAAGTGGCCCCCAAGGGGATCGACGTCTACTTCGACAATGTGGGCGGCGACATCCTCGACGCCGCGCTCGCCAATCTCCGCTTCGGCGCCCGGGTTGTGCTGTGCGGGGCGATCTCGGCCTACAACGACGACAAGCTGCCGCCCGGGCCGTCGCGTTACATGTCGCTGTTGGTCTTCCGCGCGTCCATGACCGGATTCGTCGTCATGGACTACGCCGACCGCTACGGTGAGGCCGTCGCGGAGATCTCGCAATGGCTGGCCGACGGGACGCTCAAGAGCCGCGAGCACGTCGTCGAGGGCGGCGTCGGACGGTTCGGTGAGACGCTCAACATGCTGTTCGCCGGAGCGAACGTCGGAAAGCTCGTGCTAGCGCTCTGAATTCGAGGCGTCAGGGCCCCGCGCGACACCGCGCGGGGCCCTTTCCGGCGGCCGCCGGGGCGTTCACTTTGCCTAGCGGATCGTCCAGTTCAGGTCGTGGCCGGGGCACCGACGTGGATCCAGCTCTGCGTCGCTGGTCGATGGCGCAGAGCCGGTTCCCGAGAATTCAGTCGACCGAGGCGGGTCCGAGGGGGGCGAAGGCAGGCGGTCTGCGGTCGAGGTAGCTCGTGACGCCTTCGGTCGCGTCCGGATGGGCGAACGCCGCGAGCATCAGATCGTCGGCCAGGGCTACCGCGGCCGCGAAGTCGGAATCCATGGCGCGATGGACCTGGCTCTTGACGATGCTCATCGAGGCGGGGGAGCAGAAGTTCGCCAGGTCGGTCGCGTAGTCGACCGCGGATTGCAGCAGCGTCTCCTGCGGACAGAGGCGGTCGACGAGCCCCATCGCATGGGCCTCGTCACCGCGAATCACTCGGCCGGACAGCAGCAGATCCAGCGCACGGCTGCGGCCGATCACGCGGGGGAGCAGCCAGGCGATCCCGTACTCCGCGATCAAGCCGCGGCGAACGAATGCCGTCGTGAACTTCGCGTCGGGGGTGCTGAATCGCAGGTCGCAATAGAGTGCCTCGACCAGCCCGAGTCCGGCGACCGCGCCGTTGATCGCCGCGATCAACGGTTTGCGTACCGAGAGCGGGAACTCGCGGGGGCGCTGCCGTTCCGGGGCGGTGAGATCCGTCGCCGAACTCGCTGCGGCCAGATCGTCCATGTCCGCTCCGGCGCAGAAGCCCCGCCCCGCCCCGGTGACGACGATGGCTCGGACCTCAGGGTCGTTCTCCGCACCGTCCAGCAATTCGAAGTAGCGGCGCTCGAGCGTGTCGTTCCAGGCGTTGAGCCGGTCCGGCCGGTTGAGCGTCAATATCAGTACCGGGCCGCGTTTCTCGGCCAGAACGGTGTCGGTGGATGCCTGGGCGGTCGTGCTCATCGCCGTGTCCCTTCGTCGTGCTCGCTGACAGGTGCTTCCGGGTGGAGGTCGGTGGATCACCGGGCTCACGACCGGCCGAGAGCGGCCCAGAGCCGCTGAGTGGTGTCCGCCGCGTCGCGGTGCAGGACGCCGGCGAGTCCGGCGCGCTCGGCCGCGACGATATTCTGCGGCAGGTCGTCCACCATCACGGTCGCTCCTGGATCGACATCCAAACGGGCGCAGGCGATGTCGTACGCGCGCCGGGAGGGCTTGCGCACTCCGATCTCGCCGGAGATGGTGACGGCGTCGAACATCGAAGCGAGATCGAATCCGGCGTAGCAGTCGTCGCCCAGTGAATTCGACAGCAGCCCCACGCGGAACCCGGCATCCCTGACTTCGGCCACCAGCTCGATCATGGCGTGGTCGGCGCGCATTCCGGACTGAATACGGCGCACGAGCCCGCTGCCGTCCACCTCGACGCCGTGTGCCCGCAGCCGCACGGCGAAGCCCTGTTCGAACTCTCGCTCGCGCATGCGCCCTTCCTCGTGCGCGACCAGCAGTTCCCGCGCCTCCGCGTCGTCCCTGAACAGGCGCAGCGGTAAGCGTGGGTCGCAGCCGAGCGACTCGCCGAAGGCCTGGAACGCGTCGAAGACGCTGGACGTCAGCACACCCCCGAAGTCGAACAGCACAGCGGTCGCCCGGACGGGGTGCTCGGTGGTTGCGAGTGTCGGACTGGTCATGGGATTCCCTTTCCGCTCGGTGCCGCCGGACCGGACGGGGCGTCATGGTGTCGAGTGCGTGCGGCTGGCGGCGGCGCGGCCGAGCGCTTGGTGCGAGTGTCCAGTTTCGTTTCCGGAATCGAGCGTAGTTGAATCTGAGTTCATGTTCAATCCCGATGGCCGACCGTGAGCGGGCGTTTTGCTCGGCGGTGTGACCCGGCGGGCCATACCGGTCCGCAGGTTTCGGACGGATGGATGCGAGACTGTGCCGGTGACCGGATCAGAAGACCGCTCGCGCGCGGACGAGACGCGAGCACGGCTGTTGGAAGCCGCTGTCGCCGCGTTCGCCGAGCGTGGCTTCCACGGCTCGACGACCCGCGACATCACCTCGATCGCCGGCCTCAGCGCCGCGGCGATCTACGTTCATCACCGTTCCAAGGAGGAGTTGCTCTACCAGGTCTCGCGTGCGGGTCACCAGGACACCCTGGGCAGAATCCGGGGGGCCGTCGCCTCCGCGGACGACCCGGTGGGCCAGTTGATCGCGGTGATGCGGGAATTCTCGATCCATCATGCCCGCGCGCACACCGTGGCCAGGGTCATCAACTACGAACTCGCCGCGCTGAGTCCGGAACATCAGCGGGAGATCACGGCGATCCGGCGGCTCATCGACCGCGAGGTGCGCAGCCTGATCGAGCGCGGCGTCGCGGCGGGCGTCTTCGACAACCCGAATCCGCGCATGGCGGCGATCGCGCTGCTTTCGCTCGGCATCGACCTCGCGCGGTGGTACCGGGACGACGGTCCGTGGTCACCCGAGGAGATCGGCGACTACTACGTCGACCTCGGCCTGCGCATCGTCGGCGCGCGGAAACGGGACACCTGACCTGCCGCGGATTCGCGGGCTGCGCCCGTGAAGCCACCGACTCGGTGCGACTGCCTCCACTCCATCTCTTGAACTTGACATCGGATTCGGGTAATTGTCGAAGTCGAGTTTTCAGTACAACGAGATATCGGAGCAGTCTCTTGACAACGGTCTCCCCGCACAGTGCTCGTCTGACCTTCCGCGCCCTCGAGCCCATCCACGGAATGATCTACTTCACCCCGCACGGCGCCGACGCGTATCGCGACCTGGGCATCACGAATCCGCGGATGATGTACTTCGCATCCAGGTCCGCTGCCTTCGGTCCGGTGGCGGCCGATGTCACCGTGGCCGCGTTCTTCAACTTCAATCCGGCCGCGGTGCACGCCGTCCTCCCGGCCGCGTGGGAAATCGCCACTCCCGCGGCGATTCTGCGCGCCAGGTCGGTCGCCGCGGACCGATCGCTGCGACAGGCGTGGGGCGATGACGTCACCGGCGCCGACGTGCGCGAGGCCGCCGATCTGGCCCGGCGAGCCGCCGAACGCGCCTGCGAGCGGCCCCAGGGGCGTGCGCTGTTCGCGGCCCACGCGGCGCTGCCCTGGCCCGACGAGCCGCACCTGGTGCTCTGGCATGCCCAGACCTTGCTGCGGGAGTACCGAGGCGACGCCCACGTGGCCCTGCTCGCGACGGAGGGGCTCGACGGTGTCGAAGCGTTGATCACGCACAGTGCGACCGGCGAGATCGCGGCAGAGGTGCTGCGCGTGAGCCGAGCCTGGAGCGAGGAGGACTGGGCTTCCGGCGTGGACCGGCTCCGTGGTCGGGGATGGTTGGCGGACGGGGATCTCGCACTGAATGAGCACGGCGCGGCCCGGCGCGGGGCGATCGAGGAGAAGACCGACGAGCTGGCGGTCTATCCGTACGAGGCGATCGGCGAAGAGGGGTGCGCACGGCTGCGTGCGCTGACCTCGTCGTTGGCGATCCGGGTCATCGAAGGCGGCCTGGGATTTCCGCCTGCGCTGTCGGAGCGCTACCGGCAGATCCAGGCCGGATCTCGGTGAGGCGGGCGAATGTGGCGGCGGTGCGACCGGAGATCACCCAGGTACTCGCGATTCCCCCGGCCGTGGTCAGGGAGATCCCGCCGGAGTTCGAGGACGGCAACCGGCACATGAACGTGACGCACTACTTCGGGCTGCACGGCGAGGCGATGTGGCAGCAACACCGTGCGCTCGGTTACGCCGGGTCGGGCAGGTTCGGTCTGTTCGCGATGGAGCAGCACGTCGCCTATTACCGGGAAGTGCTGGTGGGACACGAGGTCTCGGTGCACGTGTGCGATCTGGGGCGCACCGACAAGGTCATGCGCGGCATCTCGTACTTGGTCAATCGCAGCGTCGGCGAGGTCGCGAGCTCGTTCGAATTTCTGAGCATGAACGTCGATCGGGTGTCTCGTCGCCCTGCGGAGTTCGAGGACACCGTCGCCGGGGCCTTGGACGCATCGATCGCGCGCGCTCGGTCGCTCGGTTTCGGTCCCGAGAACGGCGTGCTCGAATTGCGCCCGACGACGGTCCGGGCGCGGGACTGAGCGGCTCCGGGCGGCGGCGTAGCGGCTTCGCGACGCCGCCGCCCGATCGGGCCGCGCGCTGAAAGCTGTTGCGGTCCCGCTCTCTTCGATTCAGCCGAGGCTGCGGGCGAAGTCGATCAGGGCGGCGTTCACTTCGGCCGCGCGTTCCTGTTGGATCCAGTGCCCCGCACCCTCCAGGATGATCGACCCGCGCAGGTCGGACAGCACGGAGGTCATCTTGGCGGTCGGGGTGAACCGGATGACCGGGTCCTCCGACCCGGCGATGAACAGCGCGGGCCGGTCGATCTTCGCGTCGGCCAGGTCCGCGGTGAGCTCCCAGTTCCGGTCCAGGTTGCGGTAGTAGTTGAGCCCGCCGGTGAAGCCGGTGTCGGTGAAAGTCTCGACGTAGTAGCCCAGTTCGGCTTCGCTCGTCCAGTCCGGGACCGCGGGCTCCGCGCCGACGAGAGCACGGGCGCTGATGACGTCGTCCATGAGCAGGGTGCGTCGCACGTCCGCCGCCAGCGCGGCGTCGGCTACGCCCGGCTCCTGGAACCAGCACATGTAGAAGTCGTCGCCGAGCCGGGACCGCAGGATCGCCATCGGCGGCGCCGAGGAGCGCGGAGTGACCGGAACGCTCAGGCCCGCGACCGCCCGCACCCGGCTCGGATACCGAAGGGCGAATTGCCAGACCACCGACGCGCCCCAGTCGTGGCCGACGAAGATCGCGTCGTCGAGACCCGCGTCGTCGAGCAGGCCGACCAGATCGGCGCACAGGGCGGTGACGTCGTAGTCCTCGATCCGGTCCGGGCGGGCGCTGCCGCCGTACCCGCGCATATCCGGGGTCAGCGTACGGAAGCCTGCCTCGGCGAACGCGAAAACCTGATGGCGCCAGGAAAATCCGAGCTCGGGGAAGCCGTGGCAGAAGACGACCGCGGGCCCCTCGCCGTGGTCGACGACCCGCAACTCGATCCCATTCGTCGCGACCTGGCGGCTGCCGAGTCGCAGCCACTCATCCAGCAGATTGCGTGTTTCCATCCCGGAGTCCACCTCGTGTTCGGATGCTGTGTCGCTCATCGACGGTATTCAATTTTGACGTCGAATTCAACTAGCTCGACGGGTCGTGCGGCGGTGGCTGCCCGCCACGCCTCAGACGAACAGGTCGGGGTCGGAAGCGGTGATCTGATCCCACAGCGGCTGGGCCTGGAACCAGCCCGCACGGTGGGTGCCGACCTGTTCTCGCGTGATCAGAGCCGTCTCCCGGTCGATCAGCTTGGGACGTCCCGCGGCCATCGCCAGGAGCTGAGCCTGGCAGGAGCGTTCCATCGTGATGAACCACCACACGGCCTCGGCCACGGAGTGCCCGACCGTGAGCAGGCCGTGGTTCTGCAAGATGACGGCCTTGCAGGAACCCAGCGCGCCGGCGATCCTGCGTCCCTCCTCGGCTTCGTTGACGACGCCGCGGTAGTCGCTGTAGACAGCGTGGTCCTCGAAGAACGCGCACGCGTCCTGGGTGATCGGATCGAGCGGGATGCCCAGGCTGGAGAACGCCTTGCCGTGTACGGAATGCGAGTGCGCCGCCGCCACCACATCGGGACGGGCGGCATGGACGTGCGAATGGATCACGAAAGCCGCCCTGTTGACGGGCCGGTCGCCATGTAGCACTGCGCCTCGGTGATCCACCAGCACTAGGTCCGAGGCCTTGATATGGCTGAAGCTCATGCCGAATGGATTGACCCAGAAGTAGTCCGGGTTCTCGGGGTCGCGGACGGTGATGTGTCCCGCGACCCCTTCGGCGAAACCGAATCTGCCGAAGAGGCGGAATCCCGCGGCGAGCTGTTCTTTGCGGTACTGGCGTTCGGCCTCGATCGAATCGAACGTCGGCGGCGTCGGCAAGGCCGCGCCTTCGGACTGCGGACCGATGGCTGCGATGTGCGGGGCGTTCACGGAGGCCTCCTGAGGGTCGCGCGGGTGGGCGTCGACCGGTGCGATGGCGTGCCGGTGCGCCGTGGATGTGCGCGCGAGGCCGCCGGGCGGCTCAGTGGCGCGCAGCGCTCAGCATAGGCGAATGTGACGTCAGATTCATGTTTATCCGAAAGGCCGTCGGCGGGGAATTCGGGCGAGGCCACCCCTGGAAACGGGTCGGGCAGGGCCGACGCGGTGCGCCGGTCCTGCCTGATCTCGTGTGGTGTCGCCCGTGTCCCCGTCTTCCAGCGTGAGGACGGACGCGACTACGTGTCAGCTGTAGTTGTAGAAACCGCGGCCGGTCTTGCGGCCGAGGCGGCCCGCGTCGACCATCCGGCGCAGCAGCGCGGGCGGGGCGTAGTGCGGCTCGGCGAACTCCGCGTACAGCGACTCCGCGGCGGCCAGGGCGATGTCGAGGCCGACGGTGTCGAGCAGGGTCAGCGGGCCCATGGGGTAGCCGCAGCCGCCCTTCATGGCCGCGTCGATGTCCTCGGCGGTGGCGTACCCCGACTCCAGCATCCGCACCGCCTGGCACAGGTAGGGGATGAGCAGCGCGTTGACGATGAAGCCCGACCGGTCGCCCGCCTGCACGGTGGTCTTACCGAGGGTGTTCTTCGCGTAGTCGGTGACGGCGGCGGCCGTCTCCGGCGCGGTCACGAGGGTGGAGATGATCTCGACCAGCGGCATCACGGGGACCGGGTTGAAGAAGTGCACGCCGACGACCCGCTCGGGGCGCTGGGTGGCGCCCGCGACCTTGATCACCGGGATCGAGGACGTGTTGGTGGCCAGGATGCCGGACGGCTTGACGATCTTGTCGAGCTTGCCGAAGATCTCGTACTTCAGCGACTCGATCTCCGGGGCGGCCTCGATGACCAGGTCGCGGTCCGCGAACTCGTCGATGTCGAGGGTGACGCGCACGCGGGCGATCGCCGCGTCCGCCTCCTCCTGGGTGATCTTGCCCCGGGCGACGCCGCGAGAGATCGACGCGGCGATGCGCTGCTGCGCGGCATCCGCGTACTCCTGCTTGGTCTCGAGCACGAGCACCGAGCTCCCGGCCTTGGCGCATACTTCCGCGATGCCGGCGCCCATGGTGCCGCCACCGATCACTCCGACCAGCTCCACTGTCATCTCTCCAAACTCGAATCCGTCATCGCTAACGGGACCATCCACAACTCCCCGGTAGCGTACTTTCCTTCGTCTGCCACCTCTGACGGTAGGAGGAGGTCGCGACGGCCGGAGTGGGGCGCGTCACACGCCAGGTGCACTCGGCCGAGGCGTGCTCAGAAGGTCGCGTCGCCGACGATCCCGGCGCGCTCCATCTTCCGGACCGCGGGCCAGTAGTCCTGGACCGCGTAGTGCTGGGTGGACCGGTTGTCCCAGATGGCGAAGCTGTTCTTCGTCCACCTCCAGCGCACCTGGTACTCGGGAATGCTCGCCTGTCGCATCAGGTAGTGCAGCAACTCGGCGGCCCCCGGGGCGTAGTCGGCGCCGAAGCGCACGTTCTCCGGGGTGTGGTAGTTGACCAGGTGCGTGGTGAAGGAGTTGACGAACAGGATCTGCTCACCGGTCTCGGGGTGGGTGCGCACCACGGGGTGTTCGGCGTCGGGGAACCGTCGTGCGAGGTCGTGCCGCTCGTCGATCGGCATGGCCGCGCCGAAGCTGGCTTCGATGCTGTGCCGGGCACGCAGGCCGCGGATACGCTCCTTGACCCGGTCGGGCAGCCGCCGGTGCGCCTCGGCCATGTTCACCCAGATGGTGTCCCCGCCGACCGGCGGTGTCTCCACGCAGCGCAGGACGCACCCCATGGGCGGGTGCTGCCGCCAGGTCGCATCGCAGTGGTAGGCGTTCTCGAAGTGCTCGGGCGGGCTGTCGAGATCCTTGTAGATGCGGACCAGGCCCGGATGGTCCGGGTCGCTGCCCGCCACGGGGTGGTCCTCCAGCGGACCGAAGCGGCGTGCGAGAGCGACGTGCTCGGCGCGGCTGATGTCCTGGTCGCGGACGAACAGCACTTTGTACTCGAGGAGCAGGGCGCGCAGTTCGGCGAACAGAGCGTCGTCGCGAGCCGCCTGCGCGAGGTCGACGTCGTACAGTTCGGCGCCGATCGTGCAGGTCAGGGGCCGCGCCCCGATCGACCTGCGGACTGTCGAATTCCTATGGGGGGCAATGCTTGTCATGAGAATCTTCTCCTCTGGGTCGAGTCGTGGCTACGGTTGTGCGTCAGAGCGTGAACACCGAGGAGCCGATGCTCCGGCCGGATTCCAGGTCGCGGTGGGCGTGCGCGGCGTCGGGAAGCTCGTAGCGCTGGTTGACTTCGATGCGGATTCGTCCCGCGGCGACGTGGGAGAACAGTTCGTCGGCCAGTTCGGCGCGCTCGGCGGGATCGGCGATGTAATCCGCGAGGGCGGGCCGGGTGACGAACAGTGACCCCTTGACCGCCAACTGCATGGCATCGATGGGCGGCACCGGCCCCGAGGCCGTGCCGAAGCACACCAGCAGCCCTCGGCGCGACAGCGAATCCAGCGACGACGCGAACGTGGCCTTGCCGATGCTGTCGTACACGACGGGCACACCGGCGCCGTCGGTGATCTCGCGGACTCTGGCCGGGACGTCCTCGCGGGTGTGGATCAGCACGTGATCGCAGCCGTACGCGCGGGCGATCTCGGCCTTCTCCGGACTCGACACCGTTCCGATCACGGTGAGCCCCAACAGCTTCGCCCACTGCGTGAAGATCAGTCCCACGCCGCCCGCGGCGGCGTGCAGCAGCACGGTGTCCCCGGCGTGCAGTGGATGAATGCGGCGCAGCAGATAGGCCGTCGTCAGGCCGCGCATCGTCATCGAGGCGGCCACATCGAAACCGATCCTGTCCGGCAATCCGATCAGATGCTCGGCGGGCATCACCCGCTCGGTGCTGTACGCGCCCAGCGGGCTACCGGTGTAAGTGGCACGGTCGCCGGGCCGGAAATCGCGCACGCCGGGGCCGACGGCTTCGATCACACCCGCGGCCTCGACACCCATGCCCGCGGGCAGCGGCGACGGGTAGAGCCCGCTGCGGAAGTAGGTGTCGGCGAAATTCAGTCCGACGGCTTCGTGCCGGATGCGTACTTCGCCGGCGCCGGGCTCGCCCACTTCGACATCCTCCCAGCGCAGCACCTCGGGTCCGCCGGTCTCGTAGAAGCGAACAGCTTGTGCCACAGTGGATCTCCTCCTCGATGCCGCACCGCGATGGCGCGGCGGGTCTCTTGTCTCCGACGAACGGTGTCCGGAATCCGCCATGCACACCCGGCGTGCGCGGGTCGTGACTATCGGCGGCGGAGCTGCGGAAGGTCGTATCCTTTTCCGCTGGTCACCGTCGGGGTATGTCATCCACAGTAGGGCGGGCGAGCCGGAAGTGCTTATCCTTAGGGGACGAGTTCATGTTCATTCCGGGACATCAGGAGGTCGTGTTGAAGCCGCTGGCTCGCTACGCCGCGCTGCACAGTTATGTGGAGCTCGGCCGGTCGCTCGGCATCGACCCGGTCGGGTTGATCAGGGAAGCCGGTCTCGATCCGGCGGGCGTGAGCATGCAGGATCGCTGGGTTCCGGCCGCCGCCATCGCTGACCTGCTCGAACGCTCCGCGCGCGCCTCGGGGCGCGAGGACTTCGGGCTGCGCCTGGCCGAACGTCGCCGCTTCGCCAACCTCGGGCCGCTGAGCCTGGTCATCCGCGATGAACCCGATGCCCGTAGCGCGCTGCGCGTCATGTCCCGGCACGAGCACCTGTACAACGAGGCCATCCACACGCGTCTCACCGAGCGCAACGGCATCGCCACCATTCGCCTTGTCCTCGACCTCGGCGAGCCGGGGGAGGCCAGGCAATCGACCGAACTGGCGATCGGCGTGCTGCACGGACTCCTGCGGGGGTTCCTCGGAACCGAGTGGCAGCCAAGGGAAGTCCGCTTCGCCCACGCCGCGCCGCGCGACAGCGGCACCCACCACCGGCTGTTCGGGCCACACGTCGCCTTCGATCAGGATTTCCACGGAATCATCACCTACACAACCGATCTCGACGCGCCGAACGCGATGTCGGACCCCCAGCTCCGGCTCTACGCCCAGCAGCAGTTCGACTCGGCCCCGAGCCCTCCGGCCGCGACAACGGTGGATCGGGTTCGCGAACTCATCGAACTGCTCCTCCCGGCAGGCCGCTGCTCGGCCGACCAGATCGCCAGGAGCCTCGGCGTCGACCGGCGCACCATCCACCGCCATCTCGCCGCCGAAGGCGAAACCTTCACCTCGCTGGTGGATGCCACTCGTGCCGAGCTCGCCCAGCATATGGTCGCCAGTCGCCGTCACTCGCTGACCGAGGTCGCCGAACTGCTCGCCTTCTCCTCGCCCGGCAACTTCTCCCGCTGGTTCCGCCAACGCTATGGGTGCAGTCCCACGCAATGGCGTGCGGCTGCTGAGGGGCAGTAGAAATCGTTCTGCCACAAGGCATGTCGTCCCAGGCGAGCACCTAGAGCGGCGGATCGCCGGGGGCGCAACCGAAGTCAGCCCCGACTGGTGCGAGGGAGTTGATCGGTTCGACTCGGCATGTACGGGGGAGCGAGGTTGAACCGGCGGCAGTCGGCGCACTTCCGCGACATCGAGTCGGCCGTGCCCGTGTGGTGGAAAACCGCCTGGGTCGGGACGATCTCGAGGGTGTAATCCCGCAGCGCGGCGTGACCGTCGACGATGAGCACGTGCCCACCCGGCGTGTGGGGCGGCCACAGCAGGGTGACGGCCGGGTTGGCGATGATGTTTCGGCAGGTCACCGGGCCGGGCGCGGCGATATGGAACCGGTCGCTGTCCAGGACGGGATGCTGCGGCGTGGTGTGCGGTCCCCAGTCGCCGATGCTGACCAGGAAGGCGAGCTCGTACCGACCGATCAGATCGACCAACTCGGACGGAAGATGCGGCGCGCTCATTCCCCCAGATTAGGGGAATTTGCGGAAGTATCGCCGTGAATGAGTGATTGTTGGCCTGTATTCACCGTAGATGAGGTTACTCGATACCGAGAGTGACCTCGGTCGCCTTGATCAGAACCTTGACCACCGAGCCCTCGGCGAGGCCGAGGTCGTCGGCGGCGGCGCGAGTGATCGACGAGGTGATCTCGTCGCCTCCCGTGAGGCGGACGCGAACGACGGCCATCGCTTCACCGCGGGTGACCGAGACCACGGTTCCGTCGAGTTGGTTGCGGGTGCTCAGGCGCATGGGCGCGACGATACGCGCCGCCGTCGCGGCCGTTCGGTATCGCCGCGCCGGTCGGCGAGTTCAGTAGACATCGCGCACGTAGCGTTTGTCGTCGGTGAGTCGCTTGACGTAGGCGTCGGCATCCTCGGCCGTCATGTGGCCGTGGTGCGCGACGATCTCGCGCAGCGCGGTGTCGACGTCCTTGGCCATGCGGGTGGCGTCGCCGCAGATGTAGAAATGCGCCCCGTCGTCGAGCCATCTCCAGAGGTGGGCGCCGTGTTCGCGCATCCGGTCCTGGACGTAGACCTTGGTGCGCTGGTCGCGGGAGAACGCGAGGTCGAGGCGGTCGAGAACGCCGTGGTGCCGCAGCTGCTCGAGCTCGTCTCGGTAGTAGAAGTCGGTCGCGCGGTGCTGTTCACCGAAGAACAGCCAGTTCTTGGCCTGGTCGCCGCGCGCCCGGCGGTGGTCGAGGAATCCGACGAAGGGGGCGACACCCGTGCCGGGGCCGACCATGATCGCCGGTACGGCCGGATCCTCGGGTGGCCGGAAATGCGGTGATCGTTGAATGTGCAGTGCCAGAGGGCGATCGGGCTCGCTGTCGGCGAGAAAGGTCGAGCAGAGCCCGCCGCGCGGTCGCCCGGTCGGGCCCGCGTAACGGACGACCGACACGGTGGTGCGGACGACGGCGGGGTCCACCAGCGGGCTCGACGAGATCGAATAGAGCCGCGGCCGGATGCGTTTGAGCATGTCCACCCAGCGTTGCGGGTCGGCGATCATCGGGTGGTCGGCGGCGATATCGGCCGGCTGGCGGCCCCAGAGCCATTTCGCCAGCTCGCCCTTGTTGTCCGGGCGCAGCAGCGTCTCCAGGTAAGGGTCGGCGGTGTGTTCGACCAAGTGCCGCAGGAGTTCAGGCGTGATCTTGGTCAGATCGAGATGCTCCTCGAGCGCGACGGCCAACGGCAGCGGACCGGCTTTGGGCACCTCGACGACGGCCGCGGGGTCGAGGCCGGTCGTGGCGAGGAACTCCCACACCAGCCCCAGATCGTTGGCCGGGCGCACGCCGAGCGCATCGCCGACGTCGTACCGCAGTTCGGTGTCGCTGAGGTCGAAACTGAACTGCCGCACCTCTTTCTGCGCGCCGTCCAGGCTGAGCAGGCGGTTGCCCACCAGTCGGCCGAGCGGCCGGTCCGTTTCGGTGCGGCCGGCGGTCTGCGCGGTGGCGGCACCGGGTTCGACGCTCACCGCCGTAGCCGACCCAGCCCGAGCGGTCGGCTGCTGCGCGGGGGTCGTGACCTGTTCGACAGGCGCGGCGGACGGTGGAACGGCCCCCGAATCGATCGGTGCTGTGAGAGCCGACAGCAGCTGTTCGAGCCAGGCGGTGGCGGTCTCGTCGAAATCGGGTTCGCAGTCCGCCCGAGCGACGAGCCGTTCGGCGCCGAGTTCGCCCAGGCGTTGGTCGAGGCGTTTGCCGTGCCCGCAGAAGGCGTCGTAGTTGGAATCGCCGAACGCCAGCACGGCGAATCGCGTTCCGGCGAGCGCTGATTCGGGCAAGTCGACGAGCGACTGCCAGAACCCGGCGCCGTTGTCCGGGGCGTCGCCGTCACCGAAGGTGCTGCTCACCACGATGAGGTCGGCTTCACGGGGCAGGTCCCCCGAAGAGAGGGCGTTCATGGCGTGGACCGCGGGCTGGACGCCTCGCTCGGCCAGCGTCTTGGCGAGGGTTCCGGTGGCGAATTCCTCGGCTTTGCCGGTCTGCGACGCCCACAGGACCAGCAGTGGTCGTGTCGCGGCGGATGCTTCGGGGCCCGTCGCGGGAGCCGGTGCGGAGGCCGTGGCCGGAGGAAGAACGGCGACCGTCGCCGGTCGGTCGATGCGGAGATGCGGTGTGTACAGTCCCGCCAGCATGCCGTCCACCCAGGCGGCGGCGCTCGGCCGCAGCGGGGTGGACTGTGGCAGGGCGGGCAGGATGCCGGTGTCCCCGGTGCGCTGCACGGCGGCGAGAAACCCGGTCAGATAGGCGGATTCGAGGTCGCTGAACTGCGGCGCGGCAAGGTCGGCGATACCGAGCAGGGACGCGGCTGTCACTACGTGCGTGGCCGACGGTGGGGCAGTGATTGGCTGTTCGGGGGCAGGGACGGACGGCGTCTCGGGCTCGAGTACCAGGTGTGTCTCGACGGGTGCGGCGACCTTCGCCAAGGCGACCGCGCAGACCTTGAATTCGGGTTGGTGGGAGATCGGATCGACCGCGTCGTTGGTGACCGCGTTGATGGCGCGGTACTCGCCGAACAGATCGTTCCAGTGGAACGGTGCGAACGTAGTACCGAGTCGTACCCGGTCGGTGAGCACGGCCGGGAGCACCGCCCGGCCGCGCCGTGAGGCGACCTCCACCCAATCGCCTTCGGAGACGCCGATTTTCCCGGCGTCGTCGGGGTGTATCTCGAGGAAAGGGCCGGGGTTGAGCTTGTTGAGCTTGGCGACCTTGCCGGTCTTGGTGAGGGTGTGCCACTGATGCTGCACCCGACCGGTGTTGAGGACGAAAGGGTAGTCGTCGTCGGGTAGTTCGGCGGCGGGTAGATGCGGACGAGGGAAGAACACCGCGCGCCCTGAGGCGGTGGGGAACCACAGCCGTGGCGTCGACCCGTCCGGGTGCGCGCGTACTTCCTGGCTGATGCCGTCGTTGTGGTAGCGGATCGGGTTGCGCGCGGGCCCATCCGGGGCGATCGGCCATTGCAGCGGGCCTTCGCGCAGCCGCTGGTAGCTGACCCCGCGTAGGTCGTAGCCGGTCTTCGGATTCCAGGCCCGCTTGATCTCGTCGAGGATCTCCTCGGCATGCGTGTAGCCGAAGGCATCGGAGTATCCCATCGCACAGGCGATGCGCGCGATGATCTGCCAATCGGGGATGGCTTCGCCGGGTGCGGGCAGCGCCTTCCGCACGAGGGTGAGGTTGCGCTCGGAGTTGATCATCACCCCTTCGCCCTCGACCCAGAGGGTGGCGGGCAGCGTGATATCGGCGTAGGCGTTGGTCTCGGTGTCGACGAAGACGTCCTGGGTGACGACCAGTTCCGCGGCTTCGAGTCCCGCCAGTACGGTCTTCCGATTCGCCACGGTGGCAACGGGATTGGTGCAGATGATCCAGCAGGCTTTGATCTCACCGGCCGCCATCCTGGCGAACATGTCGACGGTGCCGGTGCCGACGTCGGTGCGCAGTGTGCCCTGCGGCAGGTCCCAGAGCCGTTCGACGAACTCGCGGTCGGCGTCGACCAGCACCGACCGCTGGCCGGGCAGGCCGGGGCCCATGTAGCCCATTTCCCGCCCGCCCATCGCGTTCGGTTGCCCGGTCAGCGAGAACGGGCCACTCCCTGTGCGGCAGATCGCACCCGTCGCCACATGCAGATTGATCAGTGCGTTGGTGTTCCAGGTGCCGTGCGTGGACTGGTTGAGTCCCATTGTCCAGCAACTCATCCAGTTGTCGGCGGCGCCGATCAGTTCGGCGGCCCGCCGGATGTCGTCGGCGGCCAGCCCGGTGATCTCGGCGACCGTGGCGGGCGGGTAGTCGCGCAAGAACTCCGGCATCACCTCCCAGCCCTCGGTGAACTCGGCGATGAACTCCGTGTCGGTGTGGCCGTTCTCGACGAGCAGATGCAGCAGCCCGTTCAGTAGTGCGAGATCGGTGCCGGGCGCGATCTGGAGGTACAGGTCGGCTTTGTCGGCGGTGGCATTGCGGCGCGGGTCGACCACGATCAGTTTCGCGCCTGCCTTGACGCGATCCATCATGCGCAAGAACAGGATCGGATGGCAGTCGGCCATGTTCGCGCCGATGACGAAGAAGACGTCGGCGTGGTCGAAGTCGTCGTAGGACCCTGGTGGACCGTCCGCCCCGAGCGACAGCTTGTATCCGCTGCCCGCGCTGGCCATACACAGCCGGGAGTTGGACTCGATCTGATTGGTTCCGATGAAGCCTTTGGCCAGTTTGTTCGCCAAATACTGTGCCTCGAGGGTCATCTGGCCCGAGACGTAGAGGGCGACCGCGTCGGGGCCGTGTTCGTCGACGAGAGCGCGCAGCCGCCGCGCGGTCTCGGCGATCGCGTCGTCCAGCGGCACAGGCTGTGCGGCGCTGCCGCGCTCGGCGCGGACAAGGGCGGTGGTGAGCCTGCCACCGGCGGCGATCATGTCCGCGTGGCTGCCGCCTTTGGTGCACAGTCGGCCGCCGTTGGCGGGGTGATCCTTGTCGCCGGTCGCCTTGCGTATCCGGCGGCCGTCCGCCGCGCCGTCGAGTTCCAGCGTGATGCCGCATCCCACACCGCAGTAGGAGCACACCGTGCGCACTGTGTTCGCCCCAGCTCCGGATTCGGCTGCCGCCACCGTGATTCCTCCCCGCTCGCATCGTCGTGCTTCGTCGTCCTCCGGACTCACGCTAGGAACGCCCTGTTACCGGCTCGTCACATGCGCGGTTACGGTCACCTCCCCGTCCGGGTAGCGCGGATGTGAGGAGCGGCGAGTCCGCACAATACTCCTCATGCGCGGGTGAGATTCTGGAAATTGGTAGGCAATTGCGGTGAAAGAGGCAAGAAATCTCCGTATGTGAGGATTTAGGATCGCACTGGTTGTCACTGGTTGTCATTAGGGAAGGACTGATGCGTGGGCGCGGTACACACCGGATCCCTCGATGCGGGAACCCGATCGGAGGTCGGTGTCGAGGAAATCGACACGGTGCTGCGCTCGGCGCTGACCCCGGTGCCGGTCAGGTACCACCCCGTCGCCGACGCGGTGGGCGCCACGCTCGCCGAGCCCGTGACGGCGGCTTGCTCCTTCCCGATCGCCGATACCGCGGCGATGGACGGATTCGCGATCAGCGGGCACGGCCCGCGGTGGACGCTGCGCATCGGGTTGTGCACGGCAGGTCAGCAGTCGACCATCGTGCTCGCCGACGGTGAAGCCGTCCGCATCTCGACCGGAGCGCCGACCCCGCGCGGCACCACCGCGGTCGTGCGATCGGAGCACATGCTGGTCGAACGGAGTGGCAGACAATGGATTCTGCGATCCGCCCCCGGAGTCCCGCGCGCCAATGACACCCGGGTACTCGGCCAATACTGGTCAGCCGGTGACGAACTCGCCTCGACCGGGGTTCGCGTCGACCCGGCGCTGGTTTCTGTCGCGCTGAGCGCGGAAGTCCCGACCGCCGCGATTCGCGGGCCGCTGCGTGCCGATGTGCTCATCACCGGCGACGAGATTCGCGCGTCCGGACATCTCGTACCCGGGCAGGTTCGCGATGTGCTCGGGCCGGTACTGCCGCAGTATCTGCGCGGCTGTGATATCGGTTGCCGCAAGCTGTGGCGGCTGCCCGATGACCGCGCGCTGCTGCGATCCTGGTTCGAACTCGACACCGACGCGGAGCTCGTCATCAGCGTCGGCGCCACGGGCCGGGGCACGGCCGATCGGCTACGCGACGTGCTCGACGAGATCGGGGCGCACATGCTGATCGACGGCGTGCGCATGCGGCCCGGTGGCTCGCAGATCGTCGCCCGCCTCGCCGATGGGCGGGTCCTGCTGGCCCTGCCGGGAAATCCCTTGGCGGCCATCGCGGCCACGCTCGTGACCGGCAGATCGGTGGTGCGCGCTCTCACGGGCCGCCGCCCGTCACCCCCGCTGCGAGGGCGGATACTCGACGCGGCGGCGCCGGACCGTGAACTGACCCGGGTCGTGCCCGCCTGGCAGGTCGACGGCGGCGTCTGGCGGACCAACGGTGCGGTGAGCACTCCGCATCTGGCCGATCTGCTCGGCGCGCACGCACTGGCGCTGTTGCCACCCGGGGTAGGCCGGGGTTCTCTGGTCGAGATCCTGCCGCTCCCGCACTGAATCACACCGCAGGAACCATTGTTCGCGTGGGTTTTTCACCAACGGAGTCGCCGACCGAGCCAGTCAGTGGTGACCCTGGCCGAGCGGGCTTGGTATCGGCGGAGGCTGGGTGATCGTGGTGGCGCGGGCTCACGGCTTTTCGCGGCCCAGTAGCCGGCCAAGGCGCAGAGGAATGCCGAGACCGCGACAGGATCGATGTCACTGGTCACCGGATGGGTGGCGAGGAGCCGATCGGTATCGATTCCGTGCGCGGCGATGGCCGGGCTGAGTGCGACTAGGTCGATCCACGCGGCTCCGCGGCAGGGCCATGCCCAGTCGAGGACCGCGATGGCGCCGTCGGGTCGGAGCAGCATGTTGTCCGGGCGCAGGTCGGTGTGCAGCAGTGTTTCGCCTGCGGCGTGGTCGGTCCAGGTCGATTCCAGCTCGGCGAGCTTGTCGAGGTTGCGCCGCGACCAGTCGTCCAGGTCGGCGGGTGGCTGGTGTTCGGCGAATCTCCGCCAGCTCGGCTGGTCGATCGAGCCGGGGATGGTGACCGGGTACGTAGTCGAAGATCGCGACGAGCCAACCGGGGGTGTCGAGGCTGAATCGCAGCGCCGGCGCGGGAGCCGTCGACGGCAGACGGGCGGCGGTTTCGAGCTCGGTCCGGTACATCGCGGCGAGACTGTCGTCGGAGTCGATCGCCTTGACGAAAACGTCTCGGCCGTCGCTCAATTCGAGCCGGGCGGCCAAGCCGTGGCTGAATCCGCCCGGTTGCGTGGTGGCCGCACGCACTCGCGCGCCCGAACGGTGCTCGATCTCGGCGCGCACGACGTCGGGAAGCTCGTTCCATCGGATCCGGTTCGCGCTGTTGTCGTTGCCGTCCATGCGACCATCGTGGTGCGGGCGCCTTGCCGGTTCCAATTCTTTTCACCCGGTGCCGACAAGAGACTACGACCGAATCGGGACGACTCAGTGTTCTGTTCCGGGGTCCCGCCCCTCGAACGCGGCGCCGCCGAAGGTTTCGAGGGTTGCCGCGGGGTCGCGCCAGAAGGCGGTGACGAGGTCGGCCAGCAGTTCGGGTGCTCGGATGAGGGGACCGACGTGCCCGGCGGCGGGGAGCAGGACGAGCGAGCCGTTGCGGAGCCGGTGAGCCGCGGTTTTCGCGTCCGCGACGGTCCACATCGGATCCGCGGGTCCGGTGGTGAGCAGGGTGGGCGTCTCGATGGTGGCGAGGACCGGCGTGAGGTTCGGCCGGGCCAGGCTCAACGCCGAGACCGCGTGCAGCATGTCGGTGCGGCGGGCTCGGCGAAACGCGTCGCCGACCAGTGCCGCGCCCGCGGGGTCCGCCGCGCGGGCGTCGGGACCGAGCAGGACATCGACGAGAAGGGATCGGATCGGCCGGGCGCCGACCAGGAGATAGAGCACGGTCAGCGACCGGACCCGGCGTCGCTCGGCCGGGGTGAGCGCCGGGATCGGCGCGCCCACGGCCGCGAGCGTCCGGCAGCGGCGCGGATGCGCGGCCGCGAACAGGATGCCGACATGTCCGCCCCAGGCGTTGCCGAGCCAGTCGACGGGCTCGTCGATACCCAGGTGGTCGAGGACGTCCTCCGCGACGCCCACGCAGTCGTCGAGGGTGAAGCGGCGCGTGGGTGGCGGGTTCCCGCCGTGGCACGGCCCGTCGACGAGGAGGAGCGTGCGGCTCTGGGCGAGGCGGTTTTCGACGCGGGCCCAGGTGGTGGAGTCGACGAAGAGACTGTGCCACAGCAGCGCGGGCGGACCGGAGCCGAGCGTGCGGACGTGCAGCGAGCCGAGCCGGGTCGGAGTGAGCGTCACGCCTGGGCTCCGGCCGCGGTCACCGTCTCCTGTTGCAGTACTTCGCTCGCCGCCCGCTCGCCCGAGCGAACGGCTCCGTCGACCCAACCGCACATGACGGCGGAGCTCTCGGTGCCTGCCCAGTGGACGCGGCCGCACGGTTCGCGCAGGGCAGGACCGAACTGCGTCAGCACACCGGTCGGCGCGTGGCTGAGCATCCCGCCACCGGAGTACCGCTCGACACTCCAGTCCTGCTCGACGTAATCGACGGGCAGGCTTGCCTTGTCGCCGAAACGTTCGGCGAGCGAGCCGAGTATCGCCCTTCTCCGCTCGGCCGGATCGAGTCCTCCGATACGCCGCGCGATGGGTCCCTCGGTGATGACACACAGGATCCCGGGTCGTCCGGTGTCCGTGCACGCATCGATGGTGATGGTCGCCGGTGAGCCCGGCGCCGCCGACTGTCCCGTCAGCCCGTCGTCACGCCAGAACGGCTCGTCGTACACGGCAGCGATCTTGAGGATCGAGCCGCTCGGCATGCGCTGATGCAGGAACGAGCGATTCACCGGCAGCATCGGCTCGTAGAGAATCTGGCTCGCGATCGCCAGGGGAACCGCAACGATCACCCGGCTAGAGCGCACCGTCAACTCGTCGGAGCGGACCGTCACGCCGTCGGCGTCCTGATCGATGCGCCGGACAGGCTGGGACAAGTGGATCGCATCGCCCAGCTGTGCCGCCATGGCGCCGGAGATCGCGCCCATGCCTCCGACCGGTCGCGCATCCTGGGCGCCGTCTTTGACCCCCAAGACGAAGCCGGGCCCGCCTCCCGACGCCATCTGGTACAGCACGAACAGCAACGACACCTCCGAGCCATCGGAGGTGTAGAGGCCGGCGATCGCGGTCTCGAGCAGCTCACGCGCGGGTTTGGAGAGCACATTGCTGTCCAGCCAGTGGGCCAGGCTGACCCGATCCCACTTGTCGGCATGCTTCGCCGCCCACGGCCTTTCGAGCGGAATCGCCTTGCACATGTGACCCAGCTCGAGCAGTACCGTGCCGAGGTTCAGCGCCGCCCACGGACTCATCGTCCACGGGATCGTGCCCTCGTAGCGGTGCCGCTTGCCGTCGACCACCATGAGGGCCTCGCCGTCGGTGTACTGCTGGTAACTCGATATTCCGAACTCGGTCATCAACGCCCGGATCCGGTCCTGCCCCGGCCCGATCCAGGCGCCGCCACGATCGATCCAGGACCCGTCCGCACGCACCTCGGTGAACGTGCGTCCGCCGAGCCGGTCGCGAGCTTCCAGCATCGCCACCGATCGACCCGCCTGTTTCAGCCGCAGCGCGGCGGCCAATCCGGCAAATCCCCCACCAACTACGCAATAGTCGACGTCTGTCATGAGCGCCGCCTCGTGTTGAAGTTCCGCGCGAAGACCGCCGTGCGGCCGGGCGCTACTTGCCGCACCCTCGACACACCGGGTGCACATCGCCTTCGATCAGGCTCGAGCGTCGAATTCGTCCAGCAATTCTATAGCAATCCGGGGATGCGTTCCCGGCCTCGCGCGGGTTTGGGAAGGTCGGGAATCGCGGTGGCGTAGCGGTCTTCGAGCTCGTCGACGGCGTCGTCGATGTAGCGGGCCAGGAGCTGGACCTCGGGCAACGCCGTCGGGCACGCGGTGAAGCCGAGGTGCATTCGACCGGCGTAGGACACCGCGGTGATGTTGAGTGCTTCACCCTTGAACAGCAGCGACAGCGGGTAGAGGCCCGCCATCCTCGCGCCGGCGAGGTAGCGAGGCTGCGATGGCCCCGGCACGTTCGAGACGATCAGGTTGAACGCCGGTGCGAGGCGCTCGACGGCGCCGGGTGTGAGCTGCCGGATCGTGTGCGGCGCCATGGCGAGAATCGAGTAGGGGAGCAGCGCCGCGTGCGGCAGGGCGGCCTGATGGTTCTTGGCCGCGGTCGTCGAGCGGGAAATCGTCGTCAGCCGGGCGGCGGGATCGGGCTGGTCCGTGGCGAGGTCGGCGAACATGATGCCTATCGAACTGTCCGCGTTCGATCCCTCCGGCGCCGCGATGGAGACCGGGCAGCCTGCTATCAGCGGCTTGTCCGGCAGTCCGCCGATGTCGAGCAGGTAGCGGCGCAACGCGGTGGAACACGCGGCGAGCACGATGTCGTTGGGACTCGCTCCGCTGGCCTTCGAGAGATCCTTGATCCTGTTCAGATCGATCGAGGCCGTGCAGACGCGGCGTCGCGGGCCGATGTCGACATTGAGACGCGACCTCGGTGCGGTGAACGGACCGGTCAGCGGTGCGTTGGTTCGCCACGCCAGGAACAGCGTGCCGACGGCCTTCGCCGCGGCGAACAACGCTCTGGCCGGATTCGGCCGGGATTTCGTTGCTCGACGGGCCTCGATATCGGCCGGTCGCGGACGGCCGATCGTCCAGACCGGAGTCGCCACCGGCGCGCCCCCATCGGTGGCGAGGGAGCGGCTCAGCAAGCGGACCGCGTCGACGCCGTTGATCAGCGCGTGATGGGCCGCCAGGTAGACGGCGAATCGATTCCCGGACCGTCCTTCGATGACATGGACCTGCCACATCGGGCGGCGGGTATCGAACCGGCTCGACCGCAGTTGTGAAACGAGTTGTGCCAGTTCGGATTCGCCCCCGGCGGCCGAGAGTGTGTGATGGCGGAGGTGGAAGTCGAGGTCGATGTCGTCGACCAGTGCGCGCCGAGCTCGCCGGGGGAACCGCCGCATGCGGATGACCGTCCGGAACCGGGGATCGACGTCGGTCCGCTTCCTGAAGTCCGCCAGAATGCGTCGCACGACCTCCGCGGCCGGTTCGCCGTCCGTCTCGAACGTCGCGAGCGCCGCGACGTGCATCGGCGTCGTGGGCGATTCGAGCCAGACCCAGAACGACTCGTCGATACGGAGGTGCTTGCTTCTCTTCTGGCGACCCACGATGTTCCCCTTGCGCTCGGCGGCGATTCGATGCGACATCGGCGGCGCGTGATCGGGTTGGCGGCGGCAGACTCCAGCCCGATGATGATGATTTCATCATCCATGATGGAATGGGTCAAATTGTGGGGTGTCGGCCGAGTGCTCTAACCGGCGGGGCTGTGTGCCGGTGTCGGCTCATATTTCTCCAAAGAAGCTGCTGCTCTGGCAATTTCGCCTGCTTCGACGGGGGGGACGCCCAAGGTGATCAAGCAAGCGCGGGCCGCGGCCACCTCGGGCTCGGGGTCGGTCCAGGTTTCGTCGTTGCGCGCCTCGAGCAGGGCGAGGACCAGGCCGGCGAGGGCGCGGGACAGTACCTCGGCGGGAAGGTGGTCGGAGAAGACGCCGAGGTGCTGTCCGTGGCGCAGCGTCTCGGCGCCGTTCTCGTGCACCGGCGCCAGTCGCTCTTCGATGCGCGTCCCCAGCGTCGTTTCCGCGAGTCTGAGTAGCAGGCGGTACTTGTCGCCGACTCGCCACAGGGCGATCGTGCAGCGCGCCGAGGTGACGGCGACCGGTTCGTCGGGGTCGAGCGAGCGCAGGGTTCGGGCGATGTCCTCCGAGGCCAGGTCGAGGATGCCGTCGATCAATGCCTCGCGGGTGGGGAAGTGGCCGTACAGGGTTCGGCGCACAACGCCTGCGGCGGACGCGATTTCCTCCATGCTGGCCGCGGGGTTGCGTGCCAGCTCGCCCGCTGCGACGTCGAGGATGTGCCGTCGATTGGCATGCGCGCGGGTGCCCGGTGTCGCGGATGAAGTCATGGTTCCTGTCGTCGTCGTGTGAGTCCCTTCACGTTCCAGGGTCGCACGGTTGCACGTTGCTGTGCAAATTCCGTAGATTGCACAACAACGTGCAATTGCACGGCAGTGTGCATTTACCGAGAGGAACGGACGTGTCTCTGCTAGTCACCACGCCGGTGGAACCGGGCGCCGTCTACGGCAGGCGATGGGCCGCGCTGGCGGTGCTGTGCCTGAGTGTGCTGATCGGCGTCATGACCAATACGTCGCTGATCGTCGCCGCGCCGGATATGACCGTCGACCTGGGATTGTCGAGCCAGGATCTGCAGTGGATCATCGACGCGTACACCATCCCCTATGCCGCGTTGATGCTGCTCATGGGCGCGATCGGCGACAAGTACAGCCGCCGCGGCATGCTGCTGGCGGGTCTCGCCGTCTTCGCGGGCGGCGCGGCGCTGGGATCGGTCGTCGACAGCGCGGACCTGGTGATCGTCGCCCGCGCGATCATGGGCATCGCGGCCGCGATGATCATGCCCGCGACGCTGTCGCTGCTCGTGGCGACCTTCCCCAAACGCGAACGCGCCGTGGCCATTACGATCTGGACGGCGACCACCGGACTCGCCATCGCGGTCGGGCCGCTGGTGGCGGGCTGGCTGCTCATCGACAACGGATGGGCGTCGACCTTCCTCATCAACGTTCCCATCGCCGTCGGCTCGTTCGTCGCGGCGCTGGTGCTGGTCCCGCCCTCGCGGGCGCAGGCGACGCAGCGGCTGGACCTGATGGGCGGTGCACTGTCGGTCGTGGCCGTCGCGGCGCTGGTCTACATGATCATCGAAGGCCCGCGCAACGGCTGGCACACCGCCGCGGTGATCGCCGGTGCGCTGGCCGCTCTCGCCGCCGCCGCGTTCACCGCCTGGGAACTGCGCCACCCCAACCCGATGCTGGACATCCGCAAGTTCCGCGACCGCGCGTTCGCGGGCGCGAATCTCGCTGTGCTGCTGTTCTTCCTGGCCGCGTTCGGCGCGATCTACTACATCACGCAGCACCTGCAGTTCGTCCTCGGCTACGACCCGCTGGACACGGGTGTGCGGCTGCTGCCGCTGGCGGGCGCGGTGTTCGTCGGCTCGGCGATCACCGGTGTGCTGACCCCTCGGCTCGGACTGCGGACGATGGTTGTCGCGGGTATGACGGTCGGGACTCTGGCGCTGATGATCCTCACCCGCGTCGATGCCGAGTCGGGGTACGCGGCGTTCGTCGGGCCGCTGATGCTGCTCGGCCTCGCGATCGGGCTCAGCGTCTCCCCGGCCACCGACACCATCATGGACGCCTTCCCCGAACGGCTGCTCGGCGTGGGAGGCGCGGTGAACGATACCTCCGTCGAACTCGGCGGCACGCTGGGCATCGCCATCCTGGGTTCCCTGCTGGCGAGTGCCTACAGCGACGAGATCGGTCCTGTCGTCGCGGGCCGTCTGCCCGCGGAAGCAGCCGACGCGGCGCAGGATTCGATCGGCGGCGCGCTCATCGTGGCCGAGCGGATCGGTGCGGCCGGAATGCCGGAGCAGGCCGCGCAACTCGTCTCCGCCGCCGATGCGGCCTTCGCCCACGCGGTCTCGCAGACCAGTCTGATCGCGGCGATCGTGCTCGCGATCGGCACCGTCACCGTCGGGGTCCTGCTCCCGGCGCGGCGCAAGCCCGCACCGGCTCCCGCCGCGAGCGCGACCGAGGAGCTGGTGACGGTCGGCTGATGCTTCGGCACGCGGTGCGGGAATTTCCGCCGCGCTGTCCGTGATTCGTTGCGATCCGTCCTCCGCATGTCGATGCGGAGGACGGATCGCTTCCCCGTCGGCCGTGGGAACGCCGCCACGCTCCGAGCCGGCCCGACTGTCGCCGGTGGGATCGGGAGCACAGGGCAGCGACACCGCGCTCGGTGGCGGGCGACGCGACGAGCGTTTCGGCAGCCTGTACCTACGCGTCGGCCGGAGCGGAGAGTGTCCGACGGGCGCCGCGCCGCTTGGCGGCATACGGCTGTACGAACATGTAGAGACCGGAGAACAGGAGTGCGGCGAGCGGGAGCAGCGGGAGGTAGGACACCCAGACGATCGGCTCTTCCGGCGCCAAGGCCACGAAGGTGGCGAGAACGGTCGAGAGGAAAACGATCGCCGACCAGCGGTGCAGCTGCCGGATCCACTGGGCCGTCGAGCGACCTCGGTTCGCAGCGGCCTGCCGGGATGGGATGTCCGCGGCTCGTCGATTGCGTCCGATGGCATACGGCAACACGAAGAGGTAGAGGCCGGAGAACAGGAGCAGGGCGAGCGGGAGCAGCGGTAGATACGACACCCAGACCGGACCCTCTAGCGCCAAGGCGGCGATGGTGACGACGACGGTCGCGGTGAAGGCGATGGCCAGCCACCGGTGCGTCAGCCGAATCCGCTTGTTCCAGTTCATTGAGTCCTCCTCCGAAGGCGAGCAACCCGGCGATCTGCCGGGTGGACGTCGATAGCGAGAACGTTAGCTACGGCCCGGTGACCTGCGCTTCTCGATTCCTGATCGTTCTCGTCGCTTGCTCGGCGAGCGTGCCCAGCCCGGTGAGAAGTCTCCGAGAGTCGCACCCGGGGCCTTGCGGCAAAACCCCGGGTGTGCCGCAGAATCGCCGGCCGAACGTCGGAATCTGCGAGAAGGGGAGTAGCGAGCATGCGTGAGTTGTCGACGACCGAGGACGCGACGAAGGACTCCGAGGGGAGTGGGCGAGTGAAGCGCTGTCGTGCTGGTTCGGCGCACCCCGGAAAGCGACAGTGCCGATGTAGTTGTCGCGCGTCTCCGGTTGTCGGCAGGTGTTTCTACAATCCGTCCGTGACGCTCACCCTCGCCGACCTCGTCGGCTACACCGACCGTGATCTCGACGCCGACCTGGCCCGGTGGTTCCCCGATGCCAGCCCCGTCCACGTGCCGGAGGAAACCCGCTCGGTCGCACCGTTTCTCGAGCGCCTGGCCCCCGCCGACGCGACGGCCTTGGCCGCGCTCGACCGCCGGGTCCGCTCGGGCCGGTTGCCGCAGTTCTTGGACATCTTCGACTGGTCCTACGGTTTCGAGTTCGCGGAAAACGATTGCGGCATACGCGATTCGGACTACACGACCGAGCTCACCGACGACGATGTCTACTCGGTCGGCGCGGACGGCGGCGGCAATCTGTATGTCGTGCTCGCGAACGGTCAAGTGGCCGTGTGGTTTCACGAAGAGGAGGTGCTGGAGGGTGGCACCCGTTTCGACAACCTCGACGTGTTCCTGTGGTCGTTCGTGCGCTACCGCGCGGTGCGCGCGGGGAAGCTCGAACGCTCGGAGGTGGAGGCGGACTTCCTGGCGCTCGGTCAGGACGGTGCGCTCGAACCGAACCTGGGCCTGCTGAAGTTCATGAAATAGCGGAAGCATTCGCCGTCGGAGCGGCGCCCGGCTGATGGTCGGACGCCGCTCCCGTCATGTCAGGCCGGTGACGTTCCGACGCGGCCGAGGTGCCGGACGAAGAACCAGACCGCACGACCTCGGTTCAGCCGGCCGATTCCGCGGCGCCGTCCGATACCGCTTCGCGCTCCCGCTCTGCGCCGCGGACCCGCCAGCTCCGATATCCGCGATGCACGGCGAAGGCTCCGATGATCGCGGTGACGCACCAGACCGCGATGGCGGAATAGGCAAGGGGCGCCGACAGATCGCCGATCGACGCGCCGAGCGCGGTGTAGACGAATGCCCGCGGCGCCGATCCGATGAACGATCCGACGGCCATCTGCCACAACGGAACTCCGAAGGCGCCGAACACATACGACGCCAGCGCATCCGAGATACCGGGGACGAAGCGTTGCCCGACGATGGCCCACAAGCCGCGCTGCTCGATCTGCGCATCGATACGAGCGGCGCGTTCGGCGCCGAGCAACCCGCGCGTACTCTCGCGGCCCGCCCGGCGCCCGAGGAAGCTGGTGATGACCGCCGTCCCGACGGCCGACCCCAGCGTCACGAACGTTCCGAGCAGCGGTCCGAAAAGAAACCCGCTCCCAGCCGCCAGAATCGGGCCGGGAACGAAGACGGCGCCGAGCGCGGCCGACACCACCACGTAGGCCAACGGCGCCGCGGGCCCGGTCGCCGCGATCATGCCGCGCACGCCGTCGACGTCGATCACTCGCGCGATGGCGACGAGATAGAACATCGCGAGCAGGAACGCGACGGACACCGCGAGCCGCACGATGTGCCGCCGTCGGCTGGTGGGGGAGAAATCGTTGTCGTCGGGCATGGTGAACCTGTCACTTGTCGTCGGCGCGGCGCAGGAGTCCGTTGGCGGCGAGGCCGAGCAGGGTCTCGGCGCGTTGTGCCGGATCGGGAAGGGATTCGGTGGCCAGGGATATGCCGTTGGCGAGTTGCAGGACGTCGTCGACCGCGACACCGGAGGCGATCGAGCCCTCGCGTCGGGCGCGATCGACGAGTTGTCGTGCCGCTTCCCTGATCATGGCGTGGGGCGAGAACCCCGGATCGGAGTTGTACCCCGTCAGCGCCGGTCCGAGACCTCGTGCGGTGGCCGCGTGCGCCACGACATCGCGCAGCCACATCACCAGGGCCGCACTGGCATTCGGCGCGGTCAGCAGATCCTCGGCCCGTGTGCACAAGACCTCGACGCGTTCGCGCAGCACCGCTTCCAGCAGCATCTCGCGGCTCGGGAAGTGCCGGTGCAAGGTGGCCGATCCGACCCCGGCGCGGCGGGCGATCTCCTCCAGGGACGCGTCGGCTCCGGCTTCGGCGATCACGGCACTCGCCGCGGTCACCAGCCTGTCGCGGTTGCGTCGCGCATCGGCCCGCATGCGACCCGATGAGCTGGGGTTCTCTCCCATCTGTTCGACTGCCTTCTTGCTAAATGGGGTGGGCACCCCGTATCGTACCCGGCGATAAATGGGGTGGGCCCTCCGTTTCGCGTCGCGTCCGATGCGCTCGTCGAATCGGCCCACGGATTCCGAAAGGTGACGAGATGCCGGACATCACCGTGGCGGACCGCGTCGCGATTCACGAAACGATCGCCCTGCACGGGCATTTGGCCGACGATCGTGCGTGGGATCGGCTCGATGAAGTGTTCGCCGACGACGTGGTCTTCGACCTGACGGACTACGGCTACGGCACGCTGCATGGACTGCGGGCGATGCGGGACTTGGCGCGCGGCAGTCGGGATGCGGCGAATCAGCCGATGGGGCATCACGTCACCAATATCGTCATCGTCGGCCAGGATTGCGAGAACGTGCGGGTGCGGTCGAAGGCTCTGGCGGTCGCGGCCGACGGGACGAGCGCGTCCGCGGTGTATGAAGACGTGCTGCTGCGGGAGCCGCGGGGGTGGCGCATCGGCTACCGCAAGGTGGTGGCGCGTCGCGGGCCGGCCGTCGGGTAGTCGGCGCTGCGCGGTTCGACGCCGACGATCGACATGAGGCGCACGTCTTCAACGGGTTAGCCGAAGGTGTGCCATCGGGGGAATTTCGCTGCAGGAGGGCCGACTCGCTCGATATCAATCGACCGCTTGGTGGTACCTACGTCGAGGGCGAACCACCTTGGTAGCCGCTGTTTCTCGGATTCCGCTCGGTCTGTTTCGGCAAGGAGGTAATGCCTCCCATCCGTCCCATTCCGCCGCACGAATAGTGAGGTAGCTGAATATTCACTCACAATGAAAGGGAGGTGGTAACGGAATGTCGAGTTGCCGCGTGGCCGTGATCGGAGCCGGATTCGGTGGTATCGGGATGGGAGTGGCTCTGAAGCGGGCGGGATTCGAGGATTTCGTGATCTTCGAGAAGAGCGCCGACGTCGGCGGGGTCTGGCGGGACAACACCTATCCGGGTTGCAACTGCGATGTCCCCTCGCACCTGTATTCGTTCACCTTCGCGCCCTATCGCGACAGGCACATCCGCTATCCCGGACAGCGACAGATCCTCGAGTACCTGCGTCGGGTCGCTGTCGAGTGCGATCTGATGCCGCACCTTCGGCTGGGCACAGCCATCACCGCGGCCACCTACCTCGAGCAGCAGGGCCGCTGGGAGCTGGCCACGGCCACGGGCCGGTCGGTGGCCGATGTCGTCGTCTTCGCAGTCGGCCAGCTGCACCGCCCGTATCTGCCCGACATCGAGGGGCGGACCGACTTCGCCGGGTTGTCGTTCCACACCGCCGAATGGGATCACCGGCACGACTTGCGCGGCCGCGACATCGCGGTGATCGGCACGGGATCCAGCGCCGCCCAGATCCTGCCCACCCTCGCGGCCGCCGCCGCGCGGGTGCACCTGTTCCAGCGCACACCGCACTGGGTGCTGCCGAAGCCTCCGGCCGAGTTCGGGCCGTTGGCCCGAGCGGGCCTGAGTCTGCCTGGCGCGCACCACTTTTACCGGCAGGCGCTCGACCACGGTGCGGACGCCCTGCTGGCGCCGATCATGCGGCGGGGGTGGTCGGCGCGGCCCGCCGCATGGCTGGCCCGCCGGTACCTGCACCGCCAGGTCCCCGACCCCGCATTGCGTGCGAAACTCACACCCGACTATCCCATCGGTGGCAAACGCATCATCTTCGACAGCCACTACTACCCGACCCTCAACCGCCCCAACGTCGAACTGGTCACCGAGCCGGTCACGGGCATCGTCGGCGACGGTCTGGTGACCGCCGACGGGACCTGCCATCGAGTCGATGTGATCGTCTACGCCACGGGTTTCCGGGCGCCGGAATTCCTCGTCCCGGTCGTGGTGCGCGGGCGGGAAGGGAGGGTGTTGCACGAGCAATGGCGCACCGGCGCGAGCGCGTTCTTCGGCTTGGCCGTCCCCGGCTATCCGAACGCCTTCCTGATCGCCGGGCCCAATTCGTTCAACCCCGCGGGCAGCAACCCCGCCATGAAAGAACGTCAAATCGACTACATCCTCGACTGCCTGCGCTTGCGCGACCGGCTCGGCGCCGCGGCGATCGAAGTCGACGAGGAGGCGATGCGCGCCCATCGGCGATGGCTCGATCGGGCGATCGCCAAGACGGTGTGGCCCATCACCGGGCCGAGCTGGTACAAGGATCGCGCCGGGCGCGTCACCAACCCGTGGCCGGCCTCGGCGCGGACCTACGAGCGGATGCTGCGAAATCACCGGCCCGTGGCGTGCTTCCGCGCGGTCTCGGCGGACACGCCATATCCCAGACACGGTCGCCCGGCCCCTGCGGTGACCCGATGTTCGACGCCGGTCGCGTCTCCCGCGGTGTCCTGACCGGGCGCCCTCGACCGGCGTCGGCCGGTTGAGTTCGTGTGGAGCCCAGCATGATCGACAGACAGCGCGGCCGCGTCCGTTGCCGCGCTGTCAGCCCTCCGTACTCAGGCGGCGGCGTGGGCGGTCCGGTCGCGGGTGAGCGCGCCGTCGGTCATGCGGTAGACCGCGTCCATGCGAGGCAGGTGGGTGTGGTCGTGGGTGACGAGGAGGGTGGCGGCGCGGTGGTCGTCGGCGACGGTCAGGATGAGGTCGATGATCGCCGCGCCGCGTTCGGAATCCAGTGCGCTGGTCGGCTCGTCGACGACGAGCAGCGCCGGATCGTTCATCAGCGCGCGGGCGATGTTCACGCGCTGACGTTGGCCGCCGGACAGCTGCGCGGGGCGCTTCGCCGCATGCTCCGCCAGCCCGACGGCATCCAGGAGTTCCCTTGCCTTGGCGCGGGCTTCGCAGCGTCGAGCCGGTGTCGTGAAGACTCGTCCGCCGAGATGGTGCATCATCTCGAGCTGTTCGAGGGCGGTGAGCGCGGGAACGAGATTGGCCTGCTGGAAGACGATGCCGATGGACGAGCGGCGTAGCGCGGCCGCCTCGCGGCGGCTGAACGATACCAAATCGACTGCGGTCGAGGAGGTTTCGAGCAGCACCCGGCCGGAATCGGGTCGGGTCAGCGTCGCGACCACGGCGAGCAGGCTGGATTTGCCCGAGCCCGAGGGGCCGGTGATCGCGGCGACGGTGCCCGCGTCCACGCGAAGGCTCACACGGTCGAGTGCGGTGAGCCGGTCCGCGCCGTCGGGGTAGGTGAGGGTGACGTCGTCGACGGTGAGGGTCATGAGGTGCTCCGGTGTGTCAGCGGGCCGCGCCGAGCGCGGCGAGCGGGTCGGTGGTGAAGAGGAAGCGCAGGGCGAACGCGGCGCCGAGCAAGCCCAGCACGACGAGCGCGGCCGCGGGCAGCACCGTGGTCGCGGGCGTCACCACGAACGGGACCGCTTCGCCGACGAAAGACGCTGCCGCCAGGGTGATTCCGAGTCCGGCGACGACGCCCGCGACAAGCACGACGGCGGCTTGGCCGAGCGCGTCGCGGACCAGCGATCCCGAGGTCGCCCCGAGCGCCTTCAGTGTCGCGATGTCGGGCGTGCGCTGGATCGTCCACACGGTGAAGAACGCCCCGATCACCAGCGCCGAGATGGCGAAGAGCAGCACGGTCATCAGGGTCAGCGAACCGTTCTCGGCGCGGTAGGAGCCGAGCGCGTCCAGTGACCCGGAGACGCTGGTCGCGGTGGTCCGCGCGGCGGCGTTCGCGGCCGCGGCGTCGGACACGCCGGAGACCGCGAGCACCGTGGCCGCACCACCGCGCGGGCTGACCGAGCGCCAGTCCTCGACCGTCATCCAGACCACCGGCGTGTGGCTGTACCAATCGTCGCCGCGGACCGCCGCCACGGTGAAGTCGCGCTCGCTGAGATGCAGAATGTCACCCGCCGCCGTCTTCAGTTCTCGCGCCGCGCCTTCGCTGAGCACGACCGATCCCTGCTCGGTTGCGGCGCGATTGCCGACCGTGGATTCCCGCGCGCCGAACAGGGCGACGCGCGCGGGGGCGCCGGACCCGACCGCCTCGGCGCGTCCGATGCCGACCGGGTCCACCGTCCGCGCGGCGGCTCGCCAGATCTCGACCTGCCGCTCGGTGAGCGCGGACGTGTCGAAGGACGGATCACCGCCGCTGTCGGCGAACACCAGTTGCTCGGCGGAGATGGCCTGGACCGCGGAAATGTTCTGGTGCGCGAGCCCGGCGGTGAGACCGCTCAGGAAACTCACCAGCAACGCCACCAGCGTGACGACCAGCGTGATGAGCAGGAAACGGCCGCGGGCGACGCGCAAATCCCGGAGTGCGAGGAACATGCCTCCACTCTCGCGGTGCGCGGCCGGTGCGCCATCGCACGCGGGAAGGAACCGGCGGCGGACGAAGGGTGGAGGCGGTTTTCCACCTTTCGATGGATGCCGCCCGGATAACCGCACATAAGCTGGCAGCGTGCACCCGTCGCCGCTCACCCCTGTCGTCACCGCGCTGCGGCTGGGCTTGCACCTGTTGGTGACGGTGCTCGCCGCGGTGGTCGTGGTGCGCGCGCTGCTGCCGGGCGCGCCGCATTCGGTGCCGGTGGTCGTGCTGACGGCGGCGTTTCTGCTCGTCTATTTCGCGGGCGCGTTCTTCGGTGATCAGCGGGGCGCCGCGCTGCCGGTGTGGCTCGGGGCGCTGACCTTGCTGTGGCTCGGCCTGGTCGTCCTCGCACCCGACGCCGGGTACCTGGCCTTCGGATTGTTCTTCCTCTACTTGCACCTGCTGCCGCGTCCGTGGAGCCTGCTCGCGGTGGCGGCGGCGACCGCGGTCGCGGTCACCGGGTTCGGCGTGCACACCGGGTGGTCGGTCGCCGGCGTGGTCGGTCCGGTCATCGGGGCCGCCGTGGCGGTGGGCATCGGGCTCGGATACGAGGCGCTGTTCCGGGAATTCGCGGAACGACAGCGGCTCATCGACGAATTGCTCAGCACCAGGGCCGCTCTCGCGGACCGCGAACACACCGCGGGCAGGCTCGCCGAGCGTGAGCGCCTCGCCCAGGAGATCCACGACACCGTCGCCCAGGGGCTGAGCAGCATCCAGCTGCTGTTGCACGCGGCAGAACAGGCCGATCCGCGGCATCCCGCCCTGCCGCAGATTCGGCTCGCTCGCGAGACGGCGGCCGAGAACCTGGCCGAGACCCGTGGTCTCATCGCCGAACTCGCGCCGGTGCCGCTGGAGGGCTCGTCGCTGGCCGAGGCGCTGGAACGGATCTGCCGTCGCGCCGAAACGCCGAGTCTGCGCACCCAGCTGGTGGTGGAGGGCGAGCCCGAGCGGCTGGCCATGCCGATCGAGGCGGCCCTGGTGCGCATCGCGCAGGGCGCGGTCGCCAACGTGGTACAGCACGCGAACGCCGGTCGAATGCGTCTCACCCTGACCTACGCCGACACCGACGTGCACATGGACGTAGTCGACGACGGAGTCGGCATGGACCCCGAGGTTTCGGTGCGCACCAAGTCCGGCGGCTTCGGGTTGCCTGCGATGCGGGCGCGGGTCGAGCAGCAGGGCGGCAGCATGGCGGTGGAGTCGGAACCCGGGCACACCGCCGTCTCGGTATCGTTTCCGCTCGTGCCGGGAACCGTTGTCGCCGAGGCAGATTCGGCGGCCGACGGATGATCCGGCTGCTGCTGGCCGACGATCACGCCATCGTGCGCGCGGGCTTGCGCGCGCTGCTCACCGGTGCCGACGACGTCGAGGTCGTGGGGGAGGCGGCGACCGCCGAAGCGGCCGTGGCGTTCTGCGCCACGACGCCCGTCGACCTCGTGTTGATGGACCTGAGTTTCGGTGGCGGGCGTTCCGGCGTGGACGCCACCGCGGAGATCCGCGCGCTGCCGCGCCCGGCGAACGTCCTGGTGGTGACCAACTACGACACCGACGCCCACATCCTCGGCGCGATCGAGGCGGGCGCCTGCGGGTACATCCTCAAGGACACCCCGCCGCCCGAGCTGCTCTCGGCGGTGCGTTCCGCCGCCGCGGGGGAGAGTGTGCTCTCGCCCGCGGTCGCGTCCAAACTCATGACGCGGGTCCGGCGTGCCGACACCACGTTGAGCCCGCGCGAGATCGAGGTGCTCCGGCTCGTCGCCGACGGACGGTCGAACCGGGAGATCGCCAAGGAACTGTTCCTGAGCGAGACCACTGTGAAATCCCACCTCGTGCACATCTACGCCAAGCTCGGGGTCCGCTCCCGCACCTCGGCGGTGGCACGCGCTCGTGAACAGGGCGCGATCTGAGACTGTCCCATCACATCGCGGGTTTCGCGCGGCGTGATTCGCCCGGGCGGGAGGCGTTCACGGCTGCTGGAGGATGCTCATCGGCGTCGCCGGGTCGCGCTGTGTCGGCAGCCCGTGTCCGGGGACGATGATCCGGGCCGGCTGGGCGGCCAGGATATGAGCGCTGTCGAGGGTGCGGGTTTCGTCGTGGTTGAACACCTTCGGCAGCAGTTGCGGTCCGGTCTCCCGGACGAGGGGGTGTCCGGTGACCAGGGCGTCGCCGGTGAACAAGACCGCTTCGGACGGCATGAAGTAGGCGGTGTGGCCGTCGGTGTGGCCGGGGGTCGGTATCGCGACGAAGCCGCCGGGCAGCGACGACAGGGTGGTGTCGTCGGCGGCGGTGGCGGACGGCACGCTGGTACCGAGATGGCCCCGCACCGCTCGCAGGGTCTGGACCACCCATCGACGGCCCCGGCGGGTGCGGAGGAGCCCGAGCATCTGGGCGGGGGTGATTTGTTGCAGGTATTCGCGTTTCGCGTGCCGGACTTCCTCGGCGCCGGTGTAGACGGGCGCCCCGGTCCGTTCGACGAGGGTGGGGATGGCGCCCATGTGATCGAGATGGGCGTGGGTCAGCAGGACGGCGGCGATGTCGGCGAGCTCGTGGCCGATCTGGCGTACCGAGCTCAGGACGTCGTCGGTGTCGGAAGGGTATCCGGCGTCGACGACGGTGACGCCGGATCCGTCGCTGACCAGTGCCCAGTTGACGTTCGTTCCGGCCACGACGTAGACGGAGTCGGAGACCTGGTCGATCTTCACGGGTGTGTCCTCACTGCTCGATGCGGTGTTCGATGACGCCGACGCCGTCGATCTCCAGGCACAGTTCGTCGCCGGGCGCCAGCCAGCGGCCCAGTTCCATCCCGCAGCCTCCTGGCAGGGTGCCGCTGGACAGGAGTTCACCGGGATAGAGCTGCTCGCTTCGGGAGGCGTGCGCGATCGCCTCGGCCATCGAGTATCGCATTCCCTGAGTTCCGGTCCGCGAGACCGTGTTTCCGTTGATCCTCACGGTGGCCGTCAAGCGATCGAGCCGGTCGGCCACCGCCGCACCGGCGACCGCGGTCGCCGACATCGAGGTGGTGAAGTGCTTGGACTTCTGCGGACCGAACCCGGAACGCATTTCCGCGAGTTGCACGTCGCGCGCCGAGAAGTCGTTGACGACGACCACCGCGCCGATCGCGGCGGCGGCTTGCTCGACGGTGGCATCACGCAGCGGTGCGGCCAGCACGACCCCGAGTTCGAGTTCGAAATCCAGTGCGCGGCTGTAGGCCGGGCAGGTGATCGGGACGCCGGAGGGGACGATGGTCAGCGCGTTGGACATGTAGTAGATCGGCTGACGGTACCAGAGCGCGTGCGGCCGGAAGGCGGGAAAAGTGCGGCGGGTCAGTGTTTCGAAGGCGCGTCCGAGCCGGTGGGCGGCAGGCACGAAGCGTCGCGCCAGACCACGGGCGGCGGCGATGGCGTGCTCTTCGAACACCATGAAGTCGCGGAAGGACGCCGGGCACACCGGCAGTACCGTGGCACCGTCGGCCAGTCCCATGCTGTCGTAGCGGGCGAGCTCGAATTCCGTGGTGAACGCCGATGGAATAGCGAAAGCCTCTGTAGAACTGTCTATTTCGTCTGCGGACTGCCAGCCGTCACCGGTGTCGATGTGCACTTCGATCCGCCGTTCGGCGAGGTCGAGCGTTCGCCGCATCCGCGGCAGCAGCGTCGGAGAATCGTTCATCGCGTCACCGCCACGACGGTCTCGCGGACGACCGAATGATCGTGCAGACCCGTTTTCGCCAGTTCCGGCAACGACATCATTGCTGAGCCTTCCACCTAGCCGCTGATTCGCAGAATATTCTGCTTTAGTAAGCCTAGGTAGCCGGCGCGGCTAAAAGCAAGAGATTCTGCTTTAGAATTTCTGCGTGACCGAACTCGAGAACGCCGTGCCGCAGCGACGACCGGGAGGTCGCGCAGCTCGAGTGCGGGAAGCCGTCCACAGAGCGGTCCTCGACGTCGTGACCGAGCACGGCGTCGACAAGGTCGGGATCCCGGAGGTCAGCCGCCGCGCGGGCGTGCGCGACAGCTCCATCTACCGACGCTGGGGCAGCCGTGAGAATCTGATCCTCGACGCACTGCTCGCCGCGAGCGAGCGCACCCTGCCGCTGCCCGACACCGGGACGCTGCGCGGCGACCTCACCGCCTTCGGCACCGCTCTCATCGATCTCCTCGACAGTCCGCTGGGCCACGGTCTGTTCCGTGCGCTGGCCTTCGTCACCGACTCCGAGGAAGTCGTCGAGGCGCGAAAGGCATTCTGGGCCACCCGATATCGCGTGACCACGCTCATGATCGGCCACGCTGTGGCACGCGGCGAACTCCCGCCGGACACCGACGCCCGCCTCGCCATCGAACTGCTGATCGCGCCCATCCATTTCCGCAACCTGCTCACCGGCGACCACCCCGACGCCGAGTTCGTCGACCACCTCGTCGCCCACGTGATCCGCGCCCTCCAACCGGCTCCTGTCGGCGATCCCGACGATGGTCGCGCTCGAGAATGAGCTCACCAGGCGCGCTGTTGCGAGTATGCGACTACTCGAATTCTCGTCGACGCGCCTGGTCGCGCAGGCACTCGGCGCCTCAGTGGATACCGACCAGCCTAGGGGAGGGTGTCAGGTTGAGGCTGCCGACGGCCGCGCGGACGTCGGTCGGCCAGATGAAGAGCCGGTAGGTCGGGTCGATGTCGAAATAGTCCTCGGGGCCGACCAGCACTCGCGTGCGCATGTCGGCGCAGTATCGTTCGCGCCAGGCGAAAGGATCGGGTACCGGCTTCCTGTCGACGATGATCGATTTGGCGATCGCGTACAGCCTTTCCACGCAACGGTATTCGTATGCGGGCATGGTCGTCGGCTCGTCCCAGATTCCGCGTCTGGCGGTGACCGCCTCGTCGGCGGCGCTGAGGAACAGGGGCAAGTCGAGTTCGCCGGGGATCGATGGGTAGATGATGAACGTCGCAGCCCAGCCCGAGCGCACCATGTCGAGGTTGAAGGTCGAGCGTTGTTCGCGGGTCAGTGTCGCCAGTTCCGGCTTCGAGTAGTTCGGGGCGAGGTAGGCGAGCAGTCGTCCGTTGCCGTCGAACGGTGCGTCCGCGGTGTG
Source organism: Nocardia sp. bgisy118 (assembly GCF_057708605.1). Lineage (NCBI taxonomy): Bacteria > Bacillati > Actinomycetota > Actinomycetes > Mycobacteriales > Nocardiaceae > Nocardia > Nocardia sp. bgisy118. Next base: position 49,905 of record NZ_JBYISM010000023.1, on the reverse strand, counting down.
CACGAACAGGTTTCGCCGGGTCCCGTCCGGCCGTGTCAGTCGCTGGGCGGCATTGGCTTTGGCGAAATCGGCCGCCTGCGTGCCCTGGGTGAACTGGATGGTTCCCGCCTTGCCGGTGGAGAGTCTCGGTAGGAGGAAATCGGCGAACCGGCGTGAGACGGGTACGTCGGCCGGCCGTTGCTGGATCCACTCCGCGAGTTGAGCGAACTTCTCGTCCACCCCCACCGCGCCTTGTGGCGAACCGGCGGTGACTTCCGGTGTGTCGATCGACAGCATCCGCACGGGCATCCGGATGCTCGGTGTGTCGCCGTCGTGGATGTCCACCAAGGCCTTCGAATCGAGTGACGGCATGCCGACACCGCTGGATGACCAGAAGATTTGTACTGCCTCGAGCATTTCGGTTCCTTCCGAGTTCGGATTCAGTGAAAGTCGCCGGGTTCCGGGAACAGGCCCCTGCCGATGGGGCGGTGCGTATTCGGGTCGGCGGCGATGACGTCGGCCACGTCGGCGGCGTCGCGGAACAGCCGCGCACTGATCTCCTGCTGCTCCGGCTTGCTGGTGAAGGTCAGCTGAGCTGTTCGACGAAGCCACAATGCGAGCTGCCGGTAGGTCTTCTCATGGCTCTGCACCATGTTCGCCATGTAGCCGTTGTCGAAGAACAAGCGAAGGCCGGTCTCGGCGAAGTAGAAATGCGCGGCCGCGCACAACTCGGACGGCGGCAGGAATCTCGCGGCGAAGGGATCGCCCGCGTCCTCACGCTCGGTGATCCACGTGACGTGGCGGGCGTTCATTTCGTTCGCGAAATGCATGAAGACGAAGGCGGTATTCGGCAAGTTCGCCGCGAGGACCGGGTCCAGGAAGGTATCGGTATCGAAGGTCGGCGTGCGCTCCAGGTTCGCACCCTCATTGCGCATGTGCGTCAGCTCGTGGGCGAGCTGGCCACGGAAGCTGGCCTTCGCCTGGCGTCCGTCCGGGTGGTGGGTCAGGACCATGCGTCCGCGAATCAACAAGTCGTTCAGCGCGATTGCGCTGCGCTGCCGCCCATTCGAATCCTCGAACGAGACCGTGACACCGGATGCGTCCCGGGGTAGTTCGGCGAGTTCCTCGATGACGTTCTCCGGTATTCGATCGTCGTTCAAGCCACGGGCCCGGCTCGCCGCGACGATGGCCGAGCAGTCACCGGAGGTGAGCCTGTCGAGCATCGCGCGGCCGAGGTCGTGGCGTTGGCTCTCGAACGACTTCCGCAGCAGGTTCGCGAGCTCCAATCCGACGAAGGGCTCCACGCGGTGCTCGGCGACGAAACCGGCGAGTTCACCGAAATCGGCGTCCCCCGAGATGACGGGATCGTGGAACATGAACATGTCCAGGCGGCCCGAAGTGCCCTCGCCGACGACCGGATCGTCCGGGAACAGGCGCTGTTCCCGCTTGAATTCGCTGACCGCCGCGCCGGTCTTCACCCCGAAGATGCCGTCGAGTATTCCGGGGTCTTTGTCCAACCTGCGCAGTGCTTCCTGCACCCGCATGACGGAGAGGTTTTCCTCGGGCTCCATCATTCGGTGGGAACCCGCCAAGCACTTCTCCAGCACCGGATCGCCGGAGAATCGTTTCGACATCAAGCTCATGTCTCGCCTCGCATTCGCACTGGCCTGGACACTCGCCACGCGGTCTCGCGACGGGGTCGACACTTGTCGGGACGCCGACCGGCGGGCAGCGGACCCGCACGATTCGTGCGTCACGTGCACTATCCGCTCGGACCCCCGAGGCGCACACGAGTAGCCGGTACTCGATTTCTCGACGGCACGCGTTGGCGGTGTCCGCTCGAACCGGCGATCGCTCCACCTTCGGTGCCCGAGTGCGTACCGTGGCGAGGGTTCCGGCGTGGAAACGCTCCGTGAGAAGGGTGGAAGCATGACAGAGGCGCGAGTGCTTGTGGTCGGTGTAAATCCCGCGACGTTCGAGGGCTGGGATCCGGCGCCGGTCGAGGCGGCGATGGCACGCGGCCGGGCCCGATTCGACGATCTCGGTATCGAGGCCGACTGGTGCTTGGTGGCCCTCGACGAGAACCCCGAAGGAACGATCGTGGCGGCGCTGAACCGCAACAACTACGCCTGCGTGGTGATCGGCGGCGGCATCCGCAAGCACGAGCCGCTGCTCGAGTTGTTCGAGAAGATGGTCAACCTGGTCCGGCAGCACGCGCCCGACGCGGCCATCGCCTTCAACAACAGCCCCGAGGACTGCGCCGACGCGGCGCTGCGGTGGCTGCCCTAGCCGGCGTGTGGGCTCGGTTTCGGCCGGGCGACCACTCCGGAACCCGCGCGCGCTACCGACTGACTGACGTCCGAACTCCATGATGGTCGAAACCGAAAGGGAGCACATGAAACTGGAAACAGGCCAGGTCGCGGTGGTGACCGGCGCCGCCAATGGAATCGGACGAGCCGTGGCGCAGGCATTGTGCGACCGCGGGATACGAGTGGTGCTCGCCGATGTCGATGGCGACGTGGTCGCGACAGCCGCCGACGAGCTCGGGCCCGACGCTCTCGCGGTGCGAACGGATGTCGCTGATCCACAACAGGTTCGGCAACTGGCCGACACCACCCTGGCGCGTTTCGGGCGGGTCGATCTGGTGTTCAACAATGCCGGAATGGCCGTGGGCGGACCGATCTGGCTGGTGGAACCCGAGGACTGGCAGCGGATCTGGGCGGTCAATGTGCAGGGCGTCGTCAACGGGATGCGTGCCTTCGTCCCGCACCTGATCGCGGCGGGACGCGGCCACGTCGTCAACACCTCGTCCCTGGCGGGTGTCACCACCGGTATGTTCAACGCCCCCTACACCGCGAGCAAGCACGCGGTCGTCTCGCTGACCGAGGCGCTGCACGGCGAACTGGCCGTACTCGCGCCCGGGATCGGTGTCACGGTGGTGTGCCCGGGCCCGGTCGACACCCAAATGTTGCGCGGGATCACCGACGGCATCGGATCCCTGCTCGGCGACAGCGTTACCACACAGCCGGAGGAAGGATGGCTCGGCACGCTCACTCCCGAGCAATGGGAGCGTCTCGCACCCGGGCTGGGCGTCATCGCCCACTTGGCGGACGAGGCCATGCCCGCGGCGCAGGCCGCGGAGATCATCCTGGGCGCGGTCGAGGCCGATCGCCTCTACGTGACCACTCACCCCACCTGGGCGACACAGGCCAGCGAACGGGTCGCGAGGATCGTGGCCGACATGCAAGCGTCCACCTAGCCTGCGGTCCTACGACAATCTCTCAGGGTCGCGCCCGCGTATTCGCTTGTGCGACAAATAAATCCCCAGGCCGACCCGGCAAGGTCGGCCTGGGGATCGTCGATATCGATCAGGCCAGGTCGAAGCGATCGTTGTCGACCACCTTGGCCCACGCGGCGACGAAGTCGTCGACGAACCTCCCCTCGCCGCCCTCCTGCGCATACACCTCGGCCACCGCGCGCAGCACCGAGTGCGATCCGAAGACGAGATCGTTGGCGGTGGCCGTCCACTTGGTCTGGCCGGTGCGCCGGTCGGAACCTTCGTAGACGTTCTCCGTCGACTCGGACGCCTTCCACTCCGTGCCCTGGTCGAGCAGGTTGACGAAGAAGTCGTTCGTCAGGGTGCCCGGCCGGTCGGTGAAGACGCCGTGCGAGGTTCCGCCGAAATTGGCGCCGAGGGCGCGCAGGCCGCCGATCAGTACCGTCAGCTCCGGAGCCGTCACGTCGAGCATGTACGCCCGTTCGAGCAGCAGTCGCTCGAGCGGGGCCTTCTCGCCCTCGCGCACGTAGTTGCGGAACCCGTCGGCCCGCGGTTCGAGCACCGCGAACGACTCCACATCGGTGTTCTCCTGCGTGGCGTCGGTTCGTCCGGGCGCGAACGGCACCGTGACGTCGTAGCCCGCGTCCTTCGCGGCCTTCTCGACCGCCGCGGACCCGGCGAGGATGATCAGGTCGGCGAGCGAGACCTTCTTGCCGCCCGAGGCCGACCTGTTGAAATCCTGCTGGATCTGCTCGAGCATCGGGAGCACCTCGGTCAGCTCGGCCGGCTCGTTGATCTCCCAGCTCTTCTGCGGCTCCAGCCGGATCCTTGCGCCGTTGGCGCCGCCGCGCTTGTCGGTACTGCGGAAGGTCGCCGCCGACGCCCAGGCGGTCTTGACCAGCTGGGAGACCGACAGGCCGGACTCGAGCACCTGGCCCTTCAGCGCCGCGATGTCCTGCTCGTCGATCAGCTCGTGGTCGACCGCGGGCACCGGATCCTGCCACAGCTGCGGTTCGGCAACCCACGGCCCGAGATAGCGGCTGATCGGTCCCATGTCGCGGTGCAGCAGCTTGTACCATGCCTTGGCGAACGCCTCGGCGAGTTCCTCGGGGTGATCCAGCCAGCGGCGGGTGATCTCCCGGTAGATCGGGTCTTCCCGCAGGGACAGGTCCGTGGTCAGCATGGTGGGGGCCCGAGAGGGTCCGCCGAACGGATCCGGGATCGTGCCTTCGCCGGCGCCGTCCTTCGCCTTGTACTGCCACGCCCCGGCCGGGCTCTTGGTGAGCTCCCATTCGTAGCCGTAGAGGTTTTTCAGGAAGCCGTTGTCCCACTGGGTCGGGGCGGCTGTCCAGATGACCTCCAGGCCGCTGGTGATGGCGTCTTTGCCTTTGCCCGTGCCGTAGGCGCTCTTCCAGCCCAGGCCCTGCTGCTCGATCGGGGCGGCTTCGGGTTCCGCGCCGACGAGATCGGGGTCGCCCGCGCCGTGGGTCTTGCCGAAGGTGTGGCCGCCGACGATCAGTGCGGCGGTCTCCACGTCGTTCATCGCCATGCGGCGGAACGTCTCTCGGATGTCCCGTGCCGCGGCCACCGGGTCGGGCTTGCCGTTGGGCCCTTCCGGATTGACGTAGATCAGGCCCATCTGGACGGCGCCGAACGGGCGCGCCAGCTCACGGTCACCGCTGTAGCGTTCATCGCCGAGCCAGGTGTCCTCCGGGCCCCAGTAGACCTCTTCGGCCTCCCAGATATCCGGGCGACCGAAGCCGAAGCCGAAGGTCTGGAACCCCATCGACTCGAGGGCTACGTTGCCCGCGAACACCAGCAGATCGGCCCACGAGATCTTGGTGCCGTACTTCTGCTTGACCGGCCACAGCAGCCTGCGCGCCTTGTCCAGGCTGGCGTTGTCCGGCCAGCTGTTGAGCGGCGCGAAGCGTTGCGCGCCCTGACCGCCGCCGCCGCGTCCGTCGGCGATCCGGTAGGTGCCCGCCGCGTGCCAGCTCATCCTGATGAACAGGCCACCGTAGTTTCCGTAGTCGGCGGGCCACCAGTCCTGCGAATCGGTCATGACCGCGGCGACGTCGGCCTTCAGGGCGTCGACATCGAGCTTCTCGAATTCTTTCGCGTAGTCGAAATCCTCGCCCAACGGGTTGGATTTGGACGAGTGGGCGTGCAGCACCGAGACATCGATCTGCTCCGGCCACCAGTCTTCGTTGGTGCGGGGGCGATGGCCGGTCTGGGGAGTTGGGGACGTGATCGCCGGGTTCTCGCTCTCACTCGTGCTTCGAGTTCCGGCGTCAGGAGTGGATGGACGGCTATCGGATGTCACGACATTCCTTCCTGAGAGGTGGTGCGGGCTGCGATCAGCGAGGTGGTGATGCCGCACAGTCGGGGCACAGGCCCCAGTAGATGACCTCGGCTTCGTCGATCGAGAAGCCGCGATCGTCGGACGCGGTCAAACACGGGGACTCGCCGACCGCGCAATCGACGTCGGCGATCAACCCGCAGGTCCGGCATACGACGTGGTGGTGATTGTCGCCGACTCGCGACTCGTAACGCGCCACCGAGCCGGACGGCTGGATACAACGGATCAAGCCTGTCGCGGTGAGCACGCGCAACGAGTCGTACACCGCCTGGTGGGATACCGCCGACAGACGGGACCGCACGGCGCGGATGATCGAATCCGTGTCGGCGTGCGGACGATCGTGCACCGCGCTCAGCACCGCGACACGCGGAGCGGTCACGCGCAGCGAAACTTCCCGCAGCATTTGCTGGAATTCCGTGGCCGTGGGCACGCTCGGAAGTCTCGTCCGGTTTCTGGAACGAGTCAAGCATTTCGGCGGCCGGGTTTCGATTCGATGTGCGGCCACAATCGCCCCTGACCTGGGCCTCGGGCGCCGTTGCGCCACCGCGGAGGGGTTCGGCCGGATCCGCTCGGTCGAAGGTAGCGACGCGTCTGCTGCGACCACCGCGTCAGTCGATCACGGACCGTTTCCCCTCGCTTCGATCACCGAGTGGCGTGCACCGGCCGCCGCTCGGCGCTGCCGCGGTCAGGGCCGTCGCTCTCGACACTGCAGCGCTCCGCGGCGACGAGGTCTTGTCCCGGGCACGCGCTCTACTGCATCGCTCCACAATGCGCGCGGCTCCGGGACATCAGCAGGTTGCCACCAGGATCTGCTCCGATTCCGCGGGCCGCAGACCGTCGGCGCGGTCGGCGAAGTAGCGGCGCGTCAGCTCTTCGGACGAAATATGCTGGGCGGCAGGGAAACCCGCTTCCTCGGCGAGCGACACGACCTCGTCGGGGCGGAAGAAGCTGATGAACGGAGTGCCCGAGGCGCGGGCGCCCTGTTCGGCGAACCGGCGCATCTGCTGTTCGCCGGAGCCGACGAGTTCGAACGGCAGCATGAATGTCATGGCCAGGGTGGACCCGGGCGCGAGTGTCGAAATCTGACGCAGGGTGGCGATATTCGCCTCTCTCGTGAGGTACATCGAGACGCCGGTGGACGCCACGACCGCGGGCCTGCTCGGATCGAAACCGGCGGCCAGCAGACGCTCCCACCACGAGTCCACCTCGAAATCGACGGGTACCAGCCGCAACTGGTCCGTGAGGTCGAACCCGAGCTCGGCGAGGCGTTGGCGCTTCCACGCCTGCGGGCCGGGCTGGTCGACCTCGAACACCGTCAACCGCGCGGCCGACTCGGGCCTGCGCTGGGCGAAGGTGTCCAGTCCTGCGCCGAGCAGGACGTACTGATCCACGCCCTGGCCGACCTGTTCGGCGAGCAGATCCTCGACGAAGCGAGCGCGGGACACCATGCCCGCGCGCATCGGGCCGGTGGTCTGCGGATCCATATCCGGGCGCTGCTCCCAGCCGTCCTCGGGCCCCGCGAGCCGCAGCCCGATCTCGTCGTCGAAAACATGCGGGGCCGCATCGATCCGCACGTGCAGCGCCCGCCACAGCGCGGTCCGGATCGCGGTCTGATCCGGGGCGATCGTTAGCTCGTTCGGCATCGCGCTCACTCCTTGCCCGGTGCCTGTAGATTCCACTGCCGCCCGTCCGGGTCGCGGACGGTCATCTCCTGGGTCCCGTAGTGGGTCTGCTCGAATTCGGTGACGATCTCGACATCGCCGCCGGGGCGGCTCTGCGTGTCGGCGACCTTCATGACCAGCAGTGTCCGCGGATCCTGGGTCGGCGGGACCTCGGCCACGAAGACGGATGGGCCGTCACCGTTGCGAAACTGACCCGAACCGTGGCCGGTCTCGAACTCGACCTCGAATCCCAGCTCCTGCAGAAACCTGGCCTGCTTGCCCCAATTGTGGGTCTCCAGGAACACGGCATCGATGCCCTCGGTCCTCATTGCTGATCCTCTCCTGATGGTGACTGCGGGTGGGTGTCGCCGAGGTACGCGCGCAGCGCGGCGGCAACAAGCGCCGACAACGACATTCCCGACTCGATCGCCTGCAATTTGACCTGCTTGATCAGCCCGATCGGCAGATAGACGTTGAACTGCTTCACATCCTCGTCGCCCACGAGAGGATGCTAGCACGCTAGCTTGCTAGCATGCTAGCTCGAGCTTCCGATCAGAGTGACCGGTGGTCGGTCGTCGCGGATCTCCGGAGACCGACGCGGTTCAGCACCTGCACCACGATCGGCGCCGCGACGGCCGCCAAGACAGTGGCGACCACCTGCGCGAGCGCCGTGCTCATGAGGCAGCCGTCGCCGTAGCTTCGAGCGAGCCTGCCGGATTCTTCCGCGGCCCCTCTCGCGCGGGCGGCCGCTTCGGCTCCGTCCCAATGGGGAGATGTCATGGCGGTGAAGTCCTTTCGAGATCGGTGTCACCGACACTGTGACGCTATCGACCCGGAGGACGCGTCGAATCCGCCGAAATACTCAGCCTCGCTGCTCATTCCGTCGTTCCCGCGGGGCGCCGAATGAGTAGTGCCATTGAGTAGTTCGGCCGATGTCACCGAAACGTCGGCGCTCGTAGCGTTCGGTGCGTCAACACCGTGAGTTCGCGAAAGGCGGAGAAGCTATGCCATACATTCACATCACCCATGCCCCTGGCGCCGGTTTGACGGAATACCGTGCCGTGGTCGAAGCGCTCGGCCCGGAACCGGTGACGGGGAACCTGCTGCACATCGTCGGGGAATCCGATGGCGTCCTGCACGTGGTCGATGTCTGGGATTCGTCGGTGTCGGCCGATCGGTACGCGGCCGAGAGACTGTTCCCGGCGTTCGAGAAGGCCGGAGTGCGGCTGGGTCCCGATACGCGATGGGAGGTCTTCGACACCGAAATCATCCGGGGCACAATGGATTGACCCGGTGGAGGAGGCGGCGAGTGACATCCGGATTGATCGGTCGTGACCGCGAGCTCGCCGATCTGCTCTGCATCCTGGACGGGGCGGTCGGCGGAATCCCGCAGCTGGTGACGTGCTCCGGTGAGGCGGGCATCGGCAAGACCAGGCTGATGACGGAGCTCGCCGGACGCGCGCGCAGCAGGGGCATACGCACCCTCTGGTCGAGAGCGATGGAATTGCCCGACGCGCCGCCCTTCCGGCTGTGGCAACCGGTGCTCGGCGACGGCTTCGGCGATGAACCGATCTCCGGCCGTGCGGCATTGTTCGAGAGGTTCGCGGCACGGCTCGATTCCGGCGGGACCCCGACACTGTTCGTCATCGACGATGTGCAATGGGCCGACGAACCCTCGCTGCTCGGCCTGTTGCACGTGGTGCGTCAGCTGCGGACACAGCGAATCCTGGTGTGTGTCACCGAGCGCGACACCCTCGCCGACGCGGCGCCGGGCTGGCGAGTGATCAAACCGGAGCTGCTGCGGGAGGCAGCGGCCCGCACGATCCACCTCGCCGGCCTCACTTCGACAGCGGCCGCGGCGTGTCTCGCGGCGGAGGCGGAGCAGCCGGTGCCGGACGAGCTCGCCGTGCGCGTCCATGCGGCAACCGGCGGAAATCCGTTCTACCTGAGAGAATTCGGCCGCGCGTTCCGGGACGGCGCGGACCGCCGGCTGCCCGTGCCCGCCACCCTGCGGCAGGTGATCCAGGGCCGAGTGGCGCGGTCGTCACCCCGGGCGCAGGAGTTCCTGCGCGCCGCCTCGATCATGGGCGACCAGTTCGCGATCGCCGTCGTCGCCCGCCTGATCGGGCGACCGGCAGCCGAATGCCTGTCCGCCGTGGACGAGGCCGCCGCAACCGGGTTGTTGACCACCACGACCGAGCCCGGCTCGATGCGATTCGGGCACGCACTGGTCAAGGAGGCGTTGCGGGAGGGGCTGCCGCTACAACAGCGCGTGGTATGGCACACGCGTGCGGCGAACGCCATCGAGGCGTTGTATCCCGATGCGCTGGACGCGTTTTCGGCAGCGCTGGCATGGCACTACGCGGAGGCGGCGATCGCCGGAGATCGCGAGCCCGCCCGGCGGTGGGCGCTTCGCGCGGGCGATCTGGCGTTGCGTGAACTGGCTTTCGAGGAGGCCGTCCGGCTGTACGGGCTCGCGGTGGCCAATGCCGACGATGCCACGCCCGGCAAGCGGAGCCGGATGCTGCTTGCCCGGGCCACGGCAAGCCAGCGGGCCGGTGATCTGGCCGCGGCGCGCGCCGATTGCTCGGCGGCCGTGGCCCTGGCCCGCCGCACGAACGACGCGACGTTGTCCGCCGAGTGCGCACTGGTCCTCGAACCGATCGGAGATCGGTTGTGGGACCGTGACATTCACGCGTGGTGCGCCGAGGCGCTGGCGGGCGATGTCCCCGACCTGCTGCGGGCACGACTGCTGGCCCGCCTCACCGAGGCTGCCGTCTATCTCGGGCAACTCGATGAAGTAGCCGAAACCAGCAGTGCGGCAATGGCTCTCGCTGCCACAGTGGCGGACGACGAAACCAGCGTGGCGGCGCTGCGCGCGCGTCAGCTCGCCTGCACCGGGCCGGAACATCGCGACGAGTACGCCGTCCTCGCCGCCGAGATGGTCTCCGCCGGTGTCCGCACGGGCGACGCCGCGGCCGAGATGTGGGGCCACCTGTGGACCATCGACAGCCTCTGGGCGCGCGGAGCGATCACCGGCATCGCGACCGAACTGTCCCGGCTGCGCTGGTGCGTGCGGCACACCGGCGGCCCGATGGCGAACTGGCATCTCTTGATCGCCGAGGCCGCGCTCGCCCAAGGGCGTGGTGATCTCGCGGAAGCGACACGCCTCGGCGAGGAGGCATACCGGCTGGCCGAGTCGGTCGCCCACCCGGCGGGCGAAGGCGCGTACCGCGCATTGCTCACGGTGATCGGCCATCACGGCGGCCAGTCCGACGTCTCGTGCACGCCGCCTCCGCCGCGCATGAGCGGCGAGGTGCGCAACGCATTGTTCGCGGCACTGGGCATGGCGTTTCCGCTGGTGGAGCGCGGCCGGCTGCACGAAGGCGAATCGCTGTACCGCAGCCTCGGGCCTCCGCAGAAGTGGGAGATCCCGCCCTATTTCCTGCTGGATGCCCTGGTGACCGGAGGTGCGGTCGCCAGCAGGCTCGGGGCTGTCGACGATATCCGGTATTTCGCCGACCGCCTCGGCGAGCATCGCGGATTCCACGTGGCGGGCACCGGTGGAAGCGGTCACTACCTCGGACCGGTCGAATTGTGGCTGGGTAAGTTCGCTGCCGCGCTGGGTGACGCCGACTCCGCCGCAGCCGACCTGCGCAGCGCGGGACGGATCTGCCGTGACATCAGCGCCCGGTGCTTCGCGGTCGAGGCCGACTGCGAGCTCGCCGAACTGGTCGTGGCGGACGCACCCGAGGAAGCTCTGGCTTTGGCGAAAAGAGCTCTGCCCCTCGCGGAGAGCTGCGGCATGGCGCCGTGGGCGCAGCGCCTGCGAACGATCATCGGCGTGTACGCGCAGTCGACGACACTGTCACCCCGCGAGCTCGAGGTCGCCGAACTGGTCGCCACCGGCGCGACCAACCGCGACATCGCGCGCATCCTGATCATCTCCGAACGGACGGCACAGAACCACGTCCAGCACATCCTCACCAAGCTCGGCGTCAACAACCGCAGTCAGATCACGGCCTGGATGCGCCGGTCCGGCTGACAGCCGCACTTTCCTGCGGGAATCCGACTTCGGGCGGGTCTTGCACCGTGGAGTTCGCCGCGCCGCCCGGCAGCTGCCCGGTCTGTCGGGGCGCGCCGATAGTCTGCCGGGATGGTCAGTCCCGATTCGGCGCTGCGTCGTGTGCTGCGTGAGACAGGAAAGTTGCTACAGCCGTATGGGTTTCATGGTTCGGATCCGGTGTGGGTGCGGATCGAGCCGGGTGGTGTCGCCTCCGTCGGCCGCACCCGGTTGACCCGCACGTGGACCGGTGGACAGCAAGTCCTCGCATTCGGGCTGGAGCTGAACGCCACGCCGACGGCTTGGTGGGAATTCTGCAACTGGCGCGACGCTCGGCTGGGTCTGCCGCCGACGCCGCTGGAGAAGGCCGCGGGCCCGGACCTGATCACCTCCCATCGTCTGCCGGACGAGCTGACCGCGCTGTGGTCGGTGCGACTCGACCCGGAGCAACCGGGTCAGCACGTCCTGCAAGCCGATATCGATGCCATTCGCACCGAGTTGCCCCGCCGCGTACACGCTTACGCGCGCCGCGCATTGCAGCTGGTGGAGCCGGATCGGTACCTGGATGAGCTGCTGGATCGGCCGGACAAGGGGATCGGGGAGTGGGAGGTGATCGTGGTTCTGCTCGCCGATCGTGGTTCGGGGCCCCAACTCGATGACGCGATACGCCGGCTCCGAGTGTGCTTGTCGGAGCATGATGCGGCGGCCTACGAAGAGAACGTCATCGCGTACGCGCAGACCAGGGCCGCGCTGGTCTGAAGGCATCGAGGTCGTCGGAACCCGGGTGGTTACTGTTTCCGATTCGGTCCCGAGATGCTTGGGACAGAGCCGGATTCAGGTGAAAACGAGGGCCAGGAACCCGGAGGTGTAGGCGAGCGCGAAGAGGATGGGGATCCACTCCTCGATGTGCGAGAGGGGCCAGTACCGTGCTCGGTCCTTTCCTTCACCCAGCGCCCACCATTCGGCACGCCAGAAGGGGGAGGCGGGGAGTCGTTCCTCCAGGGCGCCGACGACCTGGTACTTGGCACTGTTGAGGAGCCGGTAGCTGCGGACCAGGTAGAACCACGCGAAACACTGGCCGAGGATCGCGGCCAAGGGGATCGCCAGCCACCAGACCTTGTCGTTCGGCGGGGCTTTCCCGAAGGCGGTCGTGAAGGTGAAGATGCCGGTGTTGAGTGTCAGGAAGAAGGAGTTCGCCAGGCCGCGCCTAGCGCTCACCCGGTCGGCCATCTCGACGCAGAGCCGGTACTGTTCGAGCACCGCACTCTCGAAGGTGGCGGTGCGGTTGTCGGAGTCTTCCGGTGCGTCGTTCCAGAGTCGGGTGCGAAGCTCGGATCGCTGATCGTCGTGGTGCACCGCCGACCTCCTCGTGTCGTTCTGGGCGTCCGGCTCGATCCGTCTCTTCCGGAGGCGTGGCCGGTAGGCGCGGACTCCGCTTCGGCGCCGAACTGCTTGGTTTGCAAAGGCTTTGGATTCAGCCGGCATAACGGCACGTCATCTTCCAGCCGGATGGCACGTAGGTCTGTACTTGGGCTCGGGTCACGAACGGAGTGGCGAGTTCGCACGCCTTGTTCGCGTCCCAGGGGCGGTCCCACAGTCGCACGGTGTGATCGGCGCCGGCGGTGGCCAGCCGCATGCCATCCGGGCTGAACGCCACCGCGTACACGGCGGCGGTGTGGCCGGTGAGTGGGGGACCGATCGGCCTACCGGTAGTCGGGTCCCACAACCGCACGGTGTTGTCCGAGCCTGCGGTGGCCGACAAGGTATCGGACGGGGCGAACGCGACGTTGTTCACCCCGTCGGTGTGGCCGATGAGCGGCGGACCTGTGGGTTGTCCGTCGGTCGCGTTCCACAGCCGCACGGTGTGGTCGGTGTCGGCGGTGGCCAGCCGGGTGCCGTCGTGGCTGAACGCCACCGCGGAGACCCCGCCGGTGTGGTCGATGAGTGGTCCGTCGACCGGCTTGCCGGTGGCCGGGTCCCACAGCCGCACGGGATGGTCGTCGAAGAGTCCTGCGGTGACCAGTCGGGAACCGTCTGGGCTGAACGCCAACGAGTACACCGGACCGGTGTGGCCGGTGAGCGGCGCACCGATAGGCCGTCCGCCGGTGGGATCCCACAGCCGCACAGTCCGATCCTGTCCTGCGGTGGCCAACCGCGTGCCGTCCGGGCTGAAGGCCACATCGAGCACCGCCTCGGTGTGGCCGGTGAGCGGAGGGCCGACGGGTTGTCCGGTAACGGGGTCCCACAGTCGCACGGTGTTGTCTGCGCCCGCGGTCGCCAGCCGAGTGCCGTCGGGGCTGAATGCCACCGCAGCTACCGGGCCAGTGTGTCCGGTGAGCGGTGCACCGATCGGCTTGCCGGTGGCCGGGTCCCAGATCCGCACAGCGCCATCCCGGCTGACGGTGGCCAAGCGGGTGTCGTCCGGACTGAACGCCACGTCGAGCACCCCGTCGGTGTGTCCGGTGAGCGGTGCACCGACCGGCGCGCGAGTACTGACGTCCCAAAGCCGCACCGCGTCGTCATCACCGCCGGTGGCCAGCCGAGTGCCTTCCGGGTCGAACGCCACCGCGTTCACCTCGCCGGTGTGGCCGGTGATCGGTTCACCGAGGGAATGACCGGTGGCGAGGTCCCATAGACGGACGGTGGTGTCGTTGCCTGCGGTGGCCAGCCGGGTCCCATCCGGGCTGAATGCCACGGAGTGCACCGTGGCGGTGTGGCCGGTGAGCGGGGTGCCGAGCGGCTGACCGGTGGTGGCGTCCCACAATCGCACGGTGTTGTCTCCACTGGCGGAGGCCAGCACGGCGCTGTCCGGGCTGAACGCCACGTCCGCCACCCAGTCCGTGTGGCCGGTGAGCGCGGGACCGACCTGTCCGCCGGTCGCCGGGTCCCACAACCGCACGGTGTGATCGGCGCCCGCGGTGGCCAAGCGAGTGCCATCCGAGTTGAACGCCACGTCGGACACCGCGTTGGAGTCGCCGACGATCGGTTCACCGACTTGCTGTCCGGTCGCCGGATTCCACAGCCGCACCGTTCCGTCCCAGCTTGCGGAGGCCAGCACTGTGCCGTCCGGGCTGAACGCCACCCCGTTCACCCTGTCGATGTGTCCGGTGAGTGGGGGACCGACCTGCCTGCCGAGGGCGGTGTCCCACAGTCGGACGGTGTTGTCCGCGCCAGCCGTGGCCAGCCGGCTGCCGTCCGGGCTGAAAGCTACCGAGTACACCCGCTCTTGGTCGCCGGTGAGTGGGTCGCCGACCGGCGCGCCGGTCGCCGGATCCCACAGTCGCACAGTGCCATCCATGCTCGCGGAGGCCAGCCGGGTTCCGTCCGGGCTGAACGTCACGTCGTTCACCCAGTCGGTGTGGCCGGTGAGCGGTGCGGCGGCTTGCTGCCCGGGGGCCTTGCCGAAGGCGATGCGGGCGTTGACCAGTGCGCTGGTGGCCTGCCACAGCGGGGCCGGCGTCGCTCGGCTGCTCTCGGCGGCAAGCGCGAGTGCGAGCCCGGCGTTGCCGGGCGCGGCATCGCGGGAGGCCGCGGCCAGGGCGAGAGCGACCGCCTCGTTGCGTTGTCGTTCCGCCTCGTGCTGCTGGTGGATCGCTTCCCGCCGTTGATCGAGCGCGATGGTCGCGGCGGCGAGGGCGATGACGGTCAGCAGGGCCAATCCGGTGACAGCGGCACGACGCAACCGCCGGAAGCGACGTTGCTCACGCAGGTCTTCGCTGGCCAGTTCGTATTTGGGCTTGCCGTGGACGGGGGCGGCCAGATCGATGACCTTCTCCCGGAACATCGGTGCGCGCGGGTCCCACGGCGCATCGTCGGTGACGTCGACGTAGAACGGTTCGGTCGTCAGGACACCCGGTCGTGTCAGCACCGGCAGGGCCACGTCGGATCGGTCCGGGTCGAACCGCCCGGTCTTCTCGTCCCAGATCAGGCGTCCTCCGGTGACGACGAACAGCAGGTTGTCCGATCCGCGGCGCGCCAGCCAGTGCGCGACTTCCTTGTCGACCCAGCCCGAGGCGGCCGCGTGCGGGGAGAGGACGACGACCAGGAACCGGGCCCGGTCCATCGCTTCGGCGACCTTGCCCCACAGGTCGGGACTGGCGGTGAGGTCGGTAGCGTCGCGAAACACACGCAGTGCGTGCAGGTGGCCCATGCGCCGGCCGATGCGGTGCAGGCCTTTCTGAATTCCGGCGGCGACCGGTCGATCGCGGTGGGTATAGGAGATGAAGGCGTCGTAGTCGAACGACGCCCCCTGTCCGCGAGCCGGCTGCTCCAGAGCAGCGGCAGGCTGTGCGCACATGGAAGATCTCCCGAGCCGAGACGTATGGGGCTGCGATATGCGAGCCTGAACGATACGAATGCGGATGTCGCGGGTAGTTCACTACTCGGGTTTACGGCAGGTCGAGAACCTCCCCGTGACCAGCAGTGCGGCGGACCCAGCGCGCACCGCGCCTGGGCGGCCGCCGCCTAGGCGCGGTGCGCGGACAAGCTGGAATCCCATGCCGATCCGATCGCCGATCATCGCCAGGTCGTCAGCCACCGGATCAGCCGTCGGACGGGCTCAGGGGAGGACGTTCGGAATGAGCTCCGGAGCCTGCTCCGCCACTGCCGATCCGATGAACGAGCCCGCGTAGTAACCGGCGTAGGTGCCGACCACGCCGCCGATCACACCGCCTGCGACGACTCCGATCGGTACGGCCGAACCACCCGTCGGCCCGGCGAGAGGCGTGGCGAGCGCGGCTCCGACGGTGCCGCCGAGCACCGCTCCGGTCACGCCTCCGATCACCTGGCCCGCGGTCTGGCCGATGTAGGTGCCGTTCTCGTTCGGGCTCGCGATCGCCGTCGCGTGAGCGACCGGTGCGGCCTGGGGGAGCGGCTCTACCGCCGAGGGCTCGACACTTTCGGCCACCGGATTCGATACGGCCGAGCTCGGAACGAAGTGGGCTGGGATCGCCGCCGGTGACTGGGTCGCGTATACGAGCGTGGCGGTGTCGGGCGCGTGCTCGACAGCCTGCGCGGGGGCGGCGTGCGCCGTAGTGACACCCAGATCGCCGAGGCTGACGGCAGCAGGCAGCGCCATCGCAACCGGTATTCCGCGCAGAACTTTGCTGCGCCTGCTCATCGCACGATGCCGACCGGCCATGTGTCTCCGCCTCTCCGTGAAAACGTCTGCTGTCGTCCGGGTATCGGCGGCCGCTTGCGGGGCACAACAGGAATGTGACCGGGTTCGCGCCCTGTCGCCGCGGCTATGGGTCGTTGGCCGGGCCGCTTCGCTCCGCGACCCAGGCCGCGATCTGGGCGCGTGAGGTGGCGCGGGAGCCTGCGAAGGCGTTGCGGGTGAACAGAAGTCGTGATCGGCATCGACAAGTTGCGGTCGAGCTGCGAAGAACGTCCGGGCGTGGGAGTTTATGATCTCGAAATCCGGGCGGCCACAACAGGACTGCCCTACATGCCTGCTTGGAGAACGCATTGAACAGCCCGTACTCGCCTGTTGCGGAGCTCAACCTGCTGATGGAGTTGCAGGAGAGACTCGGCTACGAGAATTACGCCGACGGTTTCGGCCTGACCGACTTCGGAGACCTCTCGGGCCTGGTGGCGGGCTGGTCGAAGGATCCGGAGTTCACCGACCGGCTGATTCCCTTCGCGCAGGCCAACGGTTCCGGTTCGTTCTACGCGCTGTGGCGTTTCGACGACCGAGACGATCCGGCGACGCTGCCCGTCGTCGTCTTCGGAGACGAGGGCGGGCAGCATGTCGTCGCCCGTCATCTGCGGGAGTTGTTTCAGCTCCTCGGCTTCGACTCGGAGATACGAGTCGATTGGGACGAGGTGTACTTCTACCGCGAGGAGGACGAGGAGTACAGCGACGGGCACGACGAGTTCGTGACGTGGCTCGACGAGCACTTCGGCCTGCCGGTGGCGGAGGACCCCGCGGCCGTTCTCGCGGCGGCGCAGGCGGGGCTGGGGGAGCGGTTCACCGAGTGGGCAAGGCCGTTCCTGGAGCACTGATGTCCAGCCGACCGGCGAGCCGCAAGTCTGGGCGGGTCGATGCCGTGAATATCGCACGCCGGGCTGTTTACTGGCAGGTGCTCGTTACCGCTCCGTGCCGAATGCGCAGGCAGCGCGGTGAATGCGGCCGTCGGCAACGCTGATCCGATCATGTCATCGATCGTCACGGCGTCACCGGCACGGATGCGGGCCGGAATCGACTGTGAGGAGGGCTAGTGACGAATAACGTGGTTCGCCGGGCTGCCGGCGCGGGCGTCAAGCTGGGTGTCGCGGGTACGGTGGCCGGTGCGCTGGTGCTGGGACAGCACACCGTCGCTCACGCCGCGCAGACGACCACGTTCCAGCTTCCGCTGATGAAGTTGACCCAAACATGGGGTATTCCATCGCAATTCAACGTCTACCTGACGGCGACCGTCGGTGACCAACCCGGCGTCACCACCTTCGGCGTCGCCAATCCCAGCCCCTTCGGCGGTGGCAGCATTTTCGACTCCCACGCCCGGATCTACTGGTCGAACACGACGACCGGAGCGTCCGGCATGGTCGACGTGGCGGATCGGGAAACGGCGCAGCGGCCCTGCGACTGCGCCCCGGCGCCGGTGCCGGTGTTCACCGGAGCGGGCGATATCGTCGCGGTCGCGTTCGCGGGCGGCTTCGCCATCAATATCTCCTCGGGCCTCGGTCTCTTCAGGGCTGTGTGAGCCTGGCTGCACGGCGTCGGAACCGCTCGATCCCACCGTCCTCACCGCTATCTGGCATCGCTCGGTGTGGGGTCGAAGCAGCAAGGCTTTCTCTCCGATCGGCCCGGGCGGGCATGGAACTCCGCCCGGGCCGATCGCCGAGTTGCTGTCACCCCGAACGAGTTTCGCCCGGTGGGTGCTGGATTCGCTCGCCGAAGGCTGGGTTTCCGGCAGGCCGGGCCGCGCGCGTCGAGGGCGGTCGGAACCCGATCGGCGAGCGCCATGTGCTGCCGCTGCGTCCATACCGAAATCTGTTGGTGAACAGAGGGTTTACCGACCTTCGGCGGCGGCGCGCAGGTCGGTCAGCCAGGCTTCGAGACCGGCCCCGAGGAACTGGGTGGAGGTCGCTACGTCGGCTTCGACCTGGGCTCCGTTCCAGTTCTCCTCGGTGCGCACGAGGACGCCGCCGTCCACCGGGGTGAAAGTCCAGACGTGGATGCCGTTGTCGATGCCGATCCCGTCGCCGATCGCAGGCCCGCTCCAGCGGATGCAGCGCTGGGGCTCTATCTGCTGAACGGTCGAGGTGATCGTGAGGGTGGTCGCGGGAGTCGTGGCGGTGGCGGGGACGGGGGTGGTCCACCGGAATTGTGAACCGGGCTGCAGTGGACCGGAATCCAGGCGCTTGTTGCTGGTGACGGGCTTCTGCCAGGTCGGCCAGCGTTCCACGTCGGTCTGCAAGTTCCAGATGGTGTCCAGCGGCGCCTTGATCAGGGTCTCGGTGCGGTAGTGGATCGGGGCGGCGGGATCGATGCCTTGTCCCCCGCAGGTCAGCGGAGCCGAGTCCGGCGAGCCGTCGGCGAGGGCCTGTGTGGCGGTGGCGCCGGCGATCGCGGCGGTCAGGGCGATACCGAGCAGGGCGGTTCGTCCACGGCGGCTGCGCGTGGCGCCGGAGGTGGTCTGCGTTTTCGGTGTGCTGGCCGGGCGGGTGTCGGTCATGGTTCTGCTCCTTGTCGGCGGCGGGCGAGGGAGTGTTATTCGGTCTCGCTTAAGTTAGAAGCTATAACAGATCACGGTGAGAGGCAAGAGTCAAAGTGATAGCCTCTAACCAACGTCGGAGAGACACAGTGGGAAAGGGGTGGACCATGACGGACACAGGGGTGCGCAGCCCGCGGGAGCGCTATCGCGCGCAGATGCGTGCGGAGATCAAGCAGTGCGCCTGGGAGCAGATCGCCACGGCGGGAACGTCCGCGCTGTCGCTCAACGCGATCGCCAAGCAGGTGGGCATGAGCGGCCCCGCCCTGTACCGGTACTTCGCGGGCCGCGACGAGTTGATCACCGAACTCATTCGCGACGCCTACCGAAGTCTTGCCGATACCCTCCGCGCGGCCCGAGACTCCGGCGCCGACGTGACCGGGCTGGCCTACGCCCTACGGGAATGGGCCTTGGCCGACCCTCAGCGGTACTTGCTCATCTACGGCACACCGGTTCCCGGCTATCGCGCACCCGACGACACCACCGCGATCTCGAACGAGACCATGACGATGCTGATCGAGGGATTCTCCGCGCTGCCCCTCGACAAGCGGGCGACACCGTTCGACACCCACCTCGAACACCATCGCCGATGGGCCCCCGACGACTCCGTGCCTACCGCGACCCTGCACCGCGCCCTGTCGTTCTGGACCCGAATCCACGGCGTCCTCTCCCTCGAACTCGCCGGGCACTTCACCGGAATGGAGTTCGACCCCGCCCTCCTGTTCGACGACGAACTGAAAACCCTCGTGACCGACTGACCGCGATCCCACTCCCACCGGCTTGTCGCCACCGTGCGGCCGGTCCCGGAGGCGGCGCACGGGAGACACTGGCTCCCTTTTGGTTTCGCGATGAATCTCGTCGAGAATCGGGTCATGACTACTGGGGGATCCGGCGGCAGACCGCGCGGCGTGAGTCTGGATGTCGTTCACTGGCACATCCTTCGAGAGGACGCCAGGTTTGCCGCGGGGTGACGACGCGGGCGACCGCTGTGCTGAGTACGAATGCGCTCGTGGTCGCGGGAACGGCGCTGGCGTTCTCGTCGAG
Source organism: Nocardia sp. bgisy118 (assembly GCF_057708605.1). NCBI lineage: Bacteria > Bacillati > Actinomycetota > Actinomycetes > Mycobacteriales > Nocardiaceae > Nocardia > Nocardia sp. bgisy118. The sequence goes on along the minus strand of NZ_JBYISM010000023.1, from coordinate 29,810 downwards.
GGGCTCGAAGCCGTTGAGTCCGTGGGTGTTCGCGCTGGCGGTCGGCACGCTGGTGCTCGTCGCGGGCTCGGTCATCTACGCGACGCAAGCATTGGTTCTCTTGCGGCGTCGACCGTTGGGCAAGGTCTTCGCACCGCGCAGCGCGGCGTCCGAGCTCTACAACTATCCCTACATCGGTCGCACCTGGTCGAGCTTCGAAGACTTCCATGCCTCGGTGATGAGCCAGTCGCCGGAGCAGCAGCTCAAAGGGGCGCTCGACGAGCTGTGGCGGACGTCGCACCTCTACCTCTACCGCTACCTGAAGTTCCGCAAGGCCACGTGGTTGTTGCTGGCGTCCATCGGGCTGCTGCTGGCGACCGTACTCTTGGCGGCCGTGTCCTGAGAGATCGCGAGCTTCTCGGCCCTTCGCGCTCGCCGACTGCGGCGGCGCAGATCGACCGGACGGGCTCGAGTAGGGTCGTAGGGCCCGCGATCGAAACGGGCAGGAGAGGGAGTGCGCACCATGCCGCTGTTCGGGCGGGATACCGAGCTGAAGGATCTGGGTGCGCTGGTCGACGGGCCCGAGGATCGCAGTGGGATGCTGATTCGGGGTGCGGCCGGGATCGGGAAGTCGGCACTGGTGGACGAGGCCGTCGCGGCGGCGGCCATCGCGGGGGTGCGGGTGCTGCGGACCGCGGGGGTGGAGGCCGAACAGAACTATGCCTACGCCGGGCTGCATCGACTGCTGTACCCCTTGCGGAAACAGCTGGATGGGCTGCCGCCCCGGCAATACTACTCTCTCGCAACCGCTTTGGGATTGCCGGACGGCGGCGACGAACCCACCGCCTATCTCGTCGGGCTCGCGGCGCTGACGCTGCTGGCCGACGCGGCGGGCGAGCGGCCGCTGTTGATCGTCGCGGAGGATGTGCACTGGCTCGATCCCGCAAGTGCGGAGGTTCTGGCGTTCGTGGCCCGCCGCATCGACCCCGAGCCGATTGCGTTGATCGCCACCCTGCGCGATGGCGTCGACTCGCCACTCGCCGACGCGGGGCTGAGCCTCATGGGGCCCGAACCGCTGTCCGACGACCATGCCGCCGCACTGTTGGACCTGATCGCCCCCGAATTGCCCGCGCAGACCCGTCATCGGCTGCTGGCCGAGGCTCACGGCAACCCGCTGGCGCTCACCGAACTGCCGAGCGCGGTGCGCGACCTCGATGAGCTTCCCGCGACACTGCCGCTGACCGAACGGCTCGAACGCGCCTTCTCAGCGCGCGGCACCACGCTGCCCGCCCCCACCCGGACCGCGCTACTCGTCGCCGCGCTCAACGACAGCGACTCGGTCACCGAAACACTGTCCGCCGCAAGCATTCTCCTCGGCACACAGGCCGGCACCGAGATCTTCACGCCCGCCGTCGAAAACCGGCTGCTGGTACTCGGGCGCGACACCGTCACCTTCCGGCATCCTCTGATGCGATCGGCTTTCACCACGACGGCGACGGCCGACGAGCGTACCCGCGCACACCGCGCGCTCTCCGACGTCCTCGCCGCGCACCCGGATCGGCGCGCCTGGCAGCGGGCCGCGGCCGCGACCGGTCCCGACGAACAGGCGGCACGCGATCTGGAGAACGTCGCCGAACGAGCACGCCACCGCGGCGGCGCCGTCGCGGCATTGGAGCGCGCCGCCGACCTCAGCGGCAGCCCGGGCCTGCGCGCGGACCGGCTGCTGCGTGCGGCCGAACTCGCCGTCGATTCCGGCCGCCGTGATACCGCCGAACGACTCGTCCTCGCCGCACGCGCGCTCCCCACCACGCCGCGGCACGATGCCACCGCGGCCTGGCTGCTCAGCGGATTCGACGACGGAGTCCGCGAAAACCCCTCGCGCATCACCGAGTTGGCGGCACTGGCGGCCGCTGTCGCCGCCGACGGGCATCCGGACGCGGCAATGCGGATCCTGTGGGGTGCGGCCATGCGCTGCTTCTGGTCCGAACCCGGTCCCGACACCCGCCCCGCGTTGCTCGCCGTCGCCGACGAACTCCCCATCGCGGATGACGATCCGCGCCTTGTCGCCGTCTCCGCGTATGTAGCCCCGTTCGAACGCGGCGGACGGGTCATCGACCGCCTGCGCGCCCTGGCCTCGGACACCGGCCGCAACCCCGAGGTGGACCGGTTCCTCGGCAGCGCGGCACTTCAGGTGGGCGCTTTCGATCTCGCCGCGCACTTCTCCGCCGCGGCCGCGCCGGGATTTCGCGCCGCCGGACAGCTCGGACTGCTGCCGCGCGCGCTCACCGTGCAGGCGTGGAGTCTGACCCGGCTCGGCGATCTCGCCGCCGGGGCCCAGGCTGCCGCCGAAGCTGCCGACTTCGCCCGCGAAACCGGTCAGCCCTTCATGCACGGGCTGGCCACCGCCGTCCAGGCCGAAATCGCCGCGCTGCGAGGGGATTACCCGCAGGCCGCGACCCTCGCGAGCGATGCCGAACGAATCGGGCTCGCCGCAGGCGCGCGACCCGTCCTGGCCACCGTCCAACTCGCACGCGGGCTCGCGGCGCTCGGCGAGGGCAGGTACGACGACGCCTTCGCCGATCTGCGCCGCACGCACGATCCGGGGGACCCGTCGCACTCGCCCGCGCTGCGCGCCTATTTCCTGGCCGAACTCACCGACGCGGCGATCCGTGCGGGTCAGGTCGATGCGCTGCGTGAACTGCTGCGCGGCGTGGAGCCTGCCGTGGCGTCTACGCCCTCGCCCGCGTTGCACATCGGATGGCGATACGCACACGCCCTCCTGGCGACCGACACCGCCGAAGCACACTTCACCGACGCGCTCGCGGTGGATCTGGCCGCGTGGCCCGCCGAGCGCGGGCGGCTGCACCTGTCCTACGGCGAATGGCTGCGGCGGCAGCGCCGGGTCGTCGAATCCCGCACCCATTTGCGCACGGCCAGAGAGATTTTCGACGCGCTCGGGTTCACCGCCTGGAGCGAACGAGCTCGGCTGGAACTGCGCAGTGCCGGTGAATCCAGCCCGAACCGGGATCCGGACGCCCGCGATCGGCTCACTCCACACGAGCTGAGCATCGCCCGGCTGGCAGCCCAGGGACTGACCAACCGGGAAATCGGGCAGCGGCTGTACCTGTCGCATCGGACCGTCAGCACCCATCTGCATCGCATCTTCCCCAAACTCGGCGTCAGCTCGCGCACCGATCTCGCGGCACTGCTTCCGGCCGACGAGGACACGACCGCCTGATGCGGGCCGACCCGGCGGCGGACCGAAGCGCACGAACAGCCGTTCCACGCCGATGACCGACAGGGAGTACGTCAACCGACGCTCGCAACGGCATTCGCGCGCTACCTAGCGTCATCGGCGTGGCCGGGGCGATTCACCGGCCTTCGCTCATGGACGACACCGGTAGGAGTTGCGATGACCATCAGCAGACGACGACTGTTCGGCGGAGCGCTCGCGGTGAGCGCCGCGAGTGTGGCCGCGACCTCCCTCGCCGCTTGCGCCACCGACCATGCCGCCGCACCCGCGACCACCGCACCGGGCGCGGACCTGCGCGCGGGATCGGGAGCCAACACCACCCTCGGGCCCATCACGCAGATCGACGCCGGTGTGCTGAACGTCGGATACGCCGAATTCGGTCCCCCCACAGGACAACCGGTCCTGCTGCTGCACGGCTGGCCGTACGATCCACACAGTTACGCCGATGTCGGACCGCTGCTCGCCGCGGCGGGCTACCGGGTGATCGTCCCGTACCTGCGCGGCTACGGACCCACCACCTTCCTGTCCGACCGAACCATCCGCAACGGCCAGCAGACGGCCATCGCGCGCGACATCGTCGACCTGATGGACGCCATGCACATCGACGAGGCAGTCCTCGGCGGATACGACTGGGGCGCAAGGACGGTCGACGTCATCGCTGCGCTGTGGCCGCAGCGCTGCAAAGCCATCGTGTCCGTGAGCGGATATCTGGTCACCCAGATCGCCGCCAACCAGCAACCGCTCCCGCCGGAGGCCGAACTCGGCTGGTGGTACCAGTACTACTTCGCCACGGAGCGCGGACGGCTCGGCTACAGCCGCAACCGCCGCGATTTCAACAAGCTGATCTGGCGGCGGGCCTCGCCGCTGTGGAACTTCGACGACGCCACCTACGACCGCAGCGCCACCGCCTTCGACAATCCCGACCACGTCGACATCGTCGTCCACAACTACCGGTGGCGGCTCGGCCTCGCACCGGGCGAACCGCACTACGACGCCTATGAACGGCAACTCGACGGTGCCACCGTCTCCGTGCCTGCCATTACCGTCAGCAGCGATTTCGACGGCGTGGCCAAGGACGGAAAGGCCTACCGCGGCAAGTTCACCGGCAAATACGAGCATCGCGTCCTGGACGGCATCGGGCACAACGTCCCGCAGGAAGCGCCACACCCGTTCGCCCGGGCCGTCATCGACGCCGATCACCTGTGATTCCCGGCGCAGAGTGTCCGCGCCCCGCACAGAGGCCAGAGCTTCTGCGAGGAGTGCGAACGGCCTGCGCCCATCGTCCTGCTCTCCCGCGTCGCCAGTGCGAGAGGCGATTACGTCAACGCAGCGTCATCTGACGGATTCGCGGGGATACTCCGGAAAGCGATGCTCGATCAGCGTCCGGAACCGTGCACACGGCTCCGGAATCGCAGACATCCCTCGCTGAAATTCAAGGAGCATTCCCATGGCAACGGTCCGATTCCACCTGCTGTCCACCCTGTCTCCCGCCGAGGTCGTGCAGGTGCTCACCGATTTCGGACCCACCCGGGCCCAGACGTGGCCGACGATCGATGCCGAGCACTTCGTCGTCCACGACCGTGGCGACACCTGGGCCGAGGTCACCGAGGGCACCGCGGCCGCGTGGGAACGCGCCCGCTACCAATGGGATCCGGCCGGTGTCACCGTCACCATCACCACACTGGACTCCAAGCTCTTCGGCGCGGGCGGCGGCTGGGTCTTCCGCGCCACGCCCGGCCAGGGCGGCACCAGGGTCGACGTCGAACTGACCCGCACCCCGCGGACGGTCAAAGGCAAGATCCTCGCGGCGCTGCTGCCCCTGATCGGCCCGTCCTCGCTGCGCAAGTCCTTCGCGGGCCCGCTGAAGGCCGCGTGATGACCGCAGCGCATTCGACCACGCACAACACGCGGCTTTCGCCCGGCGTCCACTCGTTCGACTCCGACGGCGTTCGGCAGCGGTACCACGTCCACGGACGCGGCCCGGTGTGCATCGCTCACCCGGGCGGTCCCGGAATCTTCTGGGAGTACCTGCGGATGCCGGCCCTCGAGCAAAACTTGACGATGGTGTACGTCGAGGCCATCGGCACCGGCGCATCCGGTCGGCTGCCGACGCATCCGCACGGCTACACCCGCGAACGCTACAGTCGCGCCTTGCAACGGCTCATCGAACACCTCGACGTGCCGGAGGTGTATCTGCTCGGCCACTCGCATGGCGCGTTCGTCACCGCCTATCACGCGCTGCACCGGCCGACCAGGCTCGCGGGAATCGTCCTCTACGAGGGCGCGCCGGTGACCGGCCCCGAGCACGCCCTCGAGGCCGCGCGCAGGCTGGAACAGTTCGCTGCCGCGCACGCCGACCGGCCCGAACTGGGCGAGATCCTCGCCGCATTCGTTGCGATGCAAGACATTTCGGATGACGAGCAGACCCTCGCCGTCGCCCGCGGTGTGCTGCCGTCGTACTTCGCCGACTACTGGGGCGACGAGCAGCGCTGGGGGGCCGTGCGGAATGCCATACAGGCGAACTACATTTCGGGCTTGACCGCCGACCGGACCCCCGATCCGATCGACGATCGCGCGGACCTGCCGGGCATGTCCGTGCCGGTCTTGGTGATCGTGGGCCGCCATGACGTCATCTGTGGACCGCGCTGGGCGGAGGAACTGCATCGGCTGATCCCGGATTCACAACTGCTCGTCCTCGAAAACAGCGGGCACCTGGGGCATGTGGAGGAACCGGAGCGTTTCGCCGCAGCGGTCTGGGACTTCGTCTCGACGCGCGGACGGCGAGAATGAACGCAGCGCGACCCGCCGATCCCCATACGGATCGGCGGGTGCGCGTGGCTGTCCTCTTCGCTGGCCCGGTAGCACTGTGGCTATGGGCGGAGGCCGCGGTCCTGCACGGCAGCGGCCCGGCGGCCGGGGAGTTCACTGACGATGGTGGCCTCGTAGGCCTCACTGGTCTCGATAGGTTTCGAGCAGCCGCAGCCAGACCTCGCCGATGGTGGGGAACGAGGGCACCGCGTGCCAGAGCCGATCGAGGGGGATCTCGCCGCTGATCGCGATAGTCGCCGAATGCAGGAGTTCGGCGACGCCCGCCCCGGCGAAGGTGGCCCCGACGATCACGCGGCGCTCGGGATCGATGAGGACGCGCGCCTGCCCTCGATAGGACGGATCGTGCTGAATCGCGCCCGCGACCCGGCCGATGTCGTAGTCGACGACGTCGACCACCCGTCCGGCACGGGCGGCGTCCTCGGTGGTGAGGCCGACGGCCGCGATTTCCGGGTCGGTGAAAACGACCTGCGGCACGGCGAGCAGATCGGCGGTACCCGCGTGCCGTCCCCACGGGCCGGTGTCGAGGGCCAGCCCACGCGCCCGGTCCGCGATGACCGCACCGGCGATGCGTGCCTGGTACTTGCCCTGATGGGTGAGCAGCGCACGGTGATTGACGTCGCCGACGGCGTACAGCCAGTCACCCTCGACCCCGGTCACGGTGAAGGTGTCGTCGGTGGCGAGCCACTGCCCCGGAGTCAGACCGACGGTCTCGAGTCCGATGTCGTCGGTGCGGGGTGCGCGCCCGGTCGCGAGCAGGAGTTCGTCGGCGACGAGTCGGTCGCCGTCGCCGAGGGTGAGGTGCATGCCGTCGTCCGGTCCGCCCGCGCGCTCGGCGGCGGTGATGGTGGTGCCGAATCGCAGGTCGACGCCGGCTTCCCGGAGACGCTCGGCGACCAGGTCGGCGGCGAAGACTTCGACGCGGGGGAGCAGCCGGGGTTCCCGGGCGATGAGCGTGACCCGCGCGCCGAGCGCCTGCCACGCGGTCGCCATTTCGGTGGCGACCACCCCCGCGCCGAGGATGGCCAGTCGGCCCGGCACTTCGCGGGCGCTGGTGGCTTCGCGGCTCGTCCACGGACGCACGGTGTCGAGACCGGGGAGCGGCGGGAGGGCGGCGGAACTGCCGGTGCACACCGCGACCGCGTGCCGGGCGGTGAGCCGCACGGTGTCGCCGTCGGGGGTTCGCACCGTCACCTGCCGTGGCCCGGCAATTCTGCCGTGGCCGCGCAGGAGCGCGATCCCGGCGGAGTCGAGCCAGTCGACCTGCCCCTGGTCGTTCCAGTCGGCGGCCATGCGGTCGCGGTGTTTCAGGACGGCGCCGGCGTCCAGCGGTCCGGTGACCGCGGTGTCGACGCCGGGGAATCGTGCGGCTTCGGCGTGCAGCAGGGCCGGGCGCAGCATGGCTTTGCTGGGTTCGCAGGCCCAGTACGAGCATTCGCCGCCGACCAGTTCGGATTCGACGACGACAGTGCTGAGCCCGGCGGCGCTGGTGCGGTCGGCGACGTTCTCGCCGACCGGTCCGGCCCCGATGACGACGACGTCGTAGCTCTGGGTTTCCTTGTCGGACATGGGGTTTGCTTCCGATTGTGGGATCAGCGGCCGGGCGCCCGCCGAGTGACTTCCTGCAGGAACCAGCCGTTGCCGTCGGGGTCGGTGAAGGCGGCGAAGGAGCCGTAGCTGGCGCGATCCGGGTGCGGGCCCGCGACGCGGCCGGCGGTTCCGGCATGGTGGAAGACGCCGGTGGCGTCGCGGAAGGGTCCGTCGACCGTGATGCCGCGTTCGGTCAGTTCGGCGACGGCCTTCTCGATGTCGGTGACGATCAGGTGCAGGCCGTGCAGTGTCCCGGGCGCGGCGGCGGTGACGCCGGTGCCGAAGATGATCGAGCATTCCGACCCGGGCGGGGTGACCTGGACGACCCGATAGCCGTCGTCCACCGGGAAGTCGGCGTCGAGGCGGAATCCGAGCCGCTCGGTGTAGAACGCTGTGGCACGGTCGACGTCGGCGACGGGCAGGACGACGACTTCCAGCTTCAAGTCCACGATCGTGTTCTCCTGTTCGGTTTTTCGCGGTGGTCAGTGGGTGGCGCGGGCGGCCTGTTCGATCACGTCGGCGACCACGTCGGGATGTGAGACGGCCACGGAGTGCGAGGCGGCGACCTCGGTGACCTGAGCGTGGGCGCGGGCGGCCATGAACCGCTGGGCCGCGACGGGGATGTTCAGGTCTTCGGTGGTGATGACGTCCCAGCTGGGTTTCTCGCTCCAGGCCGCGACGGTGGCCTTCTCCTCCAGGGCCGACTGCGCGATCGGCCGCTGGGCGGCGGCCATCAGCGCGGCGCGGCCGGCGGAGACGTCGGCGGCGAACTGGTCGTGGAACTTGTCCTGCCGGATGTAGAGGTCGGTGCCTGCGCCGCCGTCGGTGGCGGTGAACGGCACCGGGTTCAGCGTGCCGGGCAGGGTGGAGCCCGGGTACTGGCTGGTCAGCCCGAGCGCGGTCTCGCCGGGCGCCGGCAGGAAGGCCGCCACATAGACGAGCCCCTTGACCTGGTCGTTTCCGGCTGCGGCCGCGCTGATGACGGAGCCGCCGTAGGAGTGCCCGACCAGGATCACCGGCCCGCCGACGTTGCTGACGAGCGCCCGCAGCGCAGCGGCGTCCGAGGCGGGACCACGCAACGGATTGGCCACGGCCACCACCGGATAGTGGTCGGCGCGCAGCTTTTCGATCACATCGTTCCAGCTGGACCCATCGGCGAAAGCGCCGTGCACGAGAACGACCGTCGGTTTCGGGGCGTCCTCGGTGGGGCCGGCATGGGTGGTGGTGCTCGCGGTGCACGCGACGGCGAGGCTGCCCGCCGCGACTCCGGCCGCGATCGCGGTGACCGCCTTGGTGATTCGCCGCCGTGGGCGGCCTCGTCCTATGTAGACCATGTGGTTCGTCCTTCGAGCAAGTGTCGTGCGAGTTGTGCGCTCCACTGTCGGTCGCGCGGCGCCCCCGCCACATCCGTCAGCTGACGCTGCGCGCGACGTAGTTCGGCCAGTGGTCGAGTTCCGCGATGTCCCAGTCGTCGCCGACTGATCGAAGTGTCGCTCGTCGGTGTCTCCGGCTTCGATCGCGCGCGGTGGGGTGACCGTGTCGGCGACGCCGAGCAGTTCCGCGAGGGTGGTGTCGTGGCCGAGGGCTGAACCATCACAGCCCGCGAGACCGCGACACCGGTGCGTCCACCGTCGACGTCGAGGACGATCCCGTGCACGAAAGCCGCGTCGTCGGAAGCGAGATAGACCGCCGCCGCGGCGATCGCGTCGGGGTGGTCGCCGCGTAAGCGAGGGCGATCGCCCGGCCGATATTGCTGGTGGAACCGGTGACGAGTGCGGTCTTGCCGGTGAACTGTCCTGCCATGTCGGCGAAGCTCGTCGGCATGTGTCCGATTCGGCCGCGAATTTGTCCATCCAGCCACTTTCGAGGCGTCGATCGGGCTTCGTAACGTAATGCTCACGCCTGTGCTTCCTCTCCGCGCTCCTGCGGAGGACGGGTCGCCAGGTTGTGGATCCGGGACAGAAAGACCGGCGTTGCGGGTCGATCGAGCGCCCGCCGGCGGACGATCCGACCGACGAGGATGGGTGCCCAATGCAGAAGTTGTACAACGCCACGGGGCTTCTCGAAGCGCCCCGGGTCGACTCCCGAGGGCGGGTGTTGTTCTCCAACGTCACCGAGGGTGGCGTGTATCGGTGGGCCGACGGCTCCGTCCAGACTGTGCTCTCCGCGCGCCGCGGCATCGGCGGGATCGCCGTCCACGCGGATGGCGGTCTGGTGGTCACCGGGCGAGATGTCTGCTACGTCCACGCGGGTGTGGAGCAGACCCTCCTCACGCTCGACGGAGCGACCGGCTTCAACGACGTGACAGTGGGGCCCGATGGGGTGGTGTACGTCGGGGTGCTGCGTCATCGACCGATGCGTGGTGAGCCGGTCGTCCCCAGCGAGGTTGTGCGAATCGGTCTCGATGGGTCAGTCGCCGACGTGGTCACCGGGGTGCATTGGCCCAACGGACTCGGGTTCGCTCCGGACGGGCAGACGTTGTACGTCTGCGAGTACGCCGAAAGCCGCGTGCTGGCGGTACGCGATGGGCGAACGAGCGTGTTCGCGACCGCGGCAATCGGGGAATGCGACGGGCTCGCGGTCGATGCCGACGGTGGTGTGTGGGTGGCGCTGGGCAGTGGCGGTGCGATTGCCCGATTCGCCCCCACCGGTCAACTCCTCGACACGATCGAGCTTCCCGGCACGTTCGTCTCGTCGCTCGCGTTCAGCGGCACCGTTCTCTACATCACGACGAACTCCGGACTGTTCACCACTGTCGTCGACACCACCGGTTCTGCCGTTCCGCCGGCTCGTATTCCTCACTGAGCCTTCTGGTTCGCTGGTGCCGTGATTCTTCCACCGAGGGCATTCGAGGCTCGGTGCTTCCGCACGAGGCTCGCGCATTTCTCGAATATGCGGTTCGGGAGACAATGACGAAATGAAAGCCGCGGTACTCGAACTACCGGACATGCGAGCGACTGGAATCGCGATCAGTCACGACATGCTCGAGTCGGCCAACCGTGCCTCGGAAACTCTCGGACGGCCCCGCCCGTTCGAAATCAGCGCACTGCGCCCCGGCGATCTGTTGCCCGACGACCTCGATCTGCTCGCCGTTCCCGGAATGGGGTGTGTATCGGTGAGCGAACTCGACGCCGCTCTGGCGCCAGCAACCGACCCGTGGTCGATGCGAATTCTGTCCGAAGCCGTTGACTCGCAAGCCCGGGTGGCCGCCTCCTGTTCGGGCGTGTTCCTGCTCGCGCAAACCGGCGCCCTCGACGGCGGCCGCGCGACAACATCCTGGTTCCTCGCCGCCGAACTCCAGGCACGGTACCCGGCGATCACCGTCGAACCCGACAAGATCATGGTCCGCCACGGCCGCAACATCACCGGCGGAGCATCGCTGGCCCATGTCGACGTCATGCTCGCGACGATCGAGATACTCACCGGCCCGGACGTGGCCGACCTGTGCGCCCGCTATCAGCTCATCGATCGCCGGACCTCACAACGTCCCTACATGATGCTCACCGTGCTGATCGCCGACGACCCCGAGCTGGTGAACGCCCACGACTGGATCGTGAACAACCTCCGCCGACCATTCACGATCGCCGACGTCGCCGACGCGGCGGGACTTCATTCGCGAACGCTCGCACGACGCTTGCAGCGCGCCGCAGGCATCAGCCCGCAAGCCTTCGTCCAATGCCTCCGCACAGACGCCGCACTGACGCTGATCCGGTCGGGGACGACTGTCGAGGCCGCCGCACATCGCGTGGGCTACGCCGACGCGTCTACCCTGCGCCGAGCCATTCGCCGCCGAGAAGCCGGCCGCACCACTCAATCCATATGACCCGCGCGGGCCGGTCAGCTCTCGAAACTGAGGTACGGTCTCGATCCGCGGACGTTTGCTGCTCGAGGCGCTACGCCCGCAGTTCCTCGGCCGCGATTGCGAACAATTGGTCCGCGGATCCAACGGCGACGAAGTGCCCAGCGTCCCGGTTGGGACGAACAGCCGCCCGCGCCACCCACTGACACCGCGAAGAACCGCGCAGGAGATCCCGGTTCCGTTGCCGTTCAATAGAGTTCACGTTCAATTGGAGCCATTTCGCTGACAAGGACGCCACCGCGAAGGGACGATGGAGTCGAGGGATGGCGCCGCACCAGGCCGCCGGATTCTTCACGGCACGGTGATGACGACTTTGCCGAAGGGGTCGCCCTCGGTGAAGTGGCGGAAGGCGTCGACGGCCCGGTCGAACGGAAAGACCTGATCGATCACCGGCCGCGCACCGTGCTCGGCGATCGCCCGATTCATGGCCTCGAAGTCGGTGCGGCTGCCGACCGCCACCCTCCGGATGGCCAGGTACTTTCCGCCCAGTGGATCAGCCGAGGGTTGCCTGGCCGGTCCGGGGAATGCGCCGATGAGTGTCACTTGTGCGTTGTAGGCCGCGGCGGCAAGGGATTTCGGCAGGGTCAGCGGGCCGACCGCGTCGATCACGTGGTCTGCGCCCAGACCATCGGTGAGGTCGAGCACTGCTTGTTCCCAGTCCGGTGTGCGGGTGCGGTCCACGATCTCGTCGGCGCCGAGCCGGCGCAGCCGCTCCGCCTTCTCGGCGGAGGAAGTGATCGACACGACGCGCGCCCCCAGCATTGTGGCGTGCTGCACGGCGAACAGTCCGACAACTCCGGAACCGACGGTCAGAACCGTCTGCCCGGCGCCGACCGGCACCGGCTTGGTGAGCCCCGCCCAGGCAACCAATCCGGCACAGGTGAGCGTGGCGGCCTCGGCGTCGGTCAGATGGCCAGGCACGTGCACGACCGAATCCTCCTCCAGCACTATGTGTTCGGCCAGCCAGCCATCGTGGTTGGCGCCGTACTGCCGCCACGACAGCGCCTGTGTCTGCGGGCCGTCGATCCAGCCCAGGAAGTAGGTGCCGGTGACCCGGTCTCCCACCGCGGCCCGAGTCACCCCGTTGCCGAGCGCGATCACCTCGCCCACACCGGAGGCCAACGGCACCACCCCCGGTTCGGCAGGCACCGGATACGTGCCTTCCATGAGCATGATGTCGCGGCGATCGATCGAGGCGGCGCGCACCCGCACCACGACCTGGTGCGGGCCGGGTCGCGGGATCGTTCGCGTCCGTGCGGTCAGTCCGTCCCGGCTGCGCATCGGTTCCAGTTGGTAGGCAAGTGAATTCATGATCTGCTGATCCCGGACCTCTTCGGGCGCATCGGTCAGCACTTGGGCGCTCCCCACTGCCCGCAGCTCCGCGACGTGCCTGCGACGGGCCTGCGGATCGGTTTCGTTCCACGCGGCCTGTTCGGTCGAGTTCGCGAGTGCACTGTCGTCGAGTCGATTGCTCATGGTGCTCGAGTCTGGTCGGCGCACGAACACCTGGCGATTCCCTCCAGGGAATGATCGACGCGGTGGCGCGCTGGGGGAATCGCAGCACCGCGCACCCGCCCGCACAGTGGAAAGCACCTTCCCTGACTTCGCATCGACGAGGTTTCCATATTTCCATGGCAAGGCGTCCAGGCAGCCTGAAATGGCCGTGAAACGATGTGCTCGCGGAAATACCCTGGGCCGCCTACGGACAGGTCGGCTGAGAAGGGGCGAACCGTCGAGGTCGAGCCGATGCGGCCAAGGCCCGTTAGAGGCTACGAACCGAGGGTGCGATAGCCCGGGTGCACGCCCGGGGTCAGTTCCCTTGTCTCGACCAACTTGTCCAGCAGGTTCGCCAGCTGCTCGTACTCATCGTCGGTCAGCCCGGCGAACAGGTCGTGCTCGTGGGTGAGGGCGACGCGGGCGATCTGTCCCATCACAGAACGATTCACTGTAGAGAATGGATAGTCATGGCCATCGCTGCCGCATCCTCCGTCACAAACCCTGCCCGGCCATTCGAACCACCGCTCGGACCACTCGCCGCAGCGGCCGTCGGACTCTTTCTCGCCGGACTTGTCGCCGGTACCGTTCGCGCCGGTGGCGCCCCCTTTCCGTCACCCTTCGCCGATGCCGAAGACGCGCTCGCCTACTTTCGTGAGCACTCCGCCGCGGTGCGGACGGGCGCGGCGTTGCAGTACGCGAGCGCGATCCCGCTGTCGCTGTTCGTGGCGGCTGCTGTCGGCCGGCTGCGCCGCTCCACCGACGGGTTCGGCGCATCGCTCACCGCTGTCGGTGGCACGCTCGCGGCGGCGTTCCTGCTCTGCTCCGGTGTGATCAGCTGGGTGCTGACCGTGCCGGAGGTGAACGCCGATCCGGCCACGGTGCGCGCACTGCACACCCTCGCCTTCCTGTCCGGCGGACCGGCCGATGTGATGGCCTCCGGCGTGCTGACAGCGGGCATCGCGCTGGGCGCGTCGTCGGGAAAACTGCTGGGGCCTTGGCTGATTCGGATCGGGTTGGGAATCGCCTTGCTGGCGATGCTCACCACCGTCTCGCTGACCTTCACCGCGGCCGCGGTCGTGCTGCCCATCGCCCGCTTCAGCGGCATGGCGTGGCTGATCGTCGCCGGATTCCGGCTGCCCCGCCCGTAACCGCTGACCACGCCGACCCATTCGGTCGGTATTTCGTTTCATCCGAGGATCATCAGGAGTTTTCGTGAACACCGAACTCGTCGCCAAACTGGTTCGCTTCCAAAAGCCCGAACTGTCGCTGCCGTATCTGAACGGCATCGACGAGGCTCGCATCGCCGCCCTGTTCGGGCTGGAACCCGACGAATACCGTTCGCTCCGAGACGATCTGGACAAGCAGGCGCGTGCCGCCGCGGCGGAGCTGCTCACCGAACCGCAGATTGTCGCGCAGGTGGAGCGGTTGCCGTTTGCGCCGGGCTCGCGGGTCGTCGCGCTCGGGGAGAGCAGCACCGCGGATCGGCTGTCCTGGTTCGAGATCCTGCGCCACCTGTTGGCACTGCACCGGCCGGGTGACGAGATCAGCTGCACGAACCTCGCCGTCGCCGGGGCCACCACCACGCAGGTTCTCGGGGGCTCCGGATCGTGGGGTTTCCTGCGGCCGGACTGGGTGCTGTGCCAGCTCGGCGCGAACGACGCACAGCGATTGGGCCGGGAGGGGGAGCGAGTCGTCAGCGCCGCGGAGACGGCGCGCAATGTCGAGCTGCTGCGCGGGCAGGCGCGAGATTCGCGGTGGGTGTGGCTCACGCCGACCGCTGTGGACGAGCAGCTGCTGGCCGAGTTCGCACCGTTCCGGATGTCCGGGATCAGCTGGCGCGTAAAGGATCACGAGGAGACCGCGGCGGCGCTGCTGGAGCGGCCCGAGGCAACGATCGACACCCTCGCCGTCACCAGGCCGACACCGGAGCAGTCCTTGTTCGAACCGGACGGCGTGCATCTCACCCTGGCAGGTCAGGTCGCGGTGGTGCGAGTCGCGCTGGCCGGACTGTCCGGGCTGCATTTACGGTCGGTGCTCTCGTAGGTATCCCTCTTCGGGCGAGGGGGGCGAGCCGGGCGAGTTCGGGTGAGGGGAGGGCGAGCCGGGCGAGCGGGCTTTATCGGCCCGGCACCGCCCACCCGGCTCGCCACCCGGGATATGGCGCCGACCGATCCATCTCAGGCATCGGCCTTCGCCCCCGGCGGTCAGGGCACGGTGAGGACGAGTTTGCCGACGGTGCGGCCGGTGTCACCGAGGGCGTGTGCCTTGGCGGCCTCCGCGAGCGGGAAGGCATCGGCGACGGTGGGGCGCAGGGTGCCTGCCGCGGCCATGTCGGCGAGAGCTCGCATCCCGGCGTGATCGGCCTCGACCAACATGACAACCGCTCGAACCGAGAACTTTTCGGCTGCGGCCGACAGCTGGGCGGCGTCGCACGGGAGCAGCGACACCGCGATGCCGCCGGGACGCACCGTGCGCAAAGACTTCAGGACGCTCTCCATGCCGAGCGGGTCCACGACGGCATCGACATCGCGTACCGCTGTGGTGAAATCGGTGGTGCGGTAGTCGATCACCTCGTCGACGCCGAGCTCGCGCAAGTAGGGATGATTCGGTGCGCTCGCGGTCCCGATGACGTGGGCGCCGCGAGCCTTGGCGATCTGCACCGCGAAATGCCCGACGCCGCCTGCCGCGGCGTGGATCAGAACGCGTTGCCCGGCTTGGATATCCGCGGTATCGACGAGTGCCTGGTAGGCGGTCAGTGCGGCCAGCGGGATGGCGGCGGCCTCGACATGGGTCAGACTGCTCGGCTTCCTGGCGAATGCGCGAGCCGGACCGGTGACGTACTCCGCGGCGGCGCCGTGCCCGTACGGATACGGCAACATGCCGAAGACCTCGTCACCCGGTGCGAACAATGTCACGCCGTAGCCGGTGGCGACCACTTCACCCGCGACGTCCCAGCCCAGCACGAACGGTGGTGCGGGCAGGAACAGGCCGCCGATGGCCCGATGCTTCCAGTCGGTCGGGTTGAGAGCGGTGGCGCGCACGCGGATGAGGATCTCGCTGGGGCCCGGCTGTGGCACCGGCAGCTCGACCTCGTGCAGCGCCTCGGGTCCGCCGAGGACGTCCTGGCTGATCGCACGCATGGTGGCGGGGACATCAAAGTTGCTCATGGCTCGAGCTTGCCGTCAGCCGACGTGCGGCGAAATGGCATGATCGCCAATGTTCGATAGGATCGTGCCATGGTGAGTGGGAGACCACATCGGGTGGTCGTGTTGGCGCTCGACGGCGTGTATCCGTTCGAACTCGGGATCCCGAACCGCGTGTTCGGGGTCGCCGATGGTCGCTACGAGATACTCACCTGCTCGATCGACGGCTCCCCGGTGCGCAGCCAGGCCGACTTCGTCATCGCCGTCCAGCGGGACGCAGCGATACTGGAAACGGCTGAGACGGTGGTGATTCCGCCGTGCGATATCGCGCCGTATCTCGCCGGTGAACCGCCGCAATCGGTGTCCGATGCGCTGGCTCGAATTCGACCGGGCGCCAGGATCGTTTCGCTGTGTACCGCGGCGGCCGTGCTGGCGGCTACCGGCAGGCTGGCCGGTCGGCCTGCCACCACACACTGGAACTCGACCGCCGATTTCCGTCGCGCCTTCCCGCAGGTTCGGCTCGATCCGAATGTGCTCTACGTCGATGACGGCGACATCCTCACCTCCGCCGGCGCCACCGCCGGTATCGATCTGTGTCTGCACCTGGTGCGTGCTGATCACGGCAGCGAGGTCGCGAACATGGCTGCCCGTCGCTGCGTGGTGCCGCCGTGGCGGGAGGGTGGCCAAGCCCAGTTCATCGAACAGCCGGTGCCGCCGACGACGTCCACGGGAACCGCGGCGGCCCGGCAGTGGGCGCTGACCCGTCTGCACCTCCCGCTGATGCTGGCCGACCTGGCAGAACAAGCCAGCATGAGCCACCGCACGTTCGCACGCCGCTTCCGCGACGAGGTGGGTGTCAGTCCCGGCCGGTGGCTGATTCAGCAGCGCGTCTTCCGTGCCCGCGAACTACTCGAGGCCACTGACCTGTCTGTCGACCGCATCGCTTCCGAGGTCGGCTTCGCTACCGGCGCTTCCTTGCGCCAACACTTGCACGAGGCGATCGGTGTCTCGCCCAGGACCTATCGCCGCAACTTCCGCGCGTCGGCGGGTTCGTCCGGGCAATCTGCCACGGCGCGAGCGGAACCCGGCTCCGGTCATCGGTGACCGAGAGGTCATTTGCCTCCGTCGCGGATGATCAGGAGTTCACGGTCGCGCCGGCGGGCGTCGTCGATTTCCGACGGAACAGTCGTGCCGGTCGTTTCCGCCGAGGTCCCGATCACCGATGTCGCCGAGGCGCATCCGCTGCTGGACTCCGCCGAGACCGTCGGCAAGGTAGTGCTCACGATTCGCTAGTACCGAACATGCTCTGCCCGAGAGCTATTCAGGTGGGGTGAGAGGCGAGTAGGGCGTCCGCGCTCGTCGGACTCGCTGAATCATCGGCACGGCAAGCTTTCTCGGCGTCGTTGGTTCGGAAGGGTATTTCGAAATACGGTCGGGGAGAGGGGCTTCTGGTCGTATTTGCTGTGCAAATCGGTTGGGTCCTGTGTTCGAAGTCCGAGCTTCTGTATCAAGTATGTAATTTTCAGCTCAGCCCACCCGCTGAATATCGAGCTGGACGTATTCGGTGCGAAGCTGAGACGCAACCTGGAAAGTGGATGGTGCCGAGCCTCGCGGCGACTGTGGAGCGTGGCTCGCGTCAGGTCATCCACCTGCGAGGACGAGGTGATCGTAGTGCACTTCAGCACTGCGCTGGCCGGGGCGAAGACCCTGCATTTCATCGCGATTTCGGGCGCGACGCCTTGGTATTTCGCGGGTGCGACCGAAAGGCCTAGTCTATTCGGCTGCCGCGTGCAAAGGTATCAGTTGGACGACTGCCGTCAACGGCACGAGTCTGCCTGATGTGGCGTCGGGCGGTCACAAGTTTTCGTGCGGATCGAACCGCCCGGTGCCGTATCCGTCTCCCATGACTGCATCAGGAGGAAGAAAATGACGAAGGTTCTTTTCGTGATCTCGGCGGCGGACCGCTGGACGCTGAACGATGGTTCGGTGCATCCGTCGGGTTACTGGGCCGAGGAGGTTGCGGTGCCGCACCGGATCTTCTCCGAGGCGGGCTGGGATATCACCGTCGCGACCCCGGGTGGCAAGGCTCCGACGCTCGATCAGCTCAGCCTCGGCATCGCCGGCGGGATGCCGTGGAGGCGTGGTGCGGTGAAGCACTACCTGGACGGCATCGAGGCTGTCCTCGCCACGCCGGTGACGCTCGATTCCGTCGATCCGGATGCGTTCGATCTGGTGTTCTATCCCGGCGGCCACGGCCCCATGGAGGACCTCGCCTACGACGAGACCTCCGGCGCGCTGCTGGCCAACCGGCTGGCATCCGGCAAGCCCCTCGCGCTGCTGTGCCATGCGCCCGCGGCGATCCTGGCCGCGACCAAGCCTGACGGCACCTCACCGTTCGCCGGGTACCAGATGACCGGGCTGTCCAACCGGGAGGAACTGCTCAACCGGTTCGCGAGGAAGGCGCCGTGGCTGCTGGAGGACCGGTTGAAGGAGGCGGGTGTCGAGTACTCCAAGGCGCGGATTCCGTTGCGGCCGTACATCGTTGTCGACAGGAACCTGTATACGGGGCAGAACCCGCAGTCCTCGGAGAAGCTGGCCGAGCGGCTCGTCGCCGACGTCGGTGCACGGTCCTCGAAGTGAGTCTCTCGCACATCGTCGATGCCCGCAGCACGCCCTCGGGTCCGCGCTCGCTGCCAAGGACTCCGTGACCCGAAGGGCCACCTGATGCAGGGCCGCATCCGCCATTCGGCCCTCGAACAACGGCGCGTGGCGCTCGATCCTGAGTCACACCAGAACAGCCGGAAGCAGGAACGCCAGAACCGAAGGAGAGTGCGATGACCGAAATCAAGCCGGTGCTCGAACCCGAGGCGACCGAGTTCGCGAAGGCTACCGACACGCCGCCGTTTCTGTTCCAGTTGCCGCCGGCCGAAGGCCGCAAGACGGTCGACGAGGTGCAGTCGGGTGAGATCGACAAGCCGGCGATAGACGAGGAATGGGTCACCGCCGAGGGCGGACCGACCGGCACGGTGAAAGTCCGCGTCGTCAAGCCCGCCGGCGCCACCGGGTCGCTTCCGGTCATCTTCTACATTCACGGAGCGGGCTGGGTGTTCGGCAATGCGCACACCCACGACCGGCTGGTCCGTGAGCTCGCGGTCGGCGCCGATGCGGCCGTCGTGTTCCCGGAGTACGACTTGTCCCCGGAAGCGAAGTATCCGACCGCGATCGAGCAGAACTACGCCGCCGCTCAGTGGGTGTTCGCCCACGGCGCAGAGAAGGGGCTCGACTCGTCGCGGTTCGCGGCGGCCGGAGATTCGGTGGGCGGCAACATGACGGCCGTTCTCACCTTGATGGCGAAGGATCGCGGCGACGTCGAGATCAAGCAGCAGGTGCTCTTCTACCCGGTCACCGACGCCAACTTCGACACACCGTCCTATCACCAGTTCGCCGAGCACTACTTCCTCGCCCGAGAGGGCATGAAGTGGTTCTGGGACCAGTACACGGAGAACGACGCGCAGCGCGACGAGATCTACGCGTCCCCGCTGCGTGCCTCGACCGAGCAGTTGAAGGGCTTGCCGCCGGCGCTGGTGATCACCGGCGAGGCCGATGTCCTGCGCGACGAGGGCGAGGCGTATGCGGCCAAGCTCCGTGCGGCCGGTGTTCCGGTCACCCAGGTGCGGTTCGGCGGCATCATCCACGACTTCGTGATGCTGAACGCCCTGCGCTCGACCCATGCCGCGAACGCGGCCATCAAGCTGGCGCAGGACACCCTGCGTACGGCACTGCACTGAACCCATCGGGCCCGCCCGCTATCGGAAGGAGGCGAATGTTCGCGGTGACACTCGACGGTTTCGGCGGTCCGGAGGTCATGCAATGGGCTCGGGTGGACGACCTGCCCGCGCCCGGCCCGGGGGAGGTGGCGGTCGATGTGGTGGCCGCTGGGGTGAACCGTGCCGACGTCATGCAACGCAGCGGCTTCTATCCGCCGCCGCCCGGAGCCAGCGAGATCCTCGGCCTCGAGGTTTCGGGTGTCGTCGCCGAGGTCGGCGCCGGCGTGCAGGAGTGGCGGCCCGGTGATGAGGTGTGCGCGCTGTTGGCCGGCGGTGGCTACACCGAACGGGTCAACGTGCCCGCCACCCAGTTGCTGCCGAAACCCGACGGGGTGAGCCTCACTGCGGCGGCGGCGCTGCCCGAAGCGGCCGCCACCGTGTGGTCGAATGTGGTGATGACCGCTGGGCTGCGCAGTGGACAGGTGTTGCTGATTCACGGCGGAGGGAGTGGGATCGGCACGCACGCGATTCAGGTCGGCCGGGCGCTGGGTGCGCGCGTGGCGGTGACCGCGGGATCGCGGTTCAAGCTGGAGCGCTGCCGGGAGCTGGGGGCGAACACGCTGATCAACTACCGGGACGAGGATTTCGTGGCCGTGGTGACCGGTGAGTACGGGGGCGCGGACGTGATTCTCGACATCATGGGCGCCGGCTATCTGCAGCGAAATGTGGAGGCGTTGGCCGAGGGCGGCGACCTGACGATCATCGGGCTGCAGGACGGGGCCGTTGCCGAGCTGAATCTTGGTGTGCTGCTGGGCAAACGGGGCTCGATCCACGTGACGAACCTGCGCCGCCGTCCCGAGCGCGGGCCCGGGTCCAAGGCCGACATCATCGCCGAGTTGTGCGAGCGGCTGTGGCCGTTGATCTCCGAGGGAACCGTCACGCCGGTTGTCGCCGCCGAAGTGCCGATCGCCGATGTCGCCGAGGCGCACCCGCTGCTGGACTCCGCCGAGTCCATCGGCAAGGTGGTGCTCATTGTTCGCGAGTCCTGACGCGGGCTTACGTCGTCGGCCCCGTCGAAGCTTTCGGCTTCGACACGCTTCGTCACGGCCGAAATCGGACTCGCGCCCGCCTGAATTCCGCATCGACGCCGATGCTCGCCCGGGGGCGGCCGATAGATCTTCCGCTCATGGCAACTAGCTATTAGCGGGATATGTCAACTCGATCCAGATATTCAAGACGATTCGTGCAAATAGGCTACTAACCATTAGCCGCCTCCACTACGCTGTCGGTCGTTACCGTCGCCGCAGCTGTATCCGAGGAGGCCGATCCATGGCGCTGGATCTCGATCGTTTGTCCTACGAGCCGTTGACGCCGGTCGCGTTCCTGGACCGGGCTGCCGACGCACACGGCGACCGGGTAGCGGTGATCGATGGTCCTCGGCAGTGGACCTACGCGCAGCTGCGCGACCGGTGCAGCCGACTCGCCGGTGCGCTCGCGCCGCTGGCCGATGGGCGACCGGTCGCCGTCTTGGCTCCCAATACGCATGTGCTGCTGGAGGCTCACTTCGGTGTTCCATGGGCGGGCGTTCCGCTGGTCGCTCTGAACACTCGCCTCGCAGGCGCCGAGATCGCTTACGTGATCGAGCACGCGAAAGCGTCTGTCCTAGTGGTCGATCCGGTGTATCGAGACCTTGTCGACGATGCGTTGGCGCGGATGAGCGCGCCGCCCGTCGTGGTGACTGTGGGTGAGCAGTACGAGCGCATGATCGCCGAAGCCGAACCGACGGTCCTCGTGCCGTCCGATGAGCGATCGCTACTGTCGATCAACTACACCTCGGGCACGACCGGGAAGCCGAAGGGCGTGATGTATCACCATCGCGGCGCGTACCTGCAGGCTCTGGCGATGGTCGGTCATACCGGTTTGTCTCCGTCGTCGGTGTATCTGTGGACCTTGCCGATGTTCCATTGCAACGGATGGTGTTTCCCGTGGGCTGTCACGGCAGCCGGTGGTACCCACGTTTGCCTGCCGAAGGTGGATCCGGCCGAGGTGTGGCGACTGATCGGGGAGAAGGGCGTCACGCATTTGAACGGTGCGCCGACCGTGCTTTCTATGCTCGCCTACGCGCCCCAGGCGCATCCGGTGACACCGTCGGTGCGGGTGGCGACCGGAGGCGCGCCGCCGAGTCCGGCGATTCTGCGCAGGATGGGGGAGCTCGGATTCGACGTCACCCACTTGTATGGACTGACAGAAACATTCGGGCCTGCGATGATCTGCGACTGGCGTCCGGAATGGAACGGACTGGACGATGCCGCGCAGGCGCGACTGAAGGCACGCCAAGGGGTCGGCAACCTGATCTCGTGCCGCGCCAGGGTGATCGGCGCCTCGGGCTCCGATGTCCCCTCCGACGGTAAGTCGGTAGGCGAGATCGCACTGCGCGGCAACAATCTGATGCTCGGATACCTCGATGACGACGAGGCGACCCGTACGGCCGTGCCCGATGGTTGGTTCCGCACCGGCGACCTGGGGGTCGTCCACCCCGACGGGTACGTCGAACTTCAGGATCGAAGCAAGGACGTCATCATCTCCGGCGGGGAGAACATCGCCTCCGTCGAGGTCGAACAGGTGCTGGCCGACCATCCGGCGGTGCTGGAGGCCGCGGTGATAGCTGTGCCCGACGAGCGTTGGGGCGAGGTTCCCGCCGCGTACGTGGCGTTGAAGGAGGGCGCGACGGCGACGGAGGGCGAACTGATCGAGTTCGTACGGCGGCATCTGGCGAGGTTCAAGGCACCCAAGACCGTGACGTTCGGCCCGCTGCCGAGGACGTCCACGGGGAAGGTGCAGAAGTACGTGCTGCGGGATGCGGCGTGGGCGAGGGCGGACAGGCGAATCCGGTGAGCACGGTCAGGCGGCGCCGACCAGCCGCAGCGCGAAATCGACGTACTGCCAGACGATTTCGTTCTCGTTGAACTCGGCATCCTCGCGAAACCAAGTGGCGACACCCATGCCGAGGTCGAGGATCGCGTACGAGGCGATCCGCTCCGAGGCCACCTGGAACCGGCCCGCGGCGACGCCATCGGCGATGAGGGACCGGAAGTTGCGCTCGTACTCCGAGCGTCGGGACAAGACCGCCGACAGGTACGGCTCGGTCAAGCTGCGGATCTCGCGGTTGCCCGCGAAAGCCTCCAATCGATGGCGTGCGTGATAACGAACGTGCGCCTCGACCGCTCGGCGCAGCCTTTCGGTCGGGTCGCTGGTGCCCGACACCGCCCGTTGGTGCTCGGTGAGCAGGGCATCCATGGTGCCGATCATGATGTCCGCCAGGAGTTCCTGCTTGGACGTGACGTGCTTGTAGAGGCTCGGACCCCGGATCCCGACCCGGGCTCCGATCTCACTCATCGAGGTGGCCTCGTACCCCTGCACCACGAACAACTCCAGGGCTGCTCTGCGGATCGCGGTGCTGCGCGCAGTCGCCGTCCCGTTCATCGAATGCTCCCTTCGGCATGCGGCTATCGCATATTAGCCACAGCTCGCCGCTTCTACCGGAAGGGGCCTGTGCCGCTCCAGCCTGGCCGCCGCTGTCAGAGCGGACTGGGCTCGGGGGCGTGAGGTGCGCCGATCCAGTGCAGGAGCTGATGGATCGTTTCGTCGGCGAGGCGGTACCGAACGATTCGGCCGCTCTTGGATGCGGTGACCCAGCCCTGATAACGCAACAGGCGCAGGGCATGGGACGCGGCGGTGGCCGTCATGCCGACGGCGGCCGCGAGCTCGGTCACGCTCCGATCGGGGGTGTGGTGCAGGCACACCAGCAGCCGGAGCCGATTGGCGTCGGAGAGGAGGTCGAACCGATGGGCCCAGTGTTCGATACCCGCGACATCCAGGCCAGGCACTGGGAGCCGGGCGTGTTCGGGGTTCTTCGGGGAGCTCGAGGCCACTGTTCTACTCTGCCGTTCTCTCCTTGCCGGGGCCAGTCGTCGCCAATGCTCACATATCTGTCCACTTGTACATATATTGCGCGTATCGTATCGGGGGGTGAGCCTCACCACGTCCGCCATGCATATGAGTGACGGCATTGTCGACGCACCCACCTCTGTGTTGTTCGCAGTGATCGCCGTCGCGGGCTTGGGATTCGCGACGTGGCGCGCCCGTGCGGAGCTGGACGAGCGTGCCGCTCCGATGGCAGGTCTGGTGGCCGCGTTCATCTTCGCGGTGCAAATGGTGAATTTCCCGATCCTGCCAGGCGTGAGCGGGCATCTCTTGGGCGGGGCGCTCGCCGCGATCCTCGTCGGGCCATACGTGGGGGCGCTGTGTGTGGCGATCGTGCTCGTTGTCCAAGCGCTGCTGTTCGCCGACGGCGGGCTGACCGCACTGGGTACGAACATCACGAACATGGCGTTGATCGGGGTGGCCGTCGGATACTTCGTCGCGCGTCGTTCGCTGCCCCTTGTGCCGTCGCGAGGCGGGATCGGTGCCGTCGCCTTCGTCGCCGCAGTGGCCGGAACCATCGTCGCCGCAATGGGTTTCGTCTTCGAGTACGCGATAGGTGGGGCCGCGGGGTCGACCGTCGGGGCGGTCGCCTGGTACATGCTGGTCACGCACACGCTGATCGGCATCGGCGAAGGCCTCATCACCGCGATCACCGTCGTCGCCGTCGTCAATGCCCGGCCCGACCTCGTGTACCTACTGCGTGCCACCGAACGGACCGCGACGCCGCGCGTCGCGCTCTCGATGAACGGATTCCTGTTCGGTTTCGCCGCCGTCGCGGTGCTCGTCGCGGGCCTGCTGTCCTACGTGGCGAGTTCGCAGCCCGACGGACTCGATGCCACGACGCAGCGCGGCTGCACCGTGGTCGAGGTCGACGGAACCGAGGAATTGCACGGCGAATGCATCGCGCAGAACGCGGACAGTCACGCGCTGGCGGATTGGCCCCTGGCCGACTACACGATCGACGGCAACGACCGGTTGACCGGCATCGCGGGCGTTCTCGGGGTGGCCGCCGCCTTCGCCGCACTGTTCGCGATCGTGCGCATCATCCGCGCTGGTCGATCGGATCGCCCACGGGCCGAGCGGGTTTCGGAGTCCGAAAGCGCATCGCCCGAATCGGAGTCGACCTAGGTGTCCACAGTCAGCCACCGGCTGCACTTGCCCGGCAGTTCGCCGGTGCATCGGACTCCGGCCGAAGTGAAGATCGTCTGCGCCGTGATCACGGTCTTCGCCGTGGTCGCGACGCCACGAGAGATGTTCTGGCCATTCGCTGTCTACGCGGCCGGATTGATCGTGATCTGGCGCATCGCGCGCATCCCACCGCGGTGGATCGCGCCGCGTCTGCTCATCGAGTTGCCCTTTGTCGTGCTGGCGCTGCTGCTGCCGTTCGCGGCAGGCGAACCCAGAACGACACTGCTCGGGCTGTTGCTGTCGACGACTGGCCTCTACGCCGCCTGGGGGATAATCGCGAAAGGAACAATCGGGGTGGGGATTTCGCTGACCGTGGCGGCGACGACCAGCGTTCGTGACCTGCCGGGCGGGCTGAGCAGGCTACACGTGCCCGGCATGATCGTCACGATCGTGGTGCTGATGCTGCGGTACGTGGACGTGATCGCCGACGAGGCGGCACGCATGCGCCTGGCACGGGTCTCGCGCGGAGACGACCCGCGGACGATTCGTCAGATCGGCGCGACAGCACGCGGCGTCGGTAGCCTGTTCCTGCGATCCTACGAACGAGGAGAACGGGTCCACTTGGCCATGCTCTCGCGCGGATTCACCGGCACCATCGTGGATTTCGGCACACCCACCGCCACCCGCGGGCAATGGCTCGTCGCCTGCGTTCCCGCATTGGCGGCAGTCGGAGTCTGCGTCGCCGCGTGGGCCGTCCGATGAACGAGTCCGCGGCGCCCGCCGTACGCCTCGTCGACCTAGCTTTCGCATATCCGGACGGGACCGCCGCGCTCGATGGGCTGAACCTCGATATCGCCGCAGGCGAGCGAGTCGCGGTTCTGGGGCCCAACGGTGCGGGCAAGTCCACACTGATGCTGCATCTCAACGGTGTCCTCATCGCGAATTCGGGAGAGGTGCACATCGGCGGAACTCATCTGGACCGCAACACCGTTCGCGCCATCCGTCAGCGCGTCGGTGTCGTGTTCCAGGACCCTGACGACCAACTGTTCATGCCGACGGTCGAACAAGACGTCGCGTTCGGACCGAGCAATTTCGGTGCGCGCGGCGAACACCTCACCGAGAGCGTGCGTTTCGCGCTCGCCGCGGTCGGCATGTCGGACCGGGCCGATCGTTCCCCGACGCGGCTGTCGCTCGGCGAACGCCGCCGCGCCGCGCTCGCCACCGTCCTGGCCTGCCGCCCCGAAGTACTCGTCCTCGACGAACCGGCCGCCAACCTGGACCCAGTGGCCCGCCGCGAACTCGCCGACATCCTGCTGTCCCTGCCGACCACACTCGTCCTGGTGACCCACGACCTGCCCTACGCCCAGCGCATCTGCGACCGCGCGGTGATCCTCGACAGCGGACGCATCGTCGCGGACGGCCCCATCGACGAGATCCTGGGCGACACCGACCTTCTCGCCGCCCACCGCCTCAGCTGACCCCACAGCGGACCGATCCCGGATCGTGCGCCAACACGCCGCCGAACCTCCCCATCCGCCACCTACACTGCGACGATGGCAGCAAGTGACGCACCCAATCTGTTCGGAAAAGTCGTGTGGTTCAACAGGAATGCGCCGCTCGACCCAGCCTGGGGCGAATGACTTCTCGGCATTCCTCTCGCGGTCCCACCCGGGCCGCAGCGGACGAGCACCGAGCGCCCGGTTCAATCGGGTAGCAGGCCGTGCTCCATGGCGAAGACGGCCGCACCCGCGCGTGTGCGGCGGCCGGTCTTGTCGTAGATGTGCGCGAGGTGATGTCCCACCGTGCGCTCGGACAACACCAGTTCCGCCGCGATCAGTCGGTTCGACAGGCCACGTGCGGCGAGCCGCAGCACTTCGACCTCGCGTTCGGTGAGGCCGCAGGGGAATTCGGTACGCGGCTTGCGCAGACCCGCCGCCTCCACCACCGCGGCGCAGGCGGCCGTGTCCAGCCTGCCCGTGGTCGCCTCGGCGACGAGCATCTGCGCGGCGTCGTCGGGAGAGAAGGCGGGCCGATGCGGTCGCGGCTCGGTCAGCGCCGCGAAAACGTCTGCGGCGGCGAGGATTCGGGCCGATTTCGACAGGTCGTGACTGCCGACGCCGCGGTGGTAGCCGCTGCCGTCGAGACGTTCGTGGTGGCCCGCCGCGATCTCACGCAGATCGGCCAGGCCCGGACACCGTTGCAGCACCCGGTCGGTCCAATACGTGTGCAGCCGAACGCGTTCCCAGTCACCGGGACCGAGCGGTCCGGGGCGATCCCAGATCGCGGAGGACACCGCCGCCCGGCCGATGTCGTGCACCAGCGCCGCGGCGCGGAGGGTGTCGAGATCGCCCGCACCCATCCCGGACAACCTGGCCGCGCCGCACGCGAGATCGGCCACGTGCGCCGAATGCCCCAGCAGCCAGCGACCTTTCAGGTCGACCACGATGGCGAGCGCGAGGCACAGCTCCAGCCGTTCGGCAGGCCGGATGTACAGCGGAATCCCCGGCTCGGCGTGCATGACCGCGGCCAGCACGTCCGGAACGTCGAGGCAGTCCCACACCTCGTCGGCGGCGAACGAGTCCACTACCTCCGGGTCGAGATGCCCGCCCGCGCGGCGCCGTAGCTCGTCCACCGCACCGCGGCGTCCCCGGCCCATCGCGGCGAGGACCGCCTGCTCGGCGACGTGCACGATGCGCCCCGCCAGCGAGATCTCCTCTCCCCGAAGCCGTTCGGGCGCGCCGAGACCGTCCCAGCGTTCCTTGACCTCGGTCAGCGCGACCACGGCCGCGTCCGGCAGCCCGAGCCGCGGTCCGAGCGCTCGGCTGACC
Organism: Nocardia sp. bgisy118; assembly: GCF_057708605.1. Lineage (NCBI taxonomy): Bacteria > Bacillati > Actinomycetota > Actinomycetes > Mycobacteriales > Nocardiaceae > Nocardia > Nocardia sp. bgisy118. The sequence goes on along the minus strand of NZ_JBYISM010000023.1, from coordinate 1,956 downwards.
TCGCACACCGAGCGGACCGCCGCGGATTTCTGCGCGGGCGTCGTCGTGGCGAACCGCTCCCGGACCAGCGGCTGGACCCCGGGAGCCCAGGAGCCGAACTGCTCGAGCTGCGCGGCGAAGACCGGTGCGTCGCTGCTGTCGATCACGTGGTAGGCCCGCTGGAAAGCTATGTCGTCGGCGAACGCCTCGGCGTTCTCCGACGCTCGGCTGGTGCACCCGACCGCACCGAGCAGGGCGGCATGGAAGACGATGCGCCGGTCGGCCTGATCGAGACCGATCCGCTCCGCGAGCGCGGTCGCCAGCAGGCAGGTTGCCAGTCCCTTCTCGAACGGCGCTCCGGTCGCTAGGTCAGTGGTCAGTGACAGAGCGGCCAGGACTTCGGTGACCCGGATGGACGCGGCTGGTACACCGCCCGAGCGAGCTGATCCCCGGTACTCGTTTCCGGTGTCGAGACGGGGGGAGGAGTCGGACACCCTCCTACCGTATCGCGGGCCGGATCAGCCCGAATCACATCGACAGTGGCCCGCGTCGATCCGGCGGACCGGTCGACGCGGGCGTGTCCCTATCGATTCATCGGGCGCCGAGCGCGTCGAGGGCCTGTCGGGCCCGCGGAGTGTGCAAGGGCGAGAAGTACGGGTTCGTCCGCAATGCATCGGACAGTGCGGCGGCGGCCTGATCGGCCTCGCCCAGCGCCGCGAGGATCATGCCGCGATGGTAGGCGAGAGTGGCGCTGCGCCAGCCCAGCGATGCCGCTCGGTCGGCGTAGACGATCGCTTCGGCATCACGCCCCGCCTTGTGCAGCGACCAGGCGAGCACATCGGAGGTGATGACGCTCTGCCTGCGGCCGAACTCCAGCTGCGCCAGCCGCACCGCCTCGGCCGGGTCACCGTGTTCCGCGGCGAGTTGAGCGGCGTCCACGTACTCGGTGGCTCCCTGCTCTTCGAGCCTGCGGAACTGGTCGGAGACCTCCCGATACCGGACGGCTGCCTCGTCGGGCCTGCCCGCGGCCTCCAACAACTCGCCGAACTCGATCAAGTACTCCGGCAGTGGCGCGCGGTCGGTCAGTGCCGTGTACTCGGCGATGGCCCGGTCGAGATCGCCGCGGGCGGCGTACGTCTTGGCCATGCCCTGTTGCAGCGCCGCGTTCGCCGGGTTCGCCAGAAGACCGGAGCGGTAATGGCTTTCGGCCTCATCGAGGTTTCCGGTGTGGAACGCGAGCTCGCCGAGGTGGTAGCGGCAGAAAGCGATCTGGTCGGCGGTGTTCGCCGCGTCGAGCGCCATCTGCAGCGCCTGCCGGGCCTCGTCGGTGCGACCGCGCAGTTCGAGGTCGTAGGCGGCGCGGGTGAACGACGGAACGCCGGGACGCAGGTCGAGCATCCGCTGCACGGCCGCGCTCGCGGCGTCGGCCTCGCCGAGTTGGGTCAGCGCATCGATCAGGACGCCGTAGACGTCCGCACTGTCCGGTCGCAGCGCGAGAGCTTGTTCTGCGTAGCCGCGCGCGGCGATGAAGTCGTGCCGGGCGTTGGCGAGCGCACCGAGTCCGCTCAGCGCTTCGGCATTGCCTTCGGGCTTCAGCTCCAGCGATCGATCCAGCGCCCGCTGCGCCTGGCCATAGTTCTCGGGATCGCCGGTCACTCGGGCCAGCTCGACATAGGCTGCGCCGAGTCCGGCCCAGCCGATCGCGTTGCCGGGCACTCGATCGAGCTGTTGCTGCGTCTGGGTGATCTGTGCGACCAACGGGCCGCTGGGGTCGGAGGTGACGGGCTGCGCGGCCGGGGAGTCGTCGGGCAGCGCCGCGGTGACTCCCAGCGCGGCGGCGATCGTGGCGGCCAGGACGAACAGGATGAGCAAAGGTCTACGGAGGGTGCGGGAAACAAGGTCGGACATCACGAGTCCTTCGGGTGATCATGTGCGAGAAGAAGAGGGACCGTTCCGGTGGGTGGGGTACCCGGGTCC